>NZ_CP014517.1:1398928-1723571 GCF_001577265.1 Variovorax sp. PAMC 28711 | reverse complement strand
GATGCGGATCTCGCCGCTGTGGCGTTGCTCGCTGGCGCCCACGCGCTGGCCGAGCCGTGCAAGCAGCTCGACGGGCAGCACGCGTCGCACCCCGGCCTCGTCGATCCAGCGGTGACGCCAGATGCGCGCGACCCGCGCCCAGAAACCTGTTGCGTGCGCCATGGTCACCAGTCCCCCGAGGCGCCGCCGCCACCGAAATTGCCGCCACCGCCGGAACTGAAACCGCCACCCGACGAGCCGCCGCCGAATCCGCCGCCACCCCAGCCGCCGCCCCGTCCACCGCCGCCGCCCATGCCGCCGATCGGCAGCGGGATCGCGCCGGAGAACAGGGTGAAGATCAGCGCCACCACGGCGGCGATCACGGCGAGCACCACGCTGGAGGTGACGACGATCGCGATCACGCCGGCGCCGATGCCCGTGACCAGTGGCCCGAGCTTGTTGCCGAAAATCGAGCGCGCCACACGCCCCACGACCAGCACGCCGACAAACAGGAAGATGCCGAGTTCGCCCCAGTCGATGCCCTGGCCGCCACCGAGTGCACCGCCACGCTCGCCGCCGTTGCGCGCGGCCACTTCCGGCAGCGCTTCGCCGCTGATGCGTGCGGTGAGCTGGTCGAGCGCCGCGCCGATGCCGCCGGCAAAGTCGTTGTCGCGAAAGCGCGGCTTCATCTGCTCGTCGATGATGCGGGCCGCGGCGAGGTCGGGCACTGCGCCTTCGAGCGTCTTGGCGACTTCGATGCGCATCTTGCGATCGTCTTTGGCGACGATCAGCAGCACGCCGTCGCCGACGTCCTTGCGGCCGATCTTCCAGTCGTTGGCAATGCGGTTGGCGAAGCTCGCGATGTCTTCGGGCCCGGTGGTGGGCACCATCAGCACGACGATTTGGGAGCCCTTCTTCTGCTCGAACGCGGCGAGCTTCGCCTCGAGGCTGTCGCGTTGCGCGGCGTCGAGCGTGCCGGTCTGGTCGATCACCCGCGCGGTCAGCGCAGGCACCGGCAGCAGGCCTTGCGCCCACGCGCCGCCGCAGGCAAAGGCGATCAACAAGACCGCTGCGAGCGCACGCCAGATGCGGGCTGTGAGCATGCTGGGCTTGAAGATTTACTTCTTTGGGGCGGTGAAGTCGACCGTCGGCGGCCTGGAGATTTCAGCCTCGTTCTGCACGCTGAAGTTGGCCTTCGGCGGGTAGCCCATCACCTTCGCGGTGAGGTTGGTCGGGAAGCTGCGCGCCAGCACGTTGTAGTCGTTTACCGTCTGGATGTAGCGGTTGCGCGCCACGGTGATGCGGTTCTCGGTGCCTTCGAGCGTCACGCGCAGGTCGCGAAACGCCTGGTTGGCCTTGAGCTGCGGGTACTGTTCGGACACCACCATCAGGCGCGACAACGCGCTCGACAGTTCGCCCTGCGCTTGCTGGAACTTGCTGAAGGCCTCGGGGTTGTTCAGCGTCTCGGGCGTGACCTGGATCGAGGTCGCCTTGGCGCGTGCTTCGATCACCTTGGTGAGCGTGTCCTGCTCGAAGGCGGCTTCGCCTTTCACGCTGGCCACGATGTTCGGTACCAGGTCGGCGCGCCGCTGGTATTGGTTGACCACCTCGCTCCAGGCCGACTTGCTGGCCTCGTCGAGCTTCTGGAAGTCGTTGTAGCCGCAGCCGGTGAGGGTGGCCAGCGAGACGGCCGCGGCCAGCATCAGAAAGAAGCGTTTGAAGGTCTGGGTCATGGAGAACTCCCGTGAAGTGCGAAAACAGGGCGGAAAGGTAGCATAGATAAAGGCCCGCCGACGTGGCGCACAGCGGGTTGCAATCGAGGACCCCGCCCGCGCCGAGGCAAAATTCGCCGCATGCCCAAGACCAAGAACGTCGCCGCACTCGGCGACACCGCCGACGACATCGAAGCCGCGTTCTACGAGGCCCTGCAACGCGGCGACATCGACGCGCTGATGGGCGTCTGGTCGGACGACGACGAGGTGTTCTGCGTGCATCCCGGCGGCCCGCGGCTGGTCGGCACGGTCGCGATCCGCGCGGCGTTCGAGCAAATGTTCGCCAACGGCGCGATCCACGCCACGCCGGCGCGGGTGCGCAAAGTCGAATCCATCGCGAGCGCGGTGCACAACGTGCTGGAGCGCATCGAGGTGCTCACGACCGAAGGCGCGCGCCATGCCTTCGTGCTGGCGACCAACGTCTATCACAAGACGCCGCAGGGCTGGCGCATGGTGGCGCATCACGCGAGCCCCGGCAGTGCGCGCGAACCCGATGCAGTCGGCGAAGCGCCGCAAACCCTGCACTGAAACGCGCCATGGACGACGATTACCTGGCGCCGCGCTGGTTGCCCGGCGGCAACCTGCAGACCATCTGGCCTGCTCTTTATGCGCGCCGCAGCGAAGGGCCGTTGCCTGCGTACCGGCGCGAACGCTGGACGGCGCCCGACGGCGACTTCATCGATGTCGACCACGTCGACGCCCTCGGCCCCGGTGCGCGCCCGCTGCTCGTGCTCTTCCACGGCCTCGAAGGCTCGTCGCACAGTCATTACGCCGAGGCGTTCGCCGGTTTTGCCGCCGCCCGCGGCATGGCCTTCGCGGTGCCGCATTTCCGCGGTTGCAGCGGTGAGCTGAACCTCGCGCCACGCGCCTACCACTCGGGCGACTACGAAGAGATCGGCTGGATCCTCGGACGCCTGCGCGCGCAGCACGACGCGTCGGGCGGCGGGCCGATGCTGGTGGCTGGCGTGTCGCTCGGCGGCAATGCGTTGCTGCGCTGGGCGGAAGAGGCCGGCACCGAGGCCGCGAAGATCGCATCGGCCGTGGCTGCCGTCTCGGCCCCGGTCGATCTGGCCGCCGGCGGCGAAGCCATCGGGCGTGGCTTCAACAAGCTGGTCTACACGCGCATGTTCCTGCAGACCATGAAGCCGAAGGCGCTCGCCAAGCTGGCGCAGCATCCGGGTCTGTTCGACCGCGACACGCTGATGGCGGCGCGCGACCTGCATGCCTTCGACAATGTGTTCACCGCGCCGCTGCATGGCTTCAGGGACACCGACGACTACTGGCGACGCGGCTCGGCCAAGCCGCACCTGCAGATGATCCGTATCCCGACGCTGGTGGTGAACGCGCTGAACGATCCGTTCGTGCCCGGCGCCAGCCTGCCGCGGCAGGCCGATGTCGGATCGCATGTGACGCTGTGGCAGCCGAGACACGGCGGGCACGTCGGCTTCCCGCTCGGGCTTCCACCCGGCCACGTGCGCGGCATGCCGGCGCGCGTGGGCGGCTGGCTGGCCGCGCAATCAGGGCTTTGACCGACGGCGTGGTCTGCCGGTCGGCGGCAAAATCGCGCGATGGATGACATCGTCAAACAAGCGCTGGCCAAGTGGCCCAACGTCCCGCATTGCCATGGCTGGCTCGGCCTCGATGCGCGCGGCAACTGGTATATGCGTGACGACCGCACGCAGGCGGCCGGCCCGTTCGTCACGGCCAAAGGTTCCTTGCTGCGACACGACAAGCTGATCGATTTCATCCAGCGCAACTACGAGCATGACGATGCCGGCCAATGGTTCTTTCAGAACGGGCCGCAGCGCGTGTACGTGGAACTGGAAGCCGCACCGTTCGTCTGGCGCGTGGCGGACGATTTTTCGGTCACGGCGCACACCGGTGTGCCGGTCGAACCCTCGGCCTGTTTGCTGGACGAGGACGGCAAGCTCTACTTCGCCTCGCCGATCGGCCTCGGGCTGGTCCACACGCAGGATGTCGGCATTGCCGCCGAAGCGATCGAGCAGGGCCGCTGGCAGCCGGAGCCGGTCCAGGCGGCCGATTTGCCGGGCCGCTTTGCGTTCGTCATGAGTCCCGCAGCTGGCGCGCAGACGTAAAAGAGCCGGCACGAAGCCGGCTTTTTTCGACGCAGGAGCGACGTCGTTTATTTGGCGGCGGTGCTGGCCGGGGTCATGGTTGCAGGTGCAGCCGACGCCGCAGCCGGTGCAGCACCCGAGGCAGTCCCTTCGGGTGCGGCGGCACCCGCGGCAGGACGGTCAGGCACCGGAAATTTGGCGCCGCCCGCGTTGGCCATGTAAACCACCGCGCGGCCGATCTCGATGTCTTCATAGTCGCCGCCACCCTGGGCCGGCATCGCGCCCTTGCCTTTGAGTGCGTGGTCCAGCAGCACGATGTAGCCCTGGCCGATGCGTGGGCCCCAAGCCGTTGCGTCGTTCAGGTGCGGTGCGCCGGGAATGCCGGGTGCGCCGTGGCAGGTCACGCATTGCGCCTTGAACACCGTTTCGCCGGCGGCGAGTTCGCGGTTCGCATCGCGGATCTCGATGGCGCCGACACGCTTGAGACGCTCGGCGACTTCGCGATCGCGTCCGTCCTTGGACACGCCGTAGAGCGACATGGTGTCGCCTTCCGCCGTGCCCGCCGGATGCGTCCCCGATACCACGTACGACACGAGGCCCACGATGATCAGGATCGGAACGATGAACGAGAAAAATACCGCCAGCAGCAGCTGTTTGGGATTCTTGATCGGGCCGGTGTGGGCGTCTTCTGTGGCCTGGTAGTGCGGGTCTGCGCTCATGGCGTCCTCAAAATCGGGGGCTTTTTTCTAATCAACCGGGGATTATAGGGACGCCCCGTCCGGCCTCAACGCGCAGCCCAGCCGCCCCCGAGCGCCTTGTACAGCGTGACCTGGTTCTGCAGCTGCAGCAGGTGCACCTGCACCGCGGCCTGTTGCGCCGTGAATTGCGAGCGTTGCGCGTCGAGCAAGTCGAGCGCACTGGCAATGCCGTTGCGGTAACGCAGGTCGGACAGGCGGAAACGCGTGCCTTCGGCTGTGGCCTGTGCCTGCGTCGCGCGGTACTGCTCGCCGAGCGTCGCGCGTCCGGCGAGGCTGTCTGCCACTTCGCGGAACGCTGACTGGATCGACTTCTCGTATTGTGCGACCGCGATCTCGCGGCCTGCACGTGCCGAGTCGAGTCCGGCCTGATTGCGACCTGCGTCGAAAATCGGCAACGTGATCTGCGGTGCGAACGACCACGCCTTGGTGCCTGCCGAAAACAGGTTCGAAAACTCGCTGCTCGCGGTGCCGATGGAACTGGTCAGCGAGATGCGCGGGAAGAACGCCGCCCGCGCTGCGCCGATGTTGGCATTGGCGGCAAGCAGCTGCTGCTCGGCCGCGCGGATGTCCGGGCGCTCGGTCAGGAGGTCGGACGGCAGACCGGCCGGCACGTCGGGCATCGGCTTCACGCCGTCGAGTCCGGCGACGCCGCCCGCAGTGGCTTCTGGGGGCACCGGGGCGCCGAGCAGCAGCGCGAGTGCGTTTTCGTCCTGCAACCGCAGGCGTTGTTGCTGCGCGTACGACGCACGCGCCGTTTCGGCGAGCGAATTGGCCAGTTGGAAGTCGATCTCGGACGACACGCCGTTCTCGAAGCGCAGTTTGGTGAGGCGCACCGATTCGTCGCGCGTCCCGAGCGTCTGTTTCGTGATCTCCAGCAGTTCGTCGTCGGCGATCAGGGTGAGCCAGCCGTTCGCCACGGCGGCGATCAGGCTGATCTGCGCAGCCTTGCGCGACTCTTCGGTGGCGAGGTATTGCGCGAGCGCCGTGTCCTTCAAGCTGCGGATGCGGCCGAAGAAATCGAGCTCCCAGGCGGTGATTCCGAGGTTGACCGAGTATTGCGATGCCACGCTGGGAATGTCGCTGCTGAAACCCGCGAATGGATTGGGGCTGGAGCGCGAGCCGCTGCCGGACACGCCCACGGCCGGGAACAATGACGAACGCTGGATCTGGAACTGCGCGCGGGCTTGCTCGATGTTGAGCACCGACACCCGCAGGTCGCGGTTGTTGACCAGCGCGGTCTCGATCAGTTTCGCGAGGCGCGGATCGACGAAGAAGTCCTGCCACACGACGGCCGCGGCGGCGGTGCCCGTGGGCTGCGCCGGGTCGCCCGGGAACACGGTGGGCACCGGCGCGACCGGACGTTCGTAGGTCGGAATCAGGGAACAGCCGGCCAGGAGCAGGGCCGCGGCGAGAACGGTCGGAAACAGTTTTCTCTTATGCATGTTTTTCTTCCTCGATGCCAGCGGCTTCGGCGTGGCGGCGGTCGGCCTCCTGCTGACGCTTGCTGCCCTTGAATACCGTCCGCACGACAACGAAGAACACCGGCACGAAGAACACGGCGAGGACGGTGCCCGTCACCATGCCGCCCAGCACGCCGGTGCCGATGGCACGCTGGCTTGCCGAGCCTGCGCCGGAGGCGAGGAACAACGGCAGCACGCCGAGGCCGAAGGCCAGCGACGTCATCACGATCGGCCGGAACCGCAGGTGGGCCGCGGCGAGTGCCGACTCGACGACACCCTTGCCCGAAGCCTGCAGATCCTTGGCGAACTCGATGATCAGGATCGCGTTCTTCGCCGTCAGTCCGATGATGGTGATCAGCCCGACCTGGAAATACACGTCGTTGGAATAGGCGCGCAGCAGCGTCGCCAGCAGCACCCCCAGCACGCCGAGCGGCACCACCAGAATCACCGCGAGCGGGATGGTCCAGCTTTCGTACAACGCGGCCAGGCACAGGAACACCGCCAGGATGGCGAAGCCGTACAGGATGATGGCTTGCGAGCCCGCGAGCTTTTCTTCACGCGATTGGCCGGTCCATTCGTAGCCGAAGCCCGGCGGCAACTTGGCCGCCAGCGCTTCCATCTCGGCCATCGCGGCGCCCGAGCTGGACCCCGCTGCGGCCGAGCCGGAGATGCGCACGGCCGGGTAGCCGTTGTAGCGCACGGTTTGTTGTGCGCCGTTGACCCAGCGCGTCGTTGCGAAGGTCGACAGCGGCACCGGCTGGCCCTGCGCATTGCTCGCGTTGAGCTTGAGCAGGTCCTGCGGCTGCATGCGGGCCTGCGCATCGGCCTG
This sequence comes from Variovorax sp. PAMC 28711, assembly GCF_001577265.1. NCBI lineage: Bacteria > Pseudomonadati > Pseudomonadota > Betaproteobacteria > Burkholderiales > Comamonadaceae > Variovorax > Variovorax sp. PAMC 28711. The sequence goes on along the minus strand of NZ_CP014517.1, from coordinate 1,716,698 downwards.
GACCACCACGCGCTGCAGACGGCCCTGGTTCGGGAAGTCGTTGATGTAGGTGGAGCCCAGGGCGGTCGACAACGTGGTGTTGATCGCGTCGAAAGACACGCCCAGGGCGTTGGCCTTTTCGCGGTCGATGTCGATCTGCAGCTGCGGCGCGTCTTCCAGGCCGTCGGGGCGCACCTGCGACAACAGCTTGCTTTGACCCGCCATGCCGAGCAACTGGTTGCGTGCGTTGATCAGCGCTTCATGGCCGAGGCCGCTGCGGTCCTGCAGGCGGAAGGTGAAGCCGCTCGCATTGCCGAGTTCAGGAATCGGTGGCGGGCTGAGCGGGTAGATGAATGCATCGCGCACTTTGGAGAGCGCACCGAAGGCGCGGCCTGCGAGCGCGTCGGCCGACTGACCGGCTTCCTTGCGTTCGTCCCAGTTTTTCAGTGTCACGAACGCAAGGCCGGCGTTCTGGCCCTGGCCGGAAAAGCTGAATCCCAGCACGCCCACCATGCTCTGAACTTCGGGCTGCTTCAGGATGTAGCCCTCGACCTGCTTCATCACGTCGAGCGTGCGCTCTTGCGTGGCGCCGGGCGGCAGTTGCACGTTCACGATGATGTTGCCCTGGTCTTCCTGGGGCAGGAACGAGGTCGGCAGGCTGCGGAACACGAACACCACCGCGATCACGATCGCCGCGTAGATGAAGAGGTAGCGAGCGGCCCGCTTGAGCATGCGCGAAACCAGGCCTTCATAGCCCTTGGCCGTGCGGCCGAAGCCGCGGTTGAACCAGCCGAAGAAGCCCTTCTTTTCGTGGTGGCTCCCTTGCTCCACCGGCTTGAGCAGCGTGGCGCAAAGCGCCGGTGTGAGCGACAGCGCCATGAAGGCCGAGAAGCCGATCGAGGCCACCATCACCGCCGAGAACTGGCGGTAGATGTTGCCGGTCGAGCCGGCGAAGAAAGCGAGCGGCACGAACACCGAGATCAGCACCACGGTCACGCCGATGATGGCGCCCGAAATCTGCTTCATGGCCTTGCGCGTCGCTTCGAGCGGCGACAGGCCTTCCTCGGTCATGATCCGTTCGACGTTCTCGACCACGACGATCGCATCGTCCACCACGATGCCGATCACCAGCACCATGCCGAACATCGTCAGCACGTTGATTGAGAAGCCCAGGGCCGACAGCACGGCGAAGGTGCCGAGCAGCGCGATGGGCACCACGATGGTCGGGATGATCGTGTAACGCCAGTTCTGCAGGAACACGAACATCACGACGAACACCAGCGCGACGGCTTCGAACAGCGTCTTCACTACCTCGGTGATCGAGATGCTGATGAAGTTCGAGCTGTCGTAGGGAATGCTCCACTTCACGCCTTCGGGGAAGAACTTGGCGAGCTCCGTCATCTTGGCGCGGATCAGCTTGGCCGACTGCAGGGCATTGCCGCTCGGTGCGAGCTGGACGCCGATACCGACGGCCGGCTGGCCGTTCAGTCGCGCCGAGGTCGAATACGCTTGTGCGCCGAGTTCGATGCGCGCCACGTCTTTCAGGCGCACGGCCGAGCCGTCGGTGTTGGCGCGCAGCACGATGTTGCCGAACTGCGCCACCGTGTTGAGCTGGCCGTTGACGATGACGGTCGCGGCGATGCTCTGGCCAGTGATGTTGGGCAGGTCGCCGATGGAGCCCGACGACACCTGGGCGTTCTGCGACCGGATGGCGGCGTTCACTTCGGCGGTGGATAGCCGATAGCCCTGCAACTTGGCCGGATCGATCCAGATGCGCATGGCGCGCTCGGTGCCGAACAACTGCGCCTGTCCGATGCCCGCGACGCGCTGCAGTTCGGGCAGGACGTTGCGGGACGCATAGTCACCCAGGGCGATCGGGTCGATCGCGGGGTTGTCCGACGACAAGATGGTGAACAGCAGGAAGTTGTTGCGCGACTTGTCGACGCGCACACCTTGCTGCGTCACGGTGGCAGGCAGACGCGGCGTCGCGCGCGACAACCGGTTCTGCACGTCGACCTGTGCGAGGTCGGCGTTGGTGCCGGTTTCGAAGGTGATCGTGATGGTGCCGGTGCCATCGGCCTGGGCCACCGATTCCATGTAGATCAGGCCCGGCGACCCGTTCATTTCGCGCTCGATCACCGACAGCACGCTGTCTTCGAGTGTCTGGGCGGACGCGCCCGGATAGGCGGTGGTAATGACGATGGCGGGCGGCGCCACCGGCGGGTACTGGGAGATCGGTAACTGCTTGATCGCCACGCTGCCCATGACGATGACGAACAGCGCGATCACCCACGCGAAGATGGGGCGGTCGATGAAAAACTTGGCCATGCGGGTGGGCTCCTTACGGCTTCGTGGCCGGAGCCGATGCGGCAGCCGAAGCAGCCGGTGCAGGCGCCGTGGCAGCCGAAGGCGCCTTCCACGGCACGGCCTTCACCGGCGCCCCGGGCGGCATCATCTGCAGCTTCTGGAAGCCGTCGACCATGACCTGTTCACCGGCCTTCAGGCCATCGAGCACGATCCACTGGTTGTTCTGCGCGGCGCTGATCTTCACCGTGCGCTTGCTGATCTTGCCTTCGGCATCGACCACCGACACCGTGTCGCCCTGCTGGGTGCGCGTCACGGCCTGCTGCGGGATGGCGATGGCGTTGTTCATCTGGGCTTGCTCGATGCGCACGCGCACGTACAGCCCTGGCAACAGGTCGCCCTTCGGGTTGGGCACTTCGGCACGCAGGGTCACCTGACCACTGGTCGGGTCGACCGTGAGATCGGTGAACAAGAGCTTGCCCGCCAGCGGGTATTCGGTGCCGTCTTCAAGCACCACGCGCACGCTTGCCGCGCCGGCGCTGTCGGCCTGCTTGAACTGGCCGTCCTGCATCGCGCGGCGCAGCTTCAGGACATCGGTCGCCGATTGCGTGAAGTTCACATAGAGCGGGTTGATCTGCTGGATCACGGCGAGCTCGGTCGCGTCGCCCTGGCCGACCAATGCGCCTTCGGTGACGAGCGAGCGGCCGATGCGGCCCGAGATCGGTGCTGTCACCGCGGCATAGCCCAGGTTGATCTTCGCGGTGGCCACCGACGCGCGGCCCACTGCCACGTCGGCGTCGGCCGCTTTGGCGGATGCAACGGCGTTGGCGTATTCCTGCTTGCTCACCGCGTTGGCTTCGACCAGCGGTTTGTAGCGGTCGGCCAGCGCCTTGGCGAGCGCGGCGTTCGCTTCGGCGCGCGCCAGCCCGGCGGCGGCGCTCTGCGCGGCGGCGGCGTAGGGTGCCGGATCGATCTTGAAGAGCGGCTGGCCGGCCTTCACATCGGTGCCTTCCTTGAACAGGCGCTCCTGAAGGATGCCTGCCGCACGGGCGCGCACTTGTGCGATGCGCGAGGCTTCCAGCCGGCCAGGCAGTTCGGTCACCAGGCCGACGTTGCCCGGCGTGGCCACCACGACGCCCACTTCGGGCGGTGGGGGTTTGCCGCCGGCACCGCCTGCACCGCCCGGCGCGCCACTGGCGGCCGGTGCCTCGCCCTTGCCGCAGGCGGCGAGGGACAGGAGCGCAGCAACGGCTGCAGCGGTGGCGGCAGCGCGCCACGGGTACGACGAACGGTGAGAAACATGCAAGACAGGCATGCGATTCCTTCGGGGGACAACGATAAGAGGGGAGGCGAACAACCGGCAGCGGCGCATCAACCATGCCGCCGTGCCAAGCGAACGGCAGGCCGGTAGTTTACATACATTCGTGGATGTATATTAGGCGACCGGTTCAACATCGGAATTTACCCACAAGGAGACAGTTTTGGTACGCCGAACGAAGGAAGAGGCCCTCGCCACCCGTCATCGATTGATCGATGCGGCCGAGATCCTGTTCCAAGCCCAGGGGGTTTCGCAAACCTCGCTGCAGCAAATCGCCGAAAGGGCGGGGGCAACGCGCGGCGCCATCTACTGGCACTTCAAGGACAAGGCCGACCTGTTCAACGCGATGATGGAGCGCATCACGCTGCCGATGGAGGATTCGATGCGTTTCAAGGGAACGGCCGAGCAAGACCCGCTGGCCATCATCGAAACCGGCATGGTCCATGCGCTCCGCCTCGTCACCGAAGACCCGCAGGTGCGCCGCGTGTTCGAGGTGGCTATGCACAAGGTGGAATACACGGGCGAGATGGCGTCGGTGCAGCAGCGCCACATCGAGGCACGTAACAGCTGCGTGGTCGATTTCGAAAAAGCGCTTCGTCTGGCAGCACGGCGCGCGCACCTCAGGCTGCCTGTGCCTGCCGCCACGGCGGCACAGGGGCTGCACGCCCTCATGAGCGGGTTGATCCAGAACTGGCTCCTCGACCCGCTGGCCTTTGCGTTGGTGAACGCGGGCCGTCGCACCTTCAATGTCTATCTGACGGGCCTCGGCTTCGAACGGCCCGGCCTGCGCGCCGACGTGCCGTTGTTGCCGCTGGCGCCGACGCCGGCCTGGGCCGGCTGCCATAAGCGATAATCCAAAGCTTCTCGTCGTATTTCAACGGATAGAATTCGGCCCTCCGAAGGCTGAGATCCTGGTTCGATTCCAGGCGACGGGACCAGATTCAAGGCGTGCGCAAAGCCTGTCATGGCGCAACAGTTTCGCCTGACGCCCTGCAGATTGCCCGCAGCGGCCCGGTCTGCCACCATGGCGCATGCCCTACCAACTCCACTACTGGCCCACCATCCAGGGCCGCGGCGAATTCGTTCGCCTCGCACTGGAAGCCGCGGGTGCCGACTACCTCGATATCGCACGGCAGCCGCCGGCCCAGGGCGGCGGCGAGGCGGCGCTCGGCCGCAGCCTCAAAGACCCGGCCGTTCCGCGGGCGTCGTTCGCGCCGCCGTTCCTGGTCGATGGCGACCTCGTGGTCGGCCAGACAGCGGCGATCCTGCTCTACCTCGGGCCGCGGCTCGATCTGGCAGGCGCCGGCGAGGCCGATGCGCTCTGGACGCACCAATTGCAACTCACCATCGCCGACGCGGTGGCCGAGGCGCACGACACCCACCATCCGATTTCGACCGGCGCGTACTTCGAGGACCAGCGCGATGCCGCCCTGCAGCGCGCCAAGGGGTTCCGCGAGGAGCGCATCCCCAAGTTCCTGGGCTGGTTCGAACAGGTGCTGCAACGCAATCCAACGGGCGACCGTCATCTGGTGGGCGACACGCTGACCTACGCCGACCTGTCGCTGTTCCAGCTCGTCGCCGGGCTGCGCTATGCCTTTCCCAAGGCCGCGGCGCGTGCGCTGGCCGACACACCGGCCGTCGCGAAGCTGCACGCGAACGTCGCGCGCCGGCAGCGTGTGCACGACTATCTGCAGAGCCCGCGCCGTCTCGCCTTCAACGAAGAAGGCATTTTTCGCCACTACCCCGAACTGGACGGCTGAGCGCGGCGCTCAGTCGTTGGGCTCGTCGGAATTCCGGAGCCGGAGGGCCGTGTCATACAGCGCATTGCGCGGCGCGCCAGTGATCTCGGCGGCGAGGCGGACCGCGCTTTTGACCGGCAGCTCTTCGAGCAGCAGCCGCAGCACGCGTTCGCCTTCGGCGCCGTCGTCGACCGCGACCGTCATCGGGTGCAGCACCAAGGCGAATTCGCCGCGCGTGCGGTCCTTGCCCGCCGCGAACCAGTCGGGCAGGGCGCTGGCCTGGACGGTGACGATTTCTTCGAACTGTTTGGTGAGCTCACGCCCGACGGTGATGCGGCGGTCGCCGAGCACCGCCAGCGCGCGCGCCACGCTTTCGATGCGGTGCGGCGCTTCGAGCAGCACCACGGCGCGCGTCTCGAACGCCAGCGTTTTCACCGCCGCATCGCGCTCGCCGGCCTTGGTCGGCAGGAAGCCCGTGAAGACGAAGGCGCTGCCGTCGTCGCCAGCGCCGGCCACCAGGCCGGCCGCACCGATCAACGTGGTCACGCTGCTGGCGCCGGGCAGCGGCAGCACGCGTTGGCCGGCTGCGCGCACGGCCGCCACCAGCCGCGCGCCCGGGTCGCTCACGCCGGGCGTGCCCGCGTCGCTCACATAGGCGATGCGCTCGCCCTGCGCGAGCCGCGCGACCACGGTTTGTGCCGCTTCGGCCTCGTTGTGCTGGTGCACCGCCAGAAGCTGGCCGTTCGGCCGGTCGATGCCGTAGGCGCGCAGCAGGCTCTGGGTGTGACGCGTGTCCTCGCACGCGACGGCGTCGACCATTTGCAGAACGTGCAGCGCGCGCAGGGTGATGTCGGCGAGGTTGCCGATCGGCGTCGCGACGACATAGAGCGTGGCCTGCGGATAATGCTGACCAGCCGCGGCTTCATGGGCAGCCGACAGGGCGGCGCCGAACGACGCGGCAGCGAATGTAGCCAATGGGTTTTCTCCAGAACAACAACAGAACCGCAGGGAGTGCGACAACAACGACGACCAAGCAGCGGGGCGATGCGGCGGAAGATGCCGCGCTCGCCCATCTGCAGGACGCGGGTCTCGTGCTGGTCGCGCGCAATTATCGAACCCCCGGTCGCGGTGGCGGCGAGATCGACCTGATCATGCGCGATCCGCGCGACGGCACGCTGGCCTTCGTCGAGGTGAGGCAGCGCGCGAGCGGCACCCACGGCGGCGCCGGCGGCAGCATCACGCATGTCAAGCAGCGGCGCATTGTGTTCGCGGCGCGCCATTACCTCGGTCGGCTGCGCAGCCTGCCCCCCTGTCGCTTCGACGTGGTGCTGGTCGAAGCCGGCACGATCGAGTGGCTGCAGGGCGCTTTCGACGCAGGCTGACGCACGGCGCTGCACCTTTTGTTTCACGACCCCCAGTTATCATCGCGGCCCAACATGCTTGAGCAACGCATACAGCAGCACTTCATCGACAGCGCCGACCTCAAATACCAGGCCGGCCCGGCGCTCAGCAAGCCGATTTCACAGGCGATGCAGGCGTTGCTGGCCTGCGTGACCAGCGGCGGCAAGGTGCTCGCCTGTGGTGCGGGCGTCTCAGGCTTGCTGGCGGCCCAGTTCGCGGCCCATTTCGTCGGTCGCTTCGAACGCGACCGGCCCGAGCTCGGTGCGATCGCGCTGCCCGGCGACGCCACCGACCCGCGCGCCGACACCCCTGAATCCGCCGACGCAGACCGCTTCGCACGTCAGGTGCGCGCGCTCGGCCAGGCCGGCGACGTGCTGCTGGCGATCAGCGCGAGCGGCCAGTCCGCTGCGGTGCTGGCCGCCGTGTCGGCCGCCCACGCGCGCGACATGACGGTGGTCGCGCTGCTCGGCAGCGCCGCTTCGAACGCGTCGACCGGTGCCGGCGCCATCGGCCGTGCGTTGCGTGAAACCGATGTCCAGGTCTCGGTGCCGCATGAGCGTGCGGTGCGCGTCCACGAAGTCCACCTCCTTGCGCTGCATTGCCTGTGCGACGGGGTGGACGCCCAATTACTCGGTGAACAGGAACCTTCCCCATGACGAACTCTCTTCTCTCGACGCCCCGGCGCTTCGCGCTCGCGCTCCTGACAGGCACCGCACTGGTGACCGCGCTTTCTGGCTGCGTGCCCCTGGTGGTCGGCGGTGCCGCCATCGCGGGCGCCGGCATGGTCGCGACCGACCGCCGCAGCTCGGGTGCACAGCTCGACGACCAGGGCATCGAACTGCGGGGCGCCGCGCGCATCCGCGAAATCGCCAACGACGAGATGAACATCACGATCGTGAGCTTCAACCGCCAGGTGCTGATGATCGGTACCGTCGGCAGCGAGGCCGACAAGCGGCGCGCCGAAGAAGTGATGCGCCGTGTCGACAACGTGCGCTCGGTGGTGAACGAACTGGCCGTCGGGCCGGGCAGCACCTTCCCGCAGCGCTCGAACGACACCTACCTCACCGGCAAGGTGAAGGCGTCGCTGCTCGACGCCAAGGACATCTTCGCGAACTCGTTCAAGGTCGTGACCGAGCGCGGCACGGTCTACCTCATGGGCATCGCGACGCGCCGTGAAACCGACCGCGCCACTGAGATCACGCGCGGCGTGAGCGGCGTGGACCGCGTGGTGCGGGTGGTGGAAATCGTCAGCGAGGCCGACCTGGCCGCCGCGACCCGCGAAGGCGGCACCGGCCCGGCGCCCGTGTCGAACGGGGCGGCGCCCGCACCGGCGATCCAGCCCGCACCGGCCTCGACCTCGCGCGTGCCGCTGCCGCCGATGGAGCCGCTGCCGCCCGTGACGACGACGCCGGTGCGCTGAGGCGCCTCGGTCCTTACTTCAGCCGGGTGATGAGGCTGGAGGTGTCCCAGCGCGTGCCACCGGCCTGCTGCACGTCGGCGTAGAACTGGTCGACCAGCGCAGTCACCGGCAGCCGAGCGCCGTTGCGCTTGGCTTCGTCAAGCACCAGCCCGAGGTCCTTGCGCATCCAGTCGACCGCGAAGCCGTAGTCGAACTTGCCGGCGATCATGGTCTTGCCGCGGTTTTCCATCTGCCAGCTTTGCGCAGCGCCCTTGCTGATGACGCCGAGCACGGCTTCCATGTCGAGTCCGGCGCGCTGGCCGAAGGCAATGGCCTCGCTCAGCCCCTGCACGAGGCCGGCGATGCAGATCTGGTTGACCATCTTGGCCAGCTGGCCCGCGCCGCTGTCGCCGAGCAGCGTGACGGCGCGCGCGAAGGCGTCGATCACTGGCTGCACCGCCGCGAAGGTGGCTGCGTCGCCACCGCACATCACGGTCAGCGCGCCGTTCTGCGCACCGGCCTGGCCGCCCGAAACTGGCGCATCGATGAACTGCAGGCCGAGCGCCAAAGCGGCTTTGGACAGCTCGCGCGCCACGTCGGCCGAGGCGGTCGTGTGGTCGACGAAAACGGTTCCCTTTTTCATGCCGGAGAAGGCACCGTCGGCACCCAGCACCACCGAGCGCAGGTCGTCGTCGTTGCCGACGCAGCAAAACACGATGTCGGCATCCGCTGCGGCTTCTCGCGGCGTCGCCGCTTGGCCGAGCTTGGCAACCGCGCCGGCCGCGGCAATCTCGGTCTGCCAGGCCGCGGCCTTGGCGGCGCTGCGGTTGTAGACCGTCACGCTGTGGCCCGCCAGCGCGAGGTGGCCGGCCATCGGATAGCCCATCACCCCGAGACCGAGGAAGGCGACCTTGCGAGATGGAACGAGGGTGTAGATTTTGGTGTTGAGGCTGCTCATGCCGCGAGCTTAGCGCGCGGCGTGGCGTCCTGCCTCAGACAATCGCGAAGTGCTCGGTGCCGGCGGACAGATCGGCGGATTTCGCGCGCCGGCTGTTCAGCTTGATCTGCAGGCGCAGGTCGTTGGCCGAGTCGGCGTTGCGAATCGCTTCTTCGAAACTGATCGCGTTGTTCTCGAACAGGTCGAACAGCGCCTGGTCGAAGGTCTGCATGCCGAGGTTCCGGCTCTTTCGCATGATCTCCTTGATCTCGCCGACCTCGCCCTTGAAGATCATGTCGGAGATCAGCGGCGTGTTCAGCAAAATCTCGACCGCGGCGATACGACCCTGGCCGTCCTCGGTCGGCACGAGGCGTTGCGACACCAGCGAGCGCAGGTTGAGCGACAGGTCCATCAGCAATTGCGCGCGACGCTCTTCGGGGAAGAAGTTGATGATCCGGTCGAGCGCCTGATTGGCGCTGTTCGCGTGCAGCGTCGCCATGCAGAGGTGGCCGGTCTCGGCGAAGGCCACGGCGTGTTCCATGGTCTCGCGATCGCGGATTTCACCCATCAGGATCACGTCGGGCGCCTGACGCAACGTGTTTTTTAGTGCAGCTTCCCAGCTGTCGGTGTCGATGCCCACTTCGCGCTGCGTGATCACGCAGTTCTTGTGCGGATGCACGAATTCGACCGGGTCTTCGACCGTCACGATGTGACCGTAGGAGTTCGCATTGCGCCAGTCGATCATCGCGGCCAGCGTGGTCGATTTGCCCGAGCCCGTCGCGCCGACCATGATGGTCAGGCCGCGCTTGGTCATGGCCACTTCCTTGAGCACCTGCGGCATGCCCAGATCGTCGATGGTGGGCAGTTTCGCCGGGATCGTCCGCATCACCATGCCGACCTTGCCCTGCTGCACGAACGCGTTCACGCGAAAGCGGCCGACGCCGGTCGGGGAAATCGCGAAGTTGCACTCCTTGGTGCGCTCGAATTCGGCGGTCTGGCGGTCGTTCATGACCGAGCGCGTGAGCGCCAGCGTGTGCTGCGCGCCCAGTGCCTGCCCCGACACCTTGGTCACCTTGCCGTCGACCTTGATGGCGGGCGGAAAGTCGGCGGTGATGAACAAGTCGCTCCCGTTGCGGCTCACCATGAGCTTGAGCAATTCGTTGATGAACTGGCTGGCCTGATCGCGTTCCATGAGGGTCCTTCAATCAACCGGGGAAGTTTTCGGGAATCTTGGCCTTGCCGCGTGCCTCGGCCGCGCTGATCACGCTGCGGCGTACCAGGTCGGTCAGGTTCTGGTCGAGCGTCTGCATGCCCTGGCCCTGGCCAGTCTGGATCGACGAATACATTTGCGCAACCTTGCCTTCGCGGATCAAATTCCGGATGGCCGGCGTGCCGAGCATGATCTCGTGCGCCGCCACGCGGCCCTGGCCGTCCTTGGTCTTGCACAGCGTCTGTGAAATCACCGCCTGCAGCGATTCCGACAGCATCGCGCGGATCATGTCTTTCTCTTCGCCCGGGAACACGTCGATGATCCGGTCGATGGTCTTGGCGGCCGACGAGGTGTGCAGGGTGCCGAACACCAGATGGCCGGTTTCGGCCGCGGTCATGGCCAGGCGGATGGTTTCCAGGTCGCGCATTTCGCCAACCAGGATCGCGTCCGGGTCTTCGCGCAGCGCGGAGCGCAACGCCGCCGCGAAGCTCAGCGTCATCGGCCCCACTTCGCGCTGGTTGATCAGGCACTTCTTGGATTCGTGGACGAACTCGATCGGGTCTTCCACCGTGAGGATGTGGCCGTACTCGGTTTCGTTGAGGTAGTTGACCATCGCCGCCAGCGTGGTCGACTTGCCCGAGCCCGTGGGGCCGGTCACCAGCACCAGGCCGCGCGGCTTGAGCGCCAGGTCGCCGAAGATCTTGGGCGCGTTGAGCTGCTCGAGCGACAGGATCTTCGAGGGAATCGTCCGGAACACCGCCGCCGCGCCGCGCGACTGGTTGAACGCGTTCACCCGGAAGCGCGCCAGGCCTTCGATCTCGAACGAAAAGTCGACTTCCAGAAACTCTTCGTAGTGCTTGCGGTGCGTGTCGCTCATGATGTCGTACACCATGGCGTGCACCGCCTTGTGGTCGAGCGCATCGACGTTGATGCGCCGCACGTCCCCGTGGACCCGGATCATCGGCGGCAGACCCGCCGAAAGGTGCAAGTCCGAAGCCTTGTTCTTGACGCTGAACGCCAGCAATTGGGTAATGTCCACAGGGGTCCTCGATGGATCGGTGACGTTTTGATACGATTTTGGTGATTATGACGATGATTGGTGACAACCTCCAACTAGTTCGCGCGCGGATCGTGACGGCGTGCACAGCCGCCGGTCGCGATCCGGCGAGCGTGCACTTGCTTGCGGTCTCCAAAACCTTTGCGGCGGAGGCGGTGCGCGAGGCCCATACCGCCGGCCAGCGCGCCTTCGGGGAGAACTACATCCAGGAAGGCGTGGCCAAGATCGAAGCCCTGGCCGACCTGCGCGCCGACCTCGAATGGCACTGCATCGGCCCGATGCAAAGCAACAAGACGCGGCAGGTGGCCGAACATTTCGACTGGGTGCACAGCGTCGATCGCCTCAAGATCGCGCAACGCCTGAGCGAGCAACGGCCGGGGGGTATGCCACCGCTGCAGCTTTGCCTGCAGGTCAATATCAGCGGCGAGGCGAGCAAGAGCGGCCTGGCGCCTGGCGAACTGGCCGAGGTCGCGCGCACCGTGGCGGCGCTGCCTCGCGTTCGGCTGCGAGGGCTGATGGCGATTCCCGAGCCGGCCGATACGCTCGATGCCCAACGCGCGCCGCACCGCGCCTTGCGTGAACTGATGGCGTCGCTGAACGCGCGGGGCCTGGCGCTCGACACGCTGTCGATCGGCATGAGCGCCGACCTGGAAGCTGCCGTGTCCGAAGGCGCCACCCTGCTGCGCATCGGTAGCGCCATCTTCGGCGCGCGGCCGTCGTTCACGCCGGCAACGGCGCCGGCTGCACCAGTGGCTTGAAGAATATCGTGGTGCCGCAGAGGCCGCCCTCCGGCCACAGCGCATAGCCAGGGATCGTGCCGCAGCGCTGCCAGCCCAGCGCGGCGTAGAGCCGTTCCGCGTCGCCGCCGGTGGCGGTGTCGAGCACCAGAAGCGACTTGCCCTCGCGCAGCGCTTCATGCTCGACGGCCTGCATCAGCCGCGCTGCCAGGCCTTGCCGGCGCACGCGCCGATGCACCAGCATCTTCGACACGTCGGCCCGGTGCAGCTGGTTGTCGGGCTGGGCCAGCACCAGGTGCGCGGTGCCGACGATCGTGCCCTGGGCGTCCTCGGCCACCAGCAGCACGCGGTCGCCCCGAGAGGCAGCGTCGGCCACCTCGCGCCAGAAGCGCTCGGCGCGGTCCAGCGCCAGCGGCTGCATGAAGCTGACCGACGCGCCGCCCGCCACGCAATCGCAGAGGACTTCCGCCAGCGCGCGGATCTGCGCGTCGTCGGGCGCCGCAAGGCGGCGGACGTGGATGTGATCGCTCATTGGATTGCCTTCGCGCTCCGCGCTGCGGTGCGTGCTTGCCTGGAGTGGCCCGGCGCACTGCTCTTTCGGCCGATGGGCGCCGATTCGTTCGCGATCAGCACCGCATAGCGAGCCGGCCGATCGGTCGGGTTGCGGTATTCGAGCGGCCCGTCGAGCCGCATGGCGAGGCAGTCGCCGGGGGTCAGCTGCCAGGTCTGGCCGCCGTGGCGGAGTTCAATCTTGCCCTCGAGCAGCCACACCTGCTGTTCGAGCACGGCATCGGGCCGGGCGCCTTCGAGCACCACGCGTTCGCCAGCCGGGAATTCGACCTCGACGATGCGCAGCGCCGAGGGGTGATCGGGCGGCGAGACATTGCGCCGCAAGTAGCCCGAGGCCGGATCGCGCCAGACTGGCTGCTCGCTGTGCCGCATCAGCGGACTGGGCGCGGCGCGCTCGACCTCGAACAGTGCTGCCAGCGCCAGCCCGAGGCCCGCGGCGAGGCGGTCGAGCACCACCGCCGTGGCGCTGGTTTCGCCACGCTCGATCAGCGAGATGGTGGAGCGGCTGACGCCGCTGCGCGCCGCCAGCGCTTCGAGCGACAGGCCGCGTTCGGCACGCAGCGCGGTGACGCGGCGTGCGATGCGCTGGTTGATGTCGTCTGCGGCCACGGATTTCTCTGTCATGTTGGAATTGTCCTCCAACATAATGGTTTAAATCGTCAACCCGCCGCTGGATCGATCTCCAGAAAACCATCGCCCGGCGTCAGCGGCGCATGCCGATAGCTCGCGGGCGTGCGGCTGAGCTTGACCGGCGAGCCGACACCGCGGTAGCCGCCTTCCATCTCCACCACCATGCTGCGGTGCGCCGTGTGCGGATGCGTCAATGCCGCGTCGACCGAGAGCACCGGCGCGGACGGCACGCCTGCAGCCATCAGCTGGCCGACCAGCGTGCGACCGTCGAAGTCGGCGAGTGCGGCCTCGAGCAGTTGCTTGAGCCCTTCGCGGTGTACCGAGCGCCCGCCCGCATGCCGGTAGCGCTCGTCCTGCGCCAGGTCGGGCAGGCCGATGCAGCGGCAGAAGCTTGCGAACTGCCCGTCGTTGCCGACTGCCACGAAGATCGTGTCGGTGCCGGTGGCCAGTGCGTCGTAGGGATAGATGTTGGGATGGGCGTTGCCGGTGCGCTGCGGCGTGCGGCCGTCGAGGAACCAGTTGGCCGCATGCGGGTGCAGCAGCGACAGGCCGCTGTCGTAGAGCGCCGCCTCGACGAACTGGCCTTGGCCGCTGCGTTGGCGCTCCTGCAGCGCGAGCAGCACGCCGATCACCGCATTGAGACCGGTCACCATGTCGACCACCGGAAGACCCACGCGCATGGGGCCGCCGTCGGCCTCGCCGTTGACGCTCATGATGCCGGTCATGGCCTGCACGGCCGCGTCGTAGCCGGGCAGCGCGCCCAGCGGGCCGTCGGCGCCGAAGCCCGACACGCGACACCAGACCAGGCGCGGGAAGCGCTTAGACAGTTCGTCGTAGCCGATGCCCCAGCGTTCCATGGTGCCGGTCTTGAAGTTCTCGATCAGCACGTCGGCCTCGGCCAGCAGCGCGAGCAATGCGCTGCGACCTTCCCCGGTGGACAGGTTCAGATGCTGCACGCGCTTGTTGCGGTTGAGCCCGTGGTAGTACGAAGCCACGCCGTCCTTGAAGGGAGGGCCCCAGGTGCGCGTGTCGTCGCCCTGCGGCGGCTCGACCTTCAGCACGTCGGCGCCGTGGTCGCCGAGGATCTGGCCGCAGTAGGGGCCGCCGAGGATGCGGGAGATGTCGAGTACGCGGATGCCGGCGAGGGCGCCGGGCGATGCGGTGAGGGGTGCGGATGCGGGTGCGGTCATGCGGAAGGTGTGTCCGAAGTCGAGTCAGGGGAGGCGGCGCGCGCCACGAGCTTGAAGGTGCCGGTGGCCAGCGCCAGCAGCGTGCCGCGTGCGTCGCGGGCCTCGCCGCGTACAAAGCACAGCGAACGGCCGCGCCGTTCGCAGAAGGCCGACGCGACGACTTCGCCACTGGCGGCTGTGACGAAGTGGAGCGTCATGTCGACGGTCACGACGCCAAAGTGGACGGGGTCGTGGGCGCGCGCAGCGCTCGCCAGCGTGCAGTCGAGCAGAACGGCCAGCGCGCCGCCATGCATGGCTCCGCGACTGTTGGTGTGCAACGCGTTGAACGGCATTCGCACCTGTGCCCGGTCATGGCCTATGGCCTCGCCGCGCAGGCAGAACACCTGTGCCAGCGGTATTGGCAGCCCGAACAGTTCGCCTGTCGCCTCGCTGTCGAACGAAGCGCTCATCGCCCCTCCACGACGCCGGCTGCGTGCAGTTCGTCAATCCGGACTTCGTCCAGCGCCGCCCATTGCGTCAGCACCTCGTGCGTGTGCTGGCCCAACTGCGGCGGCGCGCGGTAGTGCACCGGGCTATCGCTCATGTTGAGCGCACTGCGGAGGATGGGAATGCGTTGCCCGCTGGCATGGTCGACCTCCACCGTCATCTGGCGGTGCAGCACCTGCGGGTCGTCGAACACCTGGTCCATGGTGTTGATGCGCGTGGTCGGAACATGAGCCGCTTCGAGAAGTGGCAGCCAGTGCTCGGTGGTGTGCGCGGCGAGCAGCGGATCGATCTCCGCGTGCAGCGCGAGCCGCGAGACGACGCGCTGGCCGTTGGTCGCGAAGAGCGGCAGCGTTGCGAGCGCCGGGCAGCCCAGCACGTTGCACAGGCTGACGAACTGGCGGTCGTTGCCGGCGGCCACGACCAGCCATCCGTTGGCGGTCTTGAACACCCCCGAGGGCGCGGCGATGGGGTTGTTGTTCCCCTGGCGCGTCGGGGCTTGGCCGCTGAGCAGGAAGCCCTGTGCCAGGTGCACGTTGAAGGCGACGCTGGCGTCGAGCATCGCCGCATCGATGAACTGCCCGCGACCCGTGATACCTCGCTGGATAAGCGCGCCCAGCACCGCGACGCTGGCCTGGTAGCCGGTGACGAGATCAGTAGCGGGAATTGCCGTACGCATCGGCGCCGCACTGGGTGTGCCGTCGGGCATGCCACATGTGCTCATCATCCCGGTCATGGCCTGCATCACGAAGTCGTAAGCAGGGCGAGAGGCATAGGGGCCGTCCTGTCCGAAGCCGGTCACGGAGCAGTAGACGAGTCGGGGGTTGATGGTCTTCAGGCTGTCCCAGTCGAGCCCGTAACGGCGCAGGGTGCCGGCCTTGAAGTTCTCGACAAGCACGTCGCAGTCACTCACCAGCGTGCGCACCAGTTCGGCGCCCGCGTGCTTTGAGAAGTCGATGGCAATGGAGCGCTTGTTCCGGTTGCAAGCCAGGAAGAAGTTCGAGTCACGGCCGGGGCCTGGCGTCGGCGAGTCCAGTGCGACGCCCAGTTCGCGCGCGTCGTCGCCGCGGCCCGGGCTCTCAACTTTCACGACATCAGCGCCCAGGTCGCCCAAAAGCTGCGCGCACCACGGGCCGGCGAGCACGCGGCTCAGGTCGAGCACGCGCACGCCGTCGAGCGCACGACGCGGCGGCGTGGATGCGGACGCGTTCACTCGATCAAACCCTTGGCCCGCAGTCGCGCCACACGTTCCTTCTCGCGGGCCGAGGTCGCCAGCGCGTACTTGCGGTAGTCCTCCGGCCCAAGGTAGTTGACGGGCTGGTTCAACTGGTCGAGCACGCGCTGGCTTGCGGCGGAGTCCAGCGCCTTCTTGAAGGCGTCATGCACCAGCTTCACACGCTGGGGGTCCATCCCGGCCGGGCCGGCGATGCCGTAGGGTGAATCGATGGAGGTGTCGATGCCCAGCTCCTTGAGCGTCGGTATCTGGGGATAGCGCTTCACGCGCTGGGGCGTGAGCATCACCAGATAACGCATCTTGCCCGCGTCGATGTGCGGCACAGCCACGCCCGACAGCGGCGCGGCATCGATGTGTCCGCCGAGGATGGCGTTGGTCACTTCGGCATCGCCCTTGAACGGGATCATGTTGAACTGCAGCTTGGCCGCTTCCCCGATCTCGTCCATCACGATGCGCGGCGTGCCGACCGCACCGGTGGCGCCGACATTGATCTTGCCGGGGCGGCGCGCGGCGTCGGCTGCGAAGTCCTCCCAGGTCTTCCAGGGCGCGTCGGCCTTCACCGCCAGGCCGAAGGCGTAGTCGGATAGCAGGATCACATACGAGAAGCTGGTGGCCGGATCGAATGGCACCTTGTTGATGTACGGCTCGCGGTAGACCGACGCTGGCAGCACGCCGAGCGTGTAGCCATCGGGCATGGCGCGCGTCAGGGTGGCGGCCGCGTTGGTGCCACTCGCTCCCGGCCGGTTGTCCAGAACAACGGCCTGGCCGAGTGTTTTGCCCGCTTCCTCGGCAACGGCGCGCAGGTGCTGGTCGGTCGGGCCGCCCGCCGCATACGGCACGATCAGCGTCAACGGCTTCTGCGGATAGGTCTGGCCCGTGGCGGCGCCGGCACCGAGCAGGGCAGCGGCGGCCAGGAAAGCGGCGCCGGCGGCATGCAGGCGTGAAATTAACTTCATGGTTCTTGTCTCCTTGTTTCGAATCGAATGGGCCAGGCTTCAGTCGAGTTGCGCGCCGGACTTTTGCACCACGTCCTGCCATTTCGCCGACTCGGCCGCGATGAACTGCCCGAGCTTCTGTGGCGACGTGTCGGCCGATGCCTCGAGGCCCTGCGACGCGAACATCTGCTTGACCTTCGGTGAATTGAGCACTTCGGCGAAGACGCGGTTGAGTTGGGTCACGCGGTCCGCGGGCGTCCCGGCCGGCGCGACGATGCCGAAGAACACGCTCACGTCGTAGCCCTTGTAGCCCTGCTCCGCGATCGTCGGCACGTCGGGCAGCGCCTGCGAACGCGCGGCCGTGGTCACGCCCAGCGCGCGCAGCTTGCCGGTCGTGACGTAGGGCAGGGCGGTGAGGATGTCGGTGAAGGTCAGGCTGACCTGGTTGCCCAGCAAGTCGTTCAGGGCCGGGCCGGTGCCCTTGTACGGGATGTGCTGCAGGTCGGTGCCGGCCACCGAGTTGAAGAGCACGCCCGCCAGATGCGACGACGCACCGTTGCCCGAAGACGCATAGCTGAGCTTGCCGGGGTGCGCCTTGGCGTAGGCCACCAGCTCCTGTACGTTCTTCACCGGCAGGGCAGGGTTCGCCACCAGGATGTTCGGCAGGTAGCCGACCTGGATCACCGGCGCGAAGCTCTTCACGGGGTCGTAGCCGATCCTTCTGTAGAGGCTCTTGTTGATCGCCAGCGGGCCCGAGGTGCCGAACATCAGCGTGTGGCCGTCGGCCTCGGCGCGCGCCACGTAGTCCGCGCCGATGTTGCCGCCTGCGCCCGCGCGGTTCTCCACGATCATGGGTTGGCCGAGGCGGTCCTTCATCTCGGCGGCCAGCGTGCGCGCCATCGCATCGGTCGGGCCGCCGGGCGGGAAAGGCACGACCAGCATGATCGGCTTGGAAGGGAAAGCGTCCGCTGCATGGGCTGCGGGCAGGGCCGACAGGAGCGTGGCACAGGCGGCCAGCAGGAAGGTCGAGCGTTTCAAGGGATGTCTCCGTTCGTTATGGGTCAAAGGTCAGGCCAGTGCCGCAGCGTTGCGAGAGGCCGCGGCATTCCAGTCGGCGGGCATGGCATCGGGCGACAGCGGATCGCGCGGCAGCACACGGTGCAGCAGCACCAGCTGCGACCAGCGCAGGCGCGGCCCGGACCCGCCGCGCGCGGCCTCCCAGGCCATCGCGATGGCGCTGGTGCAGTGGTAGAGCGCCGATGCGGCCTGGCGGGCCAGCACGTCGCCGCCTTCGCGTGCTGCGGTTTCGGCGAGCGCGGCGGCGCGTGCCAGCGCACCGCGCAGGGCCTGCGCGAACGCGGGTGCAAGGGCTGCGTCGTCGAGCAGCGCCTTGCAGTGCGCGCGCAGCACCGGCAGCGAGCCTTCGCGCTTCACTGCACGAATGACGTCAAGCGCCACGATGTTGCTGGTGCCCTCCCAGATCGAGCCCAGGTGCGCGTCGCGCACCAGGCGGGGATCGCTCCACTCTTCGATGTAGCCGCAGCCGCCGCGCACTTCCATCGCGTCGCCGGTCACCTTGCGGGCATCGCGGCAGGCGCGGAACTTGACGAGCGGCGTCAGGATGCGCAGCAGCGCATAGGCATCGGGCTCGCCCGCATCGGAGCGTGCGAGGGCGAGCGCGGTCTGGCACACCATCGTGCGAGCCTGTTCGGCCGGCACGCGCAGCTTGTCGAGCTGGCGCTGCATCAGCGGCATCTGATCGAGCGTGCGGCCGAAGGCGCGGCGTTCCGAGGCGATGAACTCTGCCTCGGCCACCGCACGGCGCATCAGGCCTGCGGCGCGCACGCCGTTCGACAAGCGCGAGTTGTTGACCATGTCGGCCATTTGCACGAAGCCGCGGCCTCCCTCGCCGACCAGGAACGCGACCGCGCCTTCGAGCCGGATCTCGCCGCTGGCCATCGAGCGCGTGCCCAGCTTGTCCTTGAGCCGGATGATCCGGTAGGCGTTGGCGCTGCCGTCGTCCAGCACGCGCGGCAGCAAGAACAGCGACACGCCTTTCATGCCGGCGAGCCCGTCGTCGGCGCGCGCCAGCACCATCGCGAAGTCGGCGTCGGGGTTCGAGCAGAACCACTTGTCGCCGCGCAGGCGCCAGCTGCCGTCGGCCTCTCGATGGGCCAGCGTCGCGGTGGCGGCGATGTCCGAGCCGGCGGCCTGTTCGGTCATGAACATTGCGCCCTGTGCCAGTTCGTCGAAGTCGAGCGAGGTCAGGCGCGGCAGGTATTTGGCGACGAGCTCGGGCGTGCCGAACTTCTTCAGCGTGCGGGTCAGCGAGTCGGTCATCGACACCGGACAGCACAGACCGAACTCGGCCTGCACGAAGAGATAGGTCAGCACGTACTTGACCAGCGGCGGCATCTTGCCCTGCCAGCCCAGCGTCTCGTCGCGGTGCGACATCGCGGCCAGGCCGAATTCGCTCAGGGCCAGCCGTTCCATCTCGACGTAGGCCGGATGCTTGTTCACCCGTTGCCGGTCGATGCCGGTGCGGGTGCGCAGCGTGAGCGTCGGCGGGTTCCGGTCGGCGGTGTGGGCGAGCTCGTCGAGCGGACCGCCAGACAGCGCGCCCAGGCGCTCGAAGTGCGGCTGCATGTGGCGCAGCAGGTCGGCGGGCAGGTAGAGCGCGAGCAGGCGGTGCAGCTCGGTGTCGGTGCTGAACAGGTTCTGCCCGTGGCGGTCGGGCACGGGATGGCTGGCGCTGCCAGCGGCACTCGATGGCGCGGCGAAATCGGTCATGGTTGTCTCCTGATTCGCCGTCATGTTGAAAGCCGCGACGATTCTTGTCTAATATCGAATTGGTCTTGTTCGATCCGATATGCCTATCGTGAGGCGCTCCCCATGGAACTGCGACATCTGCGCTACTTCGTCGTGCTTGCCGAGGAACTGCACTTCGGCCGGGCCGCGCGACGGCTCGCGATTTCGCAGCCACCGCTGAGCGTCGCCATCCGCCAGCTCGAGGATTCGGTGGCCGCGCGGCTGTTCGAGCGCAACAGCAAGGAGGTGCGGCTCACGCCCGCCGGCGTTGCGCTGCAGGCGTCGGCACGCCGGCTGCTGCGGCAGGCCGAGGACGCGGCCACGGAGGCGCGTGACGTGTCGCAGGGCTCGGCCGGGCGCCTGCGCATCGGCTTCGTCGGCGCGATGCTGTATCGCGGGCTGCCACAGGCGCTGGCCCGCTTTCGTGCGGCGCATCCCGCGGTGCGCATCACGCTGGCCGAACTCAACTCGGGCGAGCAGATGACCGAGCTGTTGCACGACCGCATGGACATCGGCTTCGTCCACACCAGCCGCATGCCGGCCGAGCTGCGGCACATGCTGCTGCTGTCGGAACCCTTCGTTGCCTGCCTCCCGGCCGGCCACCGGCTGGCGCGGCGTCGCACCGTGTCGCTCGCCGGCCTGCGCGACGAGCCCTTCGTGCTGTTCTCGCGCAATGCCTCGCCCGACTACCATGAGCGGATTCTTTCGATCTGCGCCGATGCGGGCTTTCGACCCGAAGTGCGCCACGAGGTGCGGCACTGGCTGTCGGTGGTGTCGCTGGTGTCGCAGGAACTGGGCGTGGCGCTGGTACCCGACGCGATGCGCCATGCGGCGCTGCGCGGTGCGGTGTTCCGGCCGCTGGAGGAGGAAGTGGCGCGCTCCGATGCCTACGGCGTGTGGCGCGACGGGCCCGTCAACGTTCTGATCCAGGGCTTCCTGCAGGCGATGCAGACCGAGTCGGCTATCGCGCCGACGGCCTCAGATGGGTAACCGCGTCGAGCTCTTTACCTCTTCCATCACCGCATAGGTCCGCGTCTCCCGCACGCCGGGCAGTTGCCACAGCACGGTGCCGGCAAAGTCACGGTAGGCCGCCATGTCGGCCATCTTCGTCTTGAGGAGGTAGTCGAAACCGCCCGCGACCATGTGGCATTCCATGATCTCGTCGCGCACCTGCACCGCGGCCTTGAATTGGTCGAACACGTTGGGCGTGGTGCGGTCCAGCAGCACCTCAACGAAGACGGTGAAACCGCGGCCGAGCTTGTGCGGGTCGAGCCGTGCTTCGTAACCCTGGATGAAGCCGTCGCGCGTCAGGCGCTGGACGCGCGCGAGCACGGCGGTCGGCGACAGCGCGACGGCTTCCGCGAGCTTGAGGTTGGAAATCCGCCCATCGTCTTGCAGGATATTCAGCAGTTTGAGATCGATGCGATCGAGGTCGAGAAGGGCTGGCATGCCGAAGATTATCCGGCGTATATCTGTTTCTTTAGCGAGTAATTCGAAGACACAACACGGAAAGTAGCGACATCACCCAAGGACTCACCATGCGCCTGCCCACGCCCTATCGCCCCGAAGCCGACGTCGTCGCGCACCGCCTCGCCGCATTGGCCGACGCTCTCGACTGGGCCGCCGCCGCCGCCGCGGCCGCCGCGCCCTGGGTGCAGCAGGTCCGCAAGCACCCGCCGCCGTTCTGGGCGATGGAAAGCCTGTTGCGCGAGTACCCGATCTCCAGCGCCGAAGGCCTCGCGCTCATGCGCCTGGCGGAAGCGCTGCTGCGGGTGCCCGATGCCGAGACCGCCATCGCGCTCACCGCCGACCAGCTCGGGCGCGCTGATTTCGACGGCGCGGCGGATTCGGCGCTCTCGCGCCTGTCGTCGTCGGCGATCGCGATGTCCAAAAAATTCCTGCCGCACAACGAAGGACAAGGCGACCACCCGCCGGGCCTGATGGCCAAGCTCGGCGCCCGCACGGTCGTTGCCGCCACCTTGCGCGCGGTGCAGCTGCTCGGCCGCCAGTTCGTGCTCGGCCAGACCATCGACGAGGCGATGGGCGAGGCGCGGTCGGCGCACCGCAAGCACGCGGCGCTGCGGTTCAGCTACGACATGCTCGGCGAAGGCGCGCGCACCGACGCGGATGCGATGCGCTACCTGGAGAGCTACGTTCATGCGATCAATGCGATCGCGACGGGTGCCGACCGGACGGGTGCGCCAGAGCAGAACGACGGCATCTCCATCAAGCTGAGCGCGCTGCACCCGCGTTATGAAGACGCTCAGCACGCGCGCGTGATGCGCGAACTGGTGCCGCGCGTCTGGCCGCTGTGCCAGCTCGCGGCGGCATCGAACCTCAACCTCACGATCGACGCCGAGGAAGTCGACCGGCTCGAACTGTCGCTCGATGTCTTCGAGGCGCTGGCCGCGAAGGTGGCGGCCGAACTGCCGCAGTGGCGCGGCTTCGGCCTCGCGCTGCAGTCGTACCAGACGCGCGCGCTGGAACTCATCGACCACGTCATCGCCATCGCCCGCAAACACAAGCTGCGCCTCATGTGCCGGCTGGTGAAGGGCGCCTACTGGGACGCCGAGATCAAGCGCGCCCAGGAGCTCGGCCTGCCGCACTACCCTGTCTTCACCCACAAGCACCACAGCGACGTGAGTTACCTTGCCTGCGCGCGGGCGCTGCTGGCCGCGCCCGACGCCATCTACCCGCAGTTCGCCACGCACAACGCTGGCACCATCGCGGCCATCTTGCAGATGGCAAAGCGTGCGAATGCCCCGTTCGAGCTGCAGCGGTTGCACGGCATGGGCGAGGGCATCTACCGCGAGGTGATGAAAACGACGACCGCGCCGGTGCGCATCTACGCGCCGGTCGGCCAGCACAAGGATCTTCTGGCCTACCTGGTGCGCCGCCTGCTGGAGAACGGCGCCAATTCGTCTTTCGTGAACCAGCTCGGCGACGAGTCGATCGGCATGGACGAATTGCTGGTGTCGCCGCTCTGGTTCGACGCCGCCGAATCGTTCCCGCTGCCGCCCCGTTTGTATGGTCCGTCACCCGCGCGGCCGAACAGCACGGGACTGGACCTCACGGTCGAGCCGATGCGCGCACCGTTGTTCGCCGCCTTCGCGTCGACCCGCGTGCCCACTGTGCCGGAGGCCGATGCCGCGTCGGCCGACCGTGCCGTCGCCGCGAGCGCCGCGTGCTTCCGCACCTGGCGCAAGACGCCGGTCGCGGCGCGCGCGGCGATGTTGCGCGACGCGGCCGATGCGCTCCAGGCGGACTTGCCGCGCTTTTGCGCGTTGCTCGTGAAAGAAGCTTTCAAGACCTGGGGCGACGCCATCGCCGAGGTGCGCGAGGCGGTCGATTTCCTGCGCTACTACGCCGACGAGGCCGAGCGGATCATGCAGCCCGTCGCGCTGCCCGGTCCCACGGGAGAAAGCAACGAACTGCGCCTGACCGCACGCGGCCCGTGGGTCTGCATCAGCCCGTGGAATTTCCCGCTGGCGATCTTCATGGGCCAGGTGGCCGCCGCACTCGCCACCGGCAACACGGTGCTCGCCAAACCGGCCGAACAGACGCCCGCCGTCGCGCTCGAAGCCGTGAAGCTGCTGCAGGCCGCCGGTGTGCCGGCCGACGCCTTGCAACTGCTGCATGGCCCCGGCGAGACCGTCGGTGCGGCGCTGGTCGCAGCGTCCGGCGTGGCGGGCGTCGTGTTCACCGGCTCGACGCAGGTCGCGAAGATCATCCACCGAGCGCTCGCCGCGAAAGACGGCGCGATCGTCCCGCTGATCGCCGAGACCGGCGGCATCAACGCGATGCTGGTCGATTCGAGCGCGCTGCCCGAGCAGGTGGTCGACGCAGTGGTGCAGAGCGCGTTCCGCTCGGCTGGCCAGCGCTGCTCCGCGCTGCGCCTCCTGGTGCTGCACGAGCGGATCGCCGACCACGTGATCGAGATGATTCATGGCGCAGCCGGTGCGCTCGTCGCCGGCGATGCGAGTGAACTTTCCACCGACGTCGGTCCCGTGATCGACCGCGAGGCGGCCGACACGATCCACCGCCACCTCGAGCGCCTCGATTCGACGGCCAAGGTGCTCGTGGCGCCCGCCGGCCCGGCGTCGGCGGCGACGACCCTGATCGCGCCGCACGCCTACGAAGTGACATCGATCGACGATGTGAAAGCGGAGATCTTTGGGCCGGTGTTGCAGATCGCACGCTGGTCGGGCGATCCGGCCGACGCGATCGACCGCATCAACGCGCTGGGCTACGGCCTCACGCTGGGCATTCAGACGCGCATCGATTCGCGCGCGCAGGCGCTGGCGTCGCGGGCGCACGTCGGCAACGTCTACGTCAACCGCAACATCATCGGCGCGGTGGTCGGCGTGCAGCCTTTCGGTGGTGAAGGCCTGAGCGGCACCGGGCCGAAAGCCGGCGGGCCGCACTACCTCTACCGCTTTTGCGCGGAGCAGACGGTCACGGTGAACACCACGGCCGCGGGCGGCAACGCGGCCTTGTTGGCAGGGCTGGGCGCCCATTGAGCGGCGCGATACTCGCGCATTCACTTCACACGAGAACAAGCACCATGGCCATGTCCGAGCAAGAGAGCGTCGAATTCGTCAACCAGGTAGGCCAGGAGGCTTACGAACTCATCATCAACCGCCTGGCGGCGCTGGGCGAACTGCCGTTGCGCGAGCTGCTGCCCTCGGTGGTCGGCGCGACGAACGTCTGCCTGGCCAACGTGCTGCGTGTCGTGATCGAGCCGACGGCTCCGGCGGACCGCGCGGCGGTCGCCGAGCAGCTCGTGGCTTCCAGTACGCGTCAATTGCGTGGATTGCTCGAGCCGATCATCAAAGGCCCCAAGGCCTGAAAAGCGTTTCGCGCATAACCGTCTGCGCATCGCGCATAGGCACTGGCGCCGCGCCAGGGACAGGTCTATCGTTCAAACGATCCATCCACCCGAGGTTTCTTCATGAGCGAAAAACTGTCCTTTGTGAGTCCCACGCCCAACAGCCCGTGGGGCACTTACCTGCAACAGGTCGACCGGGTGATTCCCTACCTCGGCGACCTGGCGCGGTGGGCAGAAACGCTCAAGCGCCCCAAGCGCGCGCTCATCGTCGACGTGCCGATCGAGATGGACGACGGCCGGATCGCCCACTACGAGGGCTACCGCGTTCAGCACAACATGTCGCGCGGCCCGGGCAAGGGCGGCGTGCGCTTCCACCCCGATGTGACGCTCGAGGAAGTGATGGCGCTGTCGGCCTGGATGACGGTCAAGACCGCGGCGGTGAACCTGCCCTACGGTGGCGCCAAGGGCGGCATCCGCGTCGACCCCAAGAAGCTGTCGCAGAAAGAGCTGGAGAAGGTCACGCGCCGCTACACCAGCGAGATCGGCATCATCATCGGCCCGCACACCGACATCCCGGCACCCGACGTCAACACCAACGGCCAGATCATGGCCTGGATGATGGACACGTACTCGATGAACACGGGCGGCACCGCCACCGGCGTCGTCACCGGCAAGCCGCTGCACCTCGGCGGCTCGCTCGGCCGCGTGAAGGCCACCGGCCGCGGCGTGTTTGTCACCGGCCGCGAGGCGGCGCGTCGCCTCGGCCTGGACCTGCGCGGTGCGCGCATCGCGGTGCAGGGCTTCGGCAACGTGGGCTCGGTCGCGGCCGAGCTGTTCGTGGAAGCGGGCGCGATCATCGTGGCCGTCCAGGACCACACCGGCACCATCGTGAACGACAAGGGGCTCGACCTCGCCGGCCTGGTGCCGATCTCGCGCACCGCCGGCGGCGCGACGGCCTTCCAGGGCGGCGACGTGGTGCCCAACGCGCAGTTCTGGGACGTGCAGTGTGACATCCTGATCCCGGCCGCGCTCGAAGGCCAGATCAGCGCCGAGCGCGCCAAGAAGACCACCGCCAAGCTGGTGCTCGAAGGCGCCAACGGCCCCACCGTGCCCGAAGCCGACGACATCCTCGCGCAGCGCGGCGTGCTGGTCGTGCCCGACGTGATCTGCAACGCCGGCGGCGTGACGGTGTCGTATTTCGAATGGGTGCAGGATTTCTCGTCCTTCTTCTGGGACGAGGACGAGATCAACGTGCGCCTGGACCGCATCATGATGAATGCGCTCAACCACATCTGGGACACGGCCGACAAGCACAAGATCACCTTGCGCACCGCCACCTATGCCGTGGCCTGCGAGCGCATCCTGATCGCGCGCCAGGAACGTGGCCTCTACCCCTGAGCTGTCGAGGTGTTGGTCCGGGCGCCGGCGTGATCCGGCGGGTAGCATCCGGCTGTCCATGCCTCATTTCTTTTCCATGCGCCTTTTCGTTCGTTGTGCCCTGGGTTCGTTCGCTGTTGCATCGGTGCTCGCGCTCGCAGCCTGCTCGGCCACCGCGCCGCGCCGCGTTTCGTACGAACCCGAGGAGTTCGACTCCACCACCACGCACACCCGCAGCTACGGCGCGACCGAGGCGCAAACCTGCGAGGCCGCACGGCGCGCATTGCTGAGCCAGGGTTACATGATCACGGCGTCCAACGCCGACCTGGTCACGGGCCGCAAGAGCTTCCAGCCGGCCGCCGAGGTGCATGTCGAAGTGGAGTTCCGCGCGGTGTGCGCACGCGATGTGGGCAAGGGCAATCAGCGCAACACCATCGCCTTCGTCACCGCGCTGCAAGACCGCTACAGCCTGAAGAAAACCAACAATTCGGCCAGCGTGGGCGTTGGCGTGATCGGGTCCCTATCGCTGCCGTTTTCGTCGAGCGACGACGCGATGGTCAAGGTGGCCAGCGAAACCCTCACCGATGAGCGCTTCTACGATCGCTTTTTCAGCCTGATGGACCGCTTCATCACCAAGCCGGGCGAAGAACCGCCACCCGAGCCGATCACCGCGCCACCTGCGCCGGCCACCACCTATCCGGTGCCGACCTCGCCGAACCGGGGCTGAGTCAGCTCGCGGCGGCCTGCCGCAGTACCGCTTCGAGTTGTTCGGTGCTGAACGGCTTTTGCAACCAAAAGGTGCCCGGGATCGGCTCGGTGGGTCGCGGCCGGCCGGTCGCGAAGATCACGTGCATGCGGTGGGCGCCATCCGGCAGTCCCGCCACCAGGTCGTAGCCGGAGAGCGCGGGCAGACCGATGTCGGTGAGCAGGATGTCGAAGGCGCCGTCGATGAAGCGGTCGCGGGCGACCTCGGCGCTCTTCACGCCGGTGGCCCAATGGCCCAGCAGCTGAAGCAGTTCGACGGTCGAGGCCAGCGCAGCGGGGTCGTCTTCGACCACCAGCACGCGCAAGGCGGCCGGCGGGGCGTCGGTCGGGGAAGTCGTGGCGGTCATGCATCGACTCTAGGCCAAGCGGGCGCCGAACGCAGTCGCACACGCGGCGCAATCGCGTGTCAGCCTCCGACCCGATCGCCCGCGGCGCCCGTTCAGCGCACCAGCGTCGACTTGCCGAACAGGCTTTCGATCAGCTCTACCGCGATCTCGGCCGTCTGGTTGCGCACGTCGAGCGCGGGATTGAGTTCCACCACGTCGACCGAGCCGAGTCGGCCGGTGTCGGCCACCATCTCCATGCACAGCTGCATCTCGCGGTAGGTCGGGCCGCCGCGCACGCCGGTGCCGACACCGGGTGCGATCGCCGGGTCGAGGCAGTCGAGGTCGAAGCTCACGTGCAGGTGGGTGTCTTCGTCGACGTCCTGCAGCGCTTCGGTGAGCGTGTGGCGCATGCCGTGCTCGTCGATGTGGCGCATGTCGAACACGTTGAGGCCGAGCGTGCGAATCGCCTGCTTTTCGTCGGCGTCGACGCTGCGGATGCCGAGAAAGCGCAGCGCATCGGGCGTGAGCGCCGCGCGTTCGCCGCTCCAGCCAGTGAGCGCGGCGGGCCCGTGGCCCAGCAGACACGCCACCGGCATGCCGTGGAGGTTGCCGCTCGGGCTGGTGTCGCCGGTGTTGACGTCGGTGTGCGCATCGAGCCAGAGCACGCAGAGCTTCTTCTTGCGCCGGCGCGCGTGCCAGGCGACCGCGCTGATCGAGCCGATCGCCAGGCAATGGTCGCCGCCCAGCATCAGCGGGATGTGGCCGGCACCGAGTGCGGCGTCGACCGCGTCGTACACCGAGCGGTTCCAGGCGACCACTTCGTCGAGGTGCCGCAGGCCCTGATCGGGCGCTGTCCAGGGCGTGGCCGGGCCGGCGAGGTTGCCGCGGTCGAGCACCGCATAGCCGAGCCGTGCGAGCGTCTGCTGCAGGCCGGCCACGCGCAATGCGTCAGGTCCCATGCCGGCGCCGCGCACGCTGGCGCCGACGTCGGTGGGGGCGCCGATCAGTTCGAGAGTGGGTGCGGTCATGAGTTCTCTTTCATTCAAGCCAAAAAAGGCCGTCGTCCGGGTGGAAACACCGAAGCCGCGGGGTGCCCCTGGGCGCCTCTGCGCGCTATCCTGCCGGAACAACGAGACAGATCACAAGGAGACAACGGATGAATCACCTGAGCGGCCTCGACGCCACCTTCCTGCACCTGGAAACCCCCGAGATGCCCATGCACGTGGGCTCGCTCAACGTGCTGGACCTCCCCGAAGGCTACAAGGGCGATTTCTACGAGGACGCCAAGGCCTTCATGGCCGGACGCATTCACCTCGCCGACGTGTTCACGCGCAAGCTGGCGCTCATGCCGTTCGACTTGTCCAATCCCGTCTGGGTGCAGGACGAGGACATCGATCTCGACTACCACGTGCGCCACATCTCGCTGCCCCGGCCGGGCACCAATCGCCAGCTGCAGCAGTACGTGGCGCGGCTGCATTCCACGCTGATCGACCGCAGCCGCCCGATGTGGGAGTTCTTCATCATCGACGGCCTGCAGAGCGGGCAGGTCGCGCTCTACACCAAGGTGCACCACGCGGGCATCGATGGCCAGGCCGGCGTCGCGCTGGGCAAGGCGATCTTCGACCTCGCGCCCGAAGGCCGCGCCGTGCGCCCGCCGCGCCCCCGTGCGCGCAGCAACAACTACCAGCTCGGCATGGCCGAACTCGCGAGCGCGGCGCTGCGCAACACCGCGCAGCAATACGTGAAGCTCTTCAAGATGGCACCGGCCATTGGCCGCCTGCTGGGCAGCCTTGCCAAGCCGGCGGAGAAGGCCGCCGAAAAAGACGTGAAGACGGCGGCGAAGAAGTTCAACATCCTCGCACCGCGCACGCCGTTCAACGTGTCGATCACCAACCAGCGCACCTTCGCCGGCCGCACGATTCCGCTGGCCGAGACCAAGGCGATCGCCAAACATTTCGGCGTCACACTGAACGACGTCGTCATGGCCACGGTGGCCGGTGCGCTCAGGCACTACCTGAAAGACAGCAACGAACTGCCCGACAAGTCGCTGGTGGCCGGCGTGCCGGTGAGCCTGCGCGAAGCGGGGGACGAGACAGCCAATAACCAGGCCAGCATGATCCTGGTGGGCCTTGCGACCGACATCAAGGACCCGGTGGCGCGGTTGAAGGCGATCAACGCCTCATCGACGCAGTCGAAGTCGACGATGAACAAGTTCAAGGCCGTGATCCTCGACGACTTCCCGATGTTCGCGGCGCCCTGGCTGGTGTCGGGCGTGTCGTCGATGATCGGCCGCTCGGGGCTGGTCAACGTGATCCCACCGGTCGCCAACGTGGCGATCTCCAACGTGGCGGGCGCGCCGTTCCCGATGTACTTCGCGGGCGCGCTGGTCACTTGCTACTACCCGGTATCGATCGCCAGCCACGGCATGGCGCTCAACGTCACGGTGCAGAGCTACAACGGACGCATGGACTACGGCCTCATCGCCTGCCGCCGCGCAGTGCCCGACGTGACCGGCATCGGCGACTACATGCTGGCCGAGCACAAGACGCTGATGGATCTGATGAACGCTGCCTCAGCGCCGATCGCTGCCGTCGTGGCGCCCGCCGCACCGGCTGCTGCCGCGGCGCGCAAGAAGCCGGCAGCGCGCAAGACCGTCGCGAAGACGCCCGCCAAAAAGACGCCGGCCAAGGCAGCCGTGAAGAAACCGGCCGCGCCCAAGCCGGCGGCACAGAAGCCAGCGGCGAAAAAGGTGCCGGTCAAGCGCGCCCGCGCCACGGCCACCGCCTGAGCGCATGGAACGCCGCCAGAAAAATGGGGCAGTTGGACTAAGTTTCCGGCGCTTCTAGCTTTGTTCGACTAGCGCCCCGGGGAGAAGATCAGGCCATCGCATCCCGCGAACCCGTTCACTCTTCAAGGAAATCACCATGTCCACGCAAAACCTCTCTTCCGTCGCCGTCCACGTCATCGGTCAGTACAACGAAGCCGGCAAGACCCTCGTGAGCGCCTACCGCACCGGCGCACACCGCGTGCTCGGCGGCGTCGCATCGCGCTTCACCCGCGTGCAGAAGGCCACCGACTTCCTGGCCAGCCGCCTGGACATCGACACCAGCCGCGTCGTGAACGTGATGGACCGCGTCGCCGCCGCCAGCACCAACGGCATCGAAGCCGTCGCTGGCCGCGCTGCGCAAATCGAATCGCCGGTCGTGACCTCGGTGATGAACACCGTCACCACGCTGAACCTGCCGATCGCCACGCTGTCGGCCCAGCTCGCCGACAAGGTCGCCGAAGGGGCCAAGGCCATCGAAGTGCGCGTGAGCGGTACGACGCCCGCCAAGGTGGTGCGCACCGTCAAGGCCAAGGCCAAGACGGTTCGTCGCGCTGTCCGCAAGGCCGTCTGATCCACCGGGCGCGGGTCGCTTTTTTTCGGTATCCAACAAAGGGACAACGCATGGCGACTCGCCCGGATCGAACGGTCGGACTGAAGAAGGCGCCGGCCAGGAAGTCGGCAACACGAAAGACTGCGGCGGGGAACAAAGCCGTTGCAGCCCCTGCCGCCAAGAAGACCGCCGAAGGCCTGCTGCGCGCAGGCCTGAAGGCGCTGGGTAGCGTGCGCGACGACGTCGCGCGCCGTCAGCACAACGTGATCGAAGGCCTGCTTGGCATCCAGAAGGCCGACGCGCCGCGCGCCTTCCCCGGGCTCGACACCTTCGGCATCCGAAAGTTCGAGGACGTGTTCGACCAGCGCGTCGCCACCGCCCTGCAACGGTTGGGCATGCCGACGGCCGACGAGGTCCAGGCGCTGCGCGACGAAGTGCGGCAGCTTCGCCAACAGCTCGCACGGACGACGGCGCCCGATGGGGTGCCCGCCCCGAAGCGCAAGCGCTGAGCGAGCGTGGCCACGCCCAGCACCCGCGATCGCATCCTGCTGACCAGCCTCGCGCTGTTCAATGCAGAAGGGCTGGCGGCGGTGTCGACGCACAAGATCGCGGCCGAAATGGGCATCAGCCCGGGCAACCTGCACTACCACTTCAAGGCCAAGCAACTGATCGTCGAATGGCTGTTTCGGCGCTTCGAACAACGGCTCGACGGCTTGAACGGCTCGTCGACCCCGATCACCGCGATCGACGACCTGTGGCTTGCGCTGCATCTGCGCTTCGAGGCGATCAACGAGTACCGGTTCATCTATCGCGACATGGCGTTCCTCGCGAGCGAGTACCCGGCGCTCGGCCAGCGGGCGCAGGACCTGACCGCGCAGAACCTGCTCGCCGCGCAAACGCTGTGCGAAGGCCTCGTGGCATCGGGCGTCATCGAAACCAGTGCCGAGCAGGCACGCATTCTGGCACTCCAGATGGTCTTCACCACCACCTGCTGGCTCTCCTTCGAGCGGCTCGTGCCGGGGCGCGATGCGCTGGCGCAGGCCGACCCCGGTCTCGCGGCTTTCTACACACTCACGCTGGTTTCTCCCTACGTTTCCAGCGAATCGAGGGCTTACCTCGATTACCTGCGCGGCAAATACCTCGGATAAACAAAGCCGCTGTCCCACTTGGGCGCGCCGACCGGCCCCGCATCCTCACCCCGATCCATAGGAGAGATTCATGTCCACTGCCACCCACCCAGAGATCGCCCCGCCGTCGCGCCTGCTGCTGCTCGGCGAAGTCCGCGCGCTGTGGGAAACCGGTGCAGGCATCGCCATGTGGCCGCTGCTCCAACTCACGCCGCGCGGAGATGGTCATCCGGTGCTGGTGCTGCCGGGGCTGGTCGCGAGCGACTCGTCGACCGGTATCCTGCGCCGCTACCTCAAGAGCCGCGGCTACGACGCGCACGGCTGGGGCCTCGGCCGCAATCTTGGCCCGCGCGAAGGCGTCGAAAGAGGAATGGTCGCCCTGTTGCAGAAGCTCAACGACGAGAGCGGGCAGAAAGTCAGCGTGGTGGGCTGGAGCCTCGGCGGCGTCTACGCGCGGATGCTGGCAACGGCGCATCCGCATTTGGTGCGCAACGTGATCACGCTGGGCAGCCCGTTTTCCGGCAGCCCGAGGTCGACCAACGCCTGGCGCGTGTATGAAGGCGTGAGCGGCCAGAGCGCCGAGGACCCGAAGCGCATGAAGCACGTGAGTCCGACGCCGCCGGTGCCGACCACCTCGATCTTCAGCCGCACCGACGGCGTCGTCGCCTGGCAATGCAGCGTCGAGAAGAATGGCCCGCAGGCGGAAAACATCGAAGTGATCGCCAGCCATATCGGGCTCGGCGCACACCCAGCCGTGCTCTACGCGCTGGCGGACCGCCTGGCACAGCCGGAAGACGACTGGAAGCCCTTCAATCGCACGCTGCTCGGGCCGCTGGTGTATCCGGACCCGCTTCGCAAGGGCCGTTGACCCGTTGCTGTCAATCGACGAATGACGTCACGCCGAACGGCAGCGTCGGCGGCTGCCAGCGGTAGTCGGCGTCGAGCACATTGCGATCGGTCGTGTTGCCCTGCCACTGGATGTGCCCGTGGTCCGACAGGTACATCCAGGCCCGATAGCCATCGGGGCGTCCGACCTTGCGGGTCAGCTGCAGCGTCTCCGAGACGACGAAGTCGTGATACAGCAAGGCCGAGTCGTATTCCTGCCGGGACTTGCGCACCCAGGCGGAGCGGCCCTGCTTTTTGAGCCCCTGTTCGACATCGTCGATGGTGTCGTCGAACGGGTTGGCGCCTTCGGGAAAGCGCAGGCTGTAGTGCGGGTGCGCGCCCATCAGATGCACCACGATCAGCTTGCGTTCGGCCGGGTCTTCGAGCGCTTCCTGCACGCAGTCGAGCAGCTCGCCGTCGAGCGAGGCGCCGGCCCGGCCCGGTGTGCGGTTCACGATATCGACGACGTCGGCCAGCCGCGCATGCTGCTGTTCGATCGCGACGTCGTCGTGGTTGCTCATCCACCAGATCTTGTAGCCTGCGGCTCGCGCCAGTGCCAGGACATGCTGCGGCTGCTGGTCTTGCGGCAGCCCGAAATTGAACATGTTGCGCAGCGAGGGCAGGGTGCTCGCGTCGACCGACCAGGCATTGCGCATCACCAGCATCTGGTCTTCGAGCTGGGCCTTGTGCGAGAGCAGCCGCGGTGTGGTGGCACGCCGATAGCCGTAGAGCGCCATGTTGTCCCGGTTGATGCTGTAGGTGATGACGAGCACCACCGTCGCCGGGCCGTGCTGCGCAATGAACGGCGCAGCCGCCCTCGCGCGGGCCATGGCGTCATCGCGCTCCCGCTGCTGGTCGGCCCAGCCCGCGCGAAGCGCCAGGACCGACTGGCTCCATTGGGTCCAGAACATGACCGGGTGCAGCCGGCGCCAGGGCTTGCTGAGGTAGGCGACGCTTCCCAGGAGCAGCGTGGCCGACAGCACGACGACGGTCCAGCGCGACAGGTTGGCCGGCCCGCGTGCGCCGAGCCGCGTCGATCTTGCGATGACGAGTCCCGCGAGCAGCACCGCCGACGACCACACCAGCATCGCGCGCCAGTGCATCGACAGGTATTCGCCTGCTTCGCGACCGTTGGTGTTGGCCGCCGCGGACTGGATCAGCGAACTGTCGGGCGCGGCCTGGTAGGTGTCGAGCAGGTAGGCGCGCGTCACGCCGTCGACGGTGAAAGCCATCGCCCACAGCCACACGACCACGCTGCGGGTCCGGTGCATCGCGGCGCTGCGCACCGGCCAGGCCAGCCATGCAAGCGCGGGCAGCGCAAGCGCGAGGAGTTGCGCCACCCGCCGGCCATCATGTCCGAGGGCGATCAGCGTCAACACGGTGGCACCCACGGCGCCGCATGCGAGCAGCGTCTGCCGGTGGGGGCCGGGCGCGGCGGCTGAGCTTTGGCTGGGGATGTCGGGCATGGGCGCGGAATTCTGCCAGCGCGACCGGGCGCGGCGATGAGCGCCCTCATGGCGGGCAAGCCCTCTAGAATCGCCGCTCCCTTGGGGAGTAGCCGGCCTTCGTTTCTTCGAAGGCGCCTGCGTCAACACACTCGGCATCTTTCATGCCGTGGCGCAGGCAACCGTATTTCGGTTGGCGAGACCATCGGCATGTCACCACGACGCAGGTCGGGCAGGGTGGCGTGCCTTTGCGTCCTCGCCCGGCCGGAAAACGTTTCCCACATGAATTTCGCTTCCACCGCGTTGCTGGCCCTGGCCATGTCGACCGACGCTTTCGCGGCCGCCGTCGGCAAGGGCACCGCGCTTCAGAAACCCCGCTGGTCGGAGGCGCTGCGCACGGGCGCGATCTTCGGCGTCATCGAGGCGATCACGCCGCTCATCGGCTGGGCGCTCGGCTATGCGGCCTCGAGCTATGTCAAGGACTGGGACCACTGGATCGCCTTCACGCTCCTGAGCGTGCTGGGCCTGCGGATGATCGTGGCCGCGTTGAAGGCGCCGGACGCCACGGCCGAGAAGCCGACACGCCACGGCTTCTGGCTGTTGGCGATCACCGGCTTCGCCACGAGCATCGATGCCATGGCGGTCGGCGTCGGGCTGGCGTTCCTGGACGTGAACATCCTGCCGGTCGCCGCCGCCATCGGCCTGGCCACCTTCGCGATGGTCACCATCGGCGTGATGGTCGGGCGGCTGCTCGGAAACATCGCCGGTCGCTGGGCGGAAGCCATCGGCGGCATCCTGCTCATCGGCATCGGCGCCGTCATCCTCTACGAGCACCTCACGGCGCTCTGAGCCTTCAGCTCGCGGCCCAGACGTCCAGCACGTAGCGCTGCGTGGACAGCATCTTGTCCATCCAGGCGTCGCTGTCCTCGCCGTGCTCGCGGGCGATGTCGGCGAGCGTGCGGCGCACGTCGGGTTCCATGCGCGAGCCGTCGCCGCACACGTACACCGTGGCGCCGGCTTCGAGCAGCTTCCACACGGCATCGGCCTGCTCGCGGATCAGGTCCTGCACATAGGCCTTGCGGCCGCCAGCACGCGAGAAGGCGGTGTGCAGGTCGACGAGGCCTTCCTTCGCCCACGCTTGCAACTGGCCGGCGTAGATGAAATCCTGCTGCGGGTGACGGCAGCCGAAGAACAGCATCGCGTCACCGAGCGTGGCGCCGGCCGTCTTTTGCGCGGCACGGTCTTGCAGGAAACCGCGAAAGGGCGCGAGCCCGGTGCCGGGGCCGACCATGATGATCGGCTTCGATGGATCGTCCGGCAGGCCGAATCCCTCGGCCGTGGTCGCGCGCACGAAGCCATGCACGGTGTCGCCGGGCTCGACACGCGCGAGGAAGTTGGAACACACGCCTTCGAAGGTGCCTCGACCCGAGCGGGCCGCCTCGCGCACCACGCCGACCGTGACGCTGCAGCGCCCCGCATCGACGCGCGGCGACGACGAGATCGAGTAGTAGCGCGGCGACAGCGGCGACAGCATTTCGAGGTACGCCGCGAACGGCAACTCGCAGACCGGGAACTCTTCCATCAGGTCGAGCACCGACTTGCGCGGCACCAGCACTTCGCGCTTGTAGTGCGCCGCCGTGGCTTCGTCGCTGCCGGTCAGTGCGGCGAAGGCTTTCTGCGTGACGGGGCAGCGCGTGTGCGTCGCCATGGTCGCGATCTGCTTGCGCGTGGCGACGTCCTGCAGCTCGACGTAGTCGCCGAGCAGCCGCTCGACCGCGATCACTTCGTCGACCGGCAGGAAAGCCTTGCGGCCCTGCGCTGCGTGCAATCGCACATGCGCGTCGCGCTCGAAGCCGAAACGCGCCATCGCCCGTTCGACCTGCGCGGCGCCGTTGCGCGGCACCACGCTCAGGTGGTCGCCGGCGCGGTAGTTCACGCCTTCGGGCAGTGCGAGTTCGACGTGGCGCGTCGATCGGCCCGACGGGGTTTCGCCACCGGTCGTCTGCAGTTCGTCGTTGGCCACGACGCGCATCGGGACGGCGCCGAGCGACTCGACCAGCCCACTGGTCTGTGGCGGCGGCAACGCTTCGACGGCGTACAGAGGCTCGGCCTGGATCGGTGCTTCGGCCTCGAGGTCGAAGCGCTTCGACAGCACCGGCCACAACGCATCCGCCCAGTCCTGGAAGGCGCCATCCATGTCTTCGCGCGCATCGCCTTCGCCACGCGCATGCACGCGCTCGGCGCCGAGTTCGGCCAGGCGCTCGTCGATGCGACGCGGCACCGACTGGTAGGTCGACGCCCAGTCGGTGTTGCCGCAGCCAAACACGCTGAAGGCGACGCCGTTGAGCGAGCCGTCGGCGCGTTCGAGCCAGCGCCAGAACTCGACCGCGTTGTCGGGCGCGGTGCCGTTGTACGAGGCGCTCACGATCGCGACCGCGCCGGCGGCCGGCAAGCGTTCGGCGTAGTCGTCGAGCGAAGCCAGCGTGACCGAGAAGCCACGCATCTCGCCCGCTTCGGCGAGCTGCCGTGCGAGGTCTTCGGCCGAGCCGAGGTTGGAGCCGTGCAGCACCAGCAGCGAAGTGCCGTGGCGCGAGGCGCGCGACGCGGCCAGCGGCACGGCCAGCGCGCCCGCGACCTGCGATGCGGCCGTATCGGCGATCGCCGTCGAAGGCCGGGCGCGCAATGCCGCCGCTTCGCGCGGCACCACCTTGATCCTGAAACCCTCGGGCTTGATCGTCAGCGCCTCCTTCACCTTGAGCTTGTAGTCGGTGTGGTCGATGAGCTTGAAGCGCTGGATCACCATGCCCAGCGTGAGCACCGCCTCCTGCAGCGCGAACTGGCGCCCGATGCAGGCACGCTGGCCGTTGCCGAAGGGCTTGAAGGCGTTGGCGGGCCGTGTGCGTTCGGCTTCGCGCGTGAAATTGTCGGGGTTGAACTGGTCGGCGTTCTCGCCCCAGATGCCCTTGTCACGGTGCAGCGCGAGCGCATGCATGATGACCATGTTTTTCTTGTGGATCGTGTACTTGCCGCCGATGGTCGTGTTCTCTTTTGCGCGCATCGAGATGGCCGGCGCGGTCGGATAGAGGCGCAGCGCCTCTTTCAGAATTTGCAGCACGTACTGCAGCCGGTTGACCTGTGCATAGGTCGGCCGCACGCTGAGGTCGGTGCCGAAGACACTGTCGACCTCGGCCTGCGCCCGGGCCATCACGTCGGGGTTCTTCAGCAGGAAATACGTCGCGAACGAGAGCAGGCCGCTGGTGGTTTCGTGCCCCGCGATCAGGAACTCGATGCACTCGTCGCGGATCATCTTGTCATCGAGCTTCTCGCCGCTCTTCTTGTCGACGCCCGCGATCATGTAGCTCAGCAGGTCGGGCTTGCTCGCGATGTCGGCACCGCTTTCGCGCCGCTCCTTGATGATGTCTTCCACCATCGTGTGCATGTACCGGATGTCCTTGCGCTGCTGCGTCAGCTGCTTCTTCATCATGAATTCTTCGAGCGGCAGGCCGCGGCGGTCCTGCACCGTCTCGAGCGTGCGCACCATCGCGTCGACGAAGGGATGGAAGCCCTCGCGGTAGAACGAATTGAAGCGGTAGCCGAAGCCGCACAGGCCGATGGTGTCGAGCGTGAGCGCCGTCATGTCGCGGGTCACGTCCACCTCGTCGTCGAAGTTCAGGCGCTCCCACTTGGTGACCAGCTGCTCGGCGATGTCGAGCATCATCGGGTGGTAGGCCTGCATCGCGCGCTGGCTGAAGTTGGCCAGGAGGATGTTGTGCGGCTTGCTCCATGTCGGCTCGTGCGTGTCGGAAGTGAAGAGCCCGTGCGATGCCGCACGCAGGCGCCGCAGCGCGCCCCTCGTGCTCTTGTCGAAGCGGGCCTCTTCGCACAACTCGTCGACCAGCGCGGGCGACGACACCACGATCACCGGCATGCCCGGCATGTCGAGCCAGTAGATGCCGCCCAGCTCCTGCGCGATGCGCCACATGTCCATCACCGGCGATTCGGAATCGATCGACAGCAGGTTGCCGACGAACGGCTTCTTCGACGGGTGCGGGATCGGATAGAGCGCGTTGTTGCCTGCCATGGGGTCTTGTGCCTTTGGAAATGTTCCGGTGCGGTTCACCGGGAGCGACCCCCGCAGTATCCCGACCGCGCAGGGCGGCGGCGGGACGGGGTTTCCCTATGCGGTGGGGCTTCGGGCGGGCGCTTCCCGCAAGCCGAGCACGCGCCAGGCCAACTTGGCCAGCGCCGCCACCATCTGGTCGGACGACAAACGCCCGCCCGGCTGGTACCACGTGTAGAGAAAACCGGGCAGGCTGCAAGCAGCCAGCGCGGTGATCATCGTGTCGTCGAAATCGAGGTCGCCATCGCGCCGTGCTTCTTCGAGCAACGGGCACAGTCGATCGTAGAAGTGGTGCGCCAGCTTCAACGAGGCGGCCTGGTACTCGGGCCGATACACCTGCGGTTCGCGGTACGGAAAGAAGGCGCACGGGTGGTGCGCGATGGTCGCGCGAATGAGCCGCTCGATGCCGTCCCTCACCTTGTCAACCGCGCGGCGATCGTCGTCGGGCGCGAAGTCCATCACCGTCAGGCACTCGACTGCGGGCCGCCACGAGAGCGTCTCGAAGATCTCCTGCTTGTCGCGGAAGTAGTAGTAGACGAAGGGCTTGGTGACGCCGAGCGCCCGGACGATCTGCGCCATCGTGGTGTTGGCGTAACCCTGATCGGCAAAGAGCTGCGCCGCCACCTGCAACACGCGCTCGCGTTGCAGGTCGGTGCGCCCGGTGGCGGCACGCTGGCGCCCGGTGCGAGAGGGTTTTTGCTGTGTCTCCGACGTTATACCCATCGGTAGGATTGTTCGTGCACGATGCAGCGGAGGCAAGCGCTGGCCCTGATCGCTAACCCTGAGAGAAAGACGCCATGGAGACAAAAAAACTGCCCGAACGGCCGCAGCAACCCCTGCACGCGTACTTGCGGCGCCACGCGCGCGAACGCGGCGCACAGCCAGCCTGCATCTGGTACGGACGCACGCTGAGTTGGGCCGAACTCGATGCCGCGAGCGATGCCTTCGCGGCACGCCTGCAGGCGATCGGCGTCAAGAAAGGGGAGCCGGTCGTGCTCTTCCTGAACAACTGCCCGCAGTACATCGTCGCGCACTTCGGCATCCAGAAGATCGGCGCCATCGTGTGCCCGAGTGGACCGCTCAACAAGGAGCACGAACTGGCCTACCAGGTCAACGACCTGAGGGCTCGCGTCATCGTCGCGGCGGCCCCGTTGATGTCCGTGGTGCGCAGGGTGCAGCCCGAGAGCTCGATCGCGCATGTGTTCGTCGTGCACTACGCCGACCTGTTGCCCGAGACGCCGGCACTCGACCTCCCGGCGGAGCTTGCCGCCGACCAGAGGGCTGAACGCCACGTGCCCGACGGCTGCGAGGACTTCCTGGCGGTGATGTCGAGCGACGCGAAGCCCTCGGCCGTGGAGTTCGACCTCGACGACGTGGCGCTCATGACCTACACCTCGGGCACCACCGGCCTGCCCAAGGGCGCAATGCTGAGCTACGGCAACGCGCTCTACAAGACGCGCTGCGCCGCCGATTGCAACGGCGTGACCGAGGCCGATGTGTTGCTGTCCATCGCGCCGCTGTATCACATCGCCGGCATGTTGATGGGCGTGAACGTGCCCGTGCTCACCGGCGCCGCGTCGGTGCTGCTGCACCGCTTCGACCCGCGCGTGGCGCTGCAGGCCATCGACCGCTTCAAGGTGAGCTGGTGGTACAGCATCGCGCCGATGAACGTCGCGTGCATGCAGGTGCCCGACATCGCGCGCTTCGATCTGTCGAGCCTCCGGATGAACCCGGTGACGAGCTTCGGCATCGCCTTCACCGAGCCGCTGGCGGCGCAGTGGCAGTCGCACGCGAAGAACTGTGCGTCTTTCGAGGCGGCTTACGGCCTGAGCGAAACCCACACCTGCGACACCTACACGCCACGCGATGCGCCGCGCTGGGGCACGCAGGGCATCCCCGCACCCGGCGTGCAGATCCGCATCGTCGATGCCGACACCGGCGTGGACAAACCGACCGGCGAAGTCGGCGAAATCATCCTCACCAGCGCGGGTACCTTCAAGGGCTACTGGAACAAGCCCGAGGCCACGGCGGCGACCCTGCGCAACGGCTGGGTGCACACCGGCGACATGGGCAAGCTCGATGCCGACGGCTATCTCACCTTCATCGGTCGCTTCAAGGAAATGATCAAAGTGTCGGGCTACAGCGTGTTCCCCGAAGAAGTCGAGACGATGCTCATCAAGCACCCGGCGGTGGCGCAGGCGGCCGTCATCGCGCAACCCGACGCCGACAAGGGCGAGGTGGTCAAGGCCTTCATCGTGAAGAAGCCCGGTGCCGCGCTCGAGGCCGCTGCGCTCATCGCCTGGTCGCGCGACAACATGGCGCCCTACAAGGTGCCGCGCGCCGTCAGTTTCATCGATGCGTTGCCCGCCACCGGCGCCGGCAAGGTGCTGCGTCGCCTGCTCAAAGACAAGGACTAGCGTGTTCAAGAAAATCCTCATCGCCAACCGCGGCGAAATCGCGGTGCGCCTGGTGCGCGCCCTGCGCGACCTCGGCATCGCCAGCGTGGCCGTGCATGCGCGCGACGATGCGGCCGCGCTGCATGTTCGGCTCGCCGACACCGCCATTGCGCTCGACGCGACGGGTCCGTCGGCCTACCTCGACATCGCCGCCGTCATCGCAGTCGCGAAGGCGCAAGGCTGCGACGCGGTGCATCCCGGCTACGGCTTCCTGAGCGAGCGAGCCGACTTCGCGCAGGCGTGCGCCGACGCGGGGCTCGTGTTCATCGGCCCGACGCCCGAACAGCTCGCGCTCTTCGGCGACAAGGCGCGCGCCCGCGCGCTCGCGACGCGGTGCGACGTGCCGGTGATGCCCGGCAGCGCCGGCGCGGTCACGCTGGCCGAAGCGCAGGCCTTCTTTGCCGAGCAACATGCGCAGGGTGCGGGCGTCATGGTCAAGGCCATCGGAGGCGGCGGTGGCCGCGGCATGCGCGCGGTGCTGAGCGTCGACGAACTGACCGAAGCGCATGCGCGCTGCGTCTCGGAAGCCCGGGCTGCGTTCGGCGTTGAAGGCGTGTACGTCGAGCGGCTGATGCGCAACGCACGCCACATCGAAGTGCAGGTGCTCGGCGACGGCACGGCGGTCGCCAGCCTCGGCGAGCGCGAGTGCACCTTGCAGCGCCGCTTCCAGAAGCTGATCGAGATCGCGCCGAGTCCGTCGCTGCCCGAAGCGCTGCGCGCGCAGGTCACGCAGGCTGCGCTGCGGATGGCCAAGACGGTCGGCTACAAGAGCCTCGGCACCTTCGAGTTCCTCGTTGATGCCGGATCGAAGACTCTGCCCTTCGTGTTCATCGAAGCCAATCCGCGCCTGCAGGTCGAGCACACGGTGACCGAGGCGGTCACGGGCCTCGACCTCGTGCAGCTGCAGCTTGCGGTCGCGGCCGGTCAGTCGCTGGCCGACCTGGGCGTCGATGCCGGCCGCACCGCGCCGCAACGCGGTTTCGCGATTCAGTGGCGCATCAACGCAGAGACGCTCGATGCCGATGGCAACGCCCGACCGTCGGGCGGCACGCTGTCGCGCTTCGATCTGCCGAGCGGCCCGGGCGTGCGTGTCGACACGCACGGCTATGCCGGCCTGGCGCCCTCGCCGCATTACGACACGCTGCTCGCCAAGCTCGTCGTGCAGTCGTCGTCTCCGGAATTCGCCGATGCGCTGCGACGCTCCGAACGCGCGCTGGCCGAATGCCACATCGACGGCCTCGCCACCAACCTGTCGTTGTTGCGTGCCCTGGCCGAACGGCCCGAGTTCGCGACGCAGGCGGTACATACGCGCTTCGTCGAAGTCCACCTGTCCGACCTGCTCGCCGCCGCGGCGCGCATCGATGGCACCACGAAAAAATTCGGTGCCTCTGACGGTGCGACAGCCGCCGCAGCGCCCGCCGCGTCCGACGCGTCGGATCCGCTGATCGTCCGGGCGCCGATGCCCGCCAAGCTCGTGCAGTTCGAGGTCGCCGTCGGCGACGTGTTGCCCGAAGGTGCGCAGCTGGGCGTGCTCGAGGCCATGAAGATGGAGCACCTGCTGCACGCGCCTTTCGCCGGCCGCGTGGTCGCGTTGCTGGCCGCGCCGGGCGACTACCTGGTCGAGGGGCAATCGCTGGTCCGGCTCGAGGCGGTCGATGCCGAAGCCGTCGAGACCACGGCGTTGGCGGAGATGGACCTCGACGTGATCCGCCCCGATCTGCAGAAGGTGATCGACCGCCACGCGCCGACGCTCGACGTCCACCGCGAAGCCGCCGTCGCCAAGCGCCACAAGCAGGGTGGCCGCACCGCGCGGGCCAACATCGCCGACCTCTGTGACACCGCCGCAGACGCGGGCAACTTCATCGAATACGGCGCGCTCGCCATCGCTGCGCAAACCCGTCGGCGTTCGCTCGAAGACCTGATCGCCAATACGCCGGCCGACGGCATGGTGACGGGCATCGGCAGTGTCAACGCCCAACAGTTCGGCCCCGAGAAATCGCGCTGCCTCGTGATGGCCTACGACTACACCGTGCTGGCCGGCACGCAAGGCATGCGCAATCACCACAAGAAGGACCGCATGCTGGCGCTCGCGCACCAGCTCAAGTTGCCGGTGGTGCTGTTCGCCGAAGGCGGCGGCGGGCGGCCGGGCGACACCGACATGCCGGTGGTCGCGGGCCTCAACAACCACACCTTCAGCCAGTTCGCGGCGCTGTCGGGCAAGGTGCCGGTCGTGGGCATCGTGCACGGCCGGTGCTTCGCGGGCAACGCGGCGCTGCTCGGCTGCGCCGATGTGATCATCGCGACGAAGGCCAGCAACATCGGCATGAGCGGCCCTGCCATGATCGAGGGCGGCGGCCTCGGCACCTTCACGCCGGAGCAGATCGGCCCGAGCAGCGTGCAGTCGCGCAACGGCGTGATCGACATTTTGGTCGACGACGAAGCGGCCGCCGTCGCGGCGGCCAAGCAATACCTTTCGTACTTTCAGGGCGCGACCACCGCCTGGGAATGCGCCGACCAGCGCGCACTGCGCCACGTGGTCCCCGAGAACCGGCTGCGCGTGTATGACGTGCGCGCCGCGCTGCGCGGCCTGGT
This sequence comes from Variovorax sp. PAMC 28711, assembly GCF_001577265.1. Taxonomy (NCBI): domain Bacteria; kingdom Pseudomonadati; phylum Pseudomonadota; class Betaproteobacteria; order Burkholderiales; family Comamonadaceae; genus Variovorax; species Variovorax sp. PAMC 28711. Next base: position 1,673,469 of record NZ_CP014517.1, on the reverse strand, counting down.
CGACACGGACTCCGTGCTCGAACTGCGCGCCGGCTTCGGTGCCGGCGTGGTGACGGCGCTGGCGCGCATCGAAGGCAAGCCGGTCGGCGTGATGGCCAACAATCCGCACCACCTCGGCGGCGCGATCGATGCGGAGGCGGCCGACAAGTCCGCGCGTTTCATGCAGCTGTGCAACGCGCATGGCTTGCCGATCGTCTCGCTGTGCGACACGCCGGGTTTCATGGTTGGGCCCGAGGTCGAGGCCCAGGCCCAGGTGCGCCATGTGTGCCGCATGTTCATGATCGCGTCGCACCTGCGGGTGCCGTTCTTCGCGGTGGTGCTGCGCAAGGGCTATGGGCTCGGCGCGCAGGCCATGACGGCGGGCGGGTTCGATGCGCCGGTGTTCACGGTGGCGTGGCCCACCGGCGAATTCGGCGCCATGGGCCTCGAGGGCGCGGTGCGGCTCGGTTTCCGCAAGGAACTCGCAGCGGTGCCGGAAGGCGAAGAACGCGATGCGCTCTTCAAGGAACTGGTCGCTCTGCAGTATTCAAACGGCGAAGCGATTCACATGGCGCAGACGCTGGAAATCGATGCGGTGATCGACCCTGCCGACACGCGCGCGTGGCTGGTGCGCGGCCTGGCGTCGGCCACGCGGGCTACGTCGCCGGCGATGCCTTACGTCGACACCTGGTAACACTCGCGCGGGCTTCGCGCGTCCCCGTAGAGCGCACGGACTCGGTGTCTCCGTACACTGGGTCGCTTTGCCTGCATGCGCTTTCTTTCGTCTTTTCTGATCACGGTCGCCGCCGCGATCGCTGCGCTGCCGCTTCACGCGGCCGAGCCGGTCGCACCGTGGGTCGCGACTTGGGCCGCACCGGCGCTTGACTACAACAAGCCGGTGCCGATCCCGGGCGCGGCCACGCCGGTGCCCACCACTTTGCGCGACCAGACGGTGCGCGTCCGTGTGCTTCCGGCCATCGGCGGGACCCAGGTCCGCGTTCGCTTCTCCAACGTGTTCGGCCAGTCGCCGCTGCACATCCGCGCGGCAAGCGTGGCGCGCAGCACCGGCGCCGACGCGCTGTCGCCGCGCACGGTGCGCGCCCTGCATTTCGCCGGCCGGCCCGATGTGGTGCTGGGGCCGGGCGCCGAGCGCTGGAGCGACTTGGTCGACCTCGCCGTGGAGCCGCAACAGGCGCTCGGGGTGAGCCTCTATCTGGCCGATCCGACCCGGGTCGCCACTGTTTTCCCGATCGCAGAATCCGGTGCCTGGATCGCGCCGGGCGATGCGACCGCGGCCGCGACCTTGCGCGCCGCGATCCCTTCTGCGCAGGGTCATGTGGTCACGGGTGTCGACGTGCGCCGGCAGCCGCCGCCGCCGGTGGTCGCCGCGTTCGGCGACTCGATCACCTTCGGCGCGGGGACCCGGGAAGGCACGCAGGGCAGCTACCCGGTGCGGCTCGCACAGCGGCTGCGCGGCCAGCCTTCGCGCGTCGAGGCACCGAGCGTGCTCAACGTCGGCATCGGCGGCAACCGGCTGCTGACCGACGGCATCGGCCCGCGCGCGCTCGATCGCTTCGAGCGCGACGTGCTGTCGCAAAGCGGCGTGACGCACACCATCATCCTCATCGGCATCAACGACATCGGTCTCGGCGCAGTGGTCGGTGCCGACGAGTTGCCACTCGAGCAACTCACCGGCGGCCTGCACCAACTGACCGAGCTAGCGCGGGCGCGCGGCGTCAAGGTGTTGCTCGGCACGCTCACGCCGATGCAGGGGTCGGCCTACTTCAACGAGGCCACAGAGGCGAAGCGTCAGGGATTCAATCGCTGGATTCGCGGGCGACAGGATGTCGAAGGCGTGATCGACTTCGACGCCGCGCTGCGCGACCCGGGCAATCCGGCGGCGCTCAGGGCGGCCTACGACAGTGGCGACCATCTGCATCCGAGCGACGCCGGCTACGCGGCGATGGCTGCCGCCGTCGACGTGCGCGAGCTGCAGGAATAGTTCTTTCGGGCGCGCCGGATCCCGTCACAGCGCTACACAAGATTTCGTGTCGCGCTTACAGACGCTTCACATGGCGCGGGCAGCATGAGGGCTTCTCTCACTCAAAGGAGTACGCCATGAAAAAACTCATCCTTGCCGCGGGTGTTGCCACCGTCGTTTCGCTCGGTGCGTTCACCGTTCCCACGGTCGCACAGGCTCAGCCGGCGATCTATGTTCGGACGGCACCGCCGCCCGCGCGCTTCGAGCGTGTGCCGGCGCCGCGTCGCGGCTACGTCTGGGCACCGGGCCATTGGGAGTGGCGCGGCAATCGTCATGCGTGGGCGCCCGGTGTCTGGGTGAAGGCTCGCCCCGGCTACGCCTATCGTCAGCCGCAGTGGCGCCAGGATGGCGGCCGCTGGGAGATGCGTCGTGGCGGCTGGGATCGCGATGGCGACGGCGTGCCCAATCGCATGGACCGGGACCGCGACAACGACGGCGTGCGCAACCGCGACGATCGTCGCCCGAACAACCCGAACCGCAACTGAGCTTTCAGAGCAGCCTGAACACCAGCGGCATCAGCAGGGCGGCCAACACCACCTGCATGCCGAGGGCCAGGCCCGCATAGGCTCCCGCATCGGCGTCCACGTGCAAGGCACGTGCGGCGCCGATGCCATGTGCGGAGGTGCCGAGCGCGAAGCCGCGCGCGGCCATGCCGGTCGGGTCGGTACCGATGCGCAAGGCATCGAAGAGGTACTTCCCGGAGAGCGCACCGATCATCCCCGTGAGCACCGCGAACACGGCCGACAGCGCCGGAATGCCGCCGATCTTTTCGGCAATGCCCATGGCGACCGGTGCCGTCACCGACTTGGGCGCCAGCGACACCACCACGTCGTGCGGCAGGCCGACGGCCCAGCCGAGCAGCAACGCCGAACCGCTGGCCGCTGCGCCACCGAGTAACGCGGCAAGCAGCAGCCGGCCGTAGCGCGCCTTCAGTTCCGCGCGACGCTGCCACAGCGGCCAGGCCAACGCGACCACCGCGGGGCCGAGCAGGAAGTGGATGAACTGCGCGCCTGCAAAGTAGGTCGGATAGTCGACACCCGTCACCAGCAGGCCGCCCGCGATGACGACCACCGACCACAGCACCGGGTTCGCCCAGGGTGCGTTGTCGAGTTTGCTGTAGGCTGCCTGCGCGAGCAGGTACACGACGAGCGTGGCCGTGAGGCCGAACAGCGGCGTCGCGGAAAGATAGATCCAGAGTTCGACGAAGCGCGGCATCAGGCACGCGCCTTCTTGCGGTCGGGCCAATAGAGCACCAGCGCCGTCACGGCCAGACCGATCCAGGTCGACAGCGCGATGACGAACAGCATGCGGCCGCCATACTGGCTCAGCAGCGCGAGGTGCGTCATCACGCCGACACCCACCGGAATGAAAAGCAGCGAAAGATGCTGCAGCAGGAAGCCCGCGCACTCGCCGACCGGCCCGCGCACGAGTTCGAAGCGCAGGCCGACCAGCATCAACATGAGCCCAAGCACGGGGCCAGGCAGTGGCAGCGACAGGCCGCGCGAGAACACTTCGCCGAGCGACTGGAACACCAGCAACCAGGCGAGGCCACGCAAGCCGCTCATCAGAACCGTGGCAGGTCGGAAAAGGGCAGGGTCTTGCCGGCGCGAAAGACCTGCTTGCCGTACTCGGCGCAGCGTTGCAGCGTCGGGATCACCTTGCCGGGATTGAGCAGGCCGGCAGGATCGAACGCGCGCTTCACGCCGAACATCATCTCGTTCTCGGCTGCGGTGAACTGCACGCACATGCTGTTGAGCTTCTCCACACCCACGCCATGTTCGCCCGACACGGTGCCGCCCATCGCGACGCTGGTCTCGAGAATGTCCGCGCCGAAAAGCTCGCAGCGGTGCAGCTCGTCGGGGTCGTTCGCATCGAACAGCACCAGCGGATGCAGGTTGCCGTCGCCGGCGTGGAACACGTTGCAGCAGCGCAGGTTGTATTTGATTTCCATCTGCTGGATGGCCAGCAGGATGTCGGCCAGGCGTTTGCGCGGAATGGTCGAGTCGAGGCACATGTAGTCGGGGCTGATGCGACCCGAGGCAGGGAATGCATTCTTGCGGCCGCTCCAGAACTTGAGGCGCTCGTCTTCGCTGGTGCTGACCGCGATGGCCGTGGCGCCCGAGGCGCGCAGCACGTCGGTCATGCGGCCGATTTCTTCCTCGACCTCTTCGACGGTGCCGTCGGATTCACACAGCAGGATCGCCGCCGCGTCGAGGTCGTAGCCCGCGCGCACGAAGTCTTCGACCGCGGCCGTCATTGGCTTGTCCATCATCTCCAGGCCGGCCGGGATGATGCCGTTGGCGATCACCGAGGCGACCGCATCGCCGGCTTTGCGCACATCGTCGAAGCTGGCCATGATGCAGCGCGCGAGCTGCGGCTTGGGCACCAGCTTGACGGTGACCTCGGTGGTCACGGCCAGCATGCCTTCGCTGCCGATGACCAGCGCGAGCAGGTCGAACCCCGGGTTGTCGAGCGCCTCGCCGCCGAATTCGATCGGCTCGCCTTCGGCGGTGTAGCCGCGCACGCGCAACACGTTGTGCAGCGTGAGCCCGTACTTGAGGCAATGCACCCCGCCCGAGTTCTCGGCCACGTTGCCGCCGATGGTGCAGGCGATCTGGCTCGACGGATCGGGCGCGTAGTAGAGGTTGAAGGGGGCGGCCGCCTCGCTGATCGCCAGGTTGCGCACGCCGCACTGCACGACGGCGGTACGGCTCACCGGATCGATTTTCACGATGCGGTTGAACTTGGCCAGCGACATCGTCACGCCCATCGTGTCGGGCATCGCGCCGCCCGAGAGGCCGGTGCCGGCGCCGCGCGCCACCACAGGCACGCCCAAACCGTGGCAGGTGCGCAGCACCGCCGCCACCTGCGCTTCGGTTTCGGGCAGTGCCACGACGAGCGGTCGTGCACGGTAGGCAGTCAGGCCATCGCACTCGTAAGGCGTGGTGTCCTCGTCGTGCCAGATCAGCGCATGCGATGGCAGCTGCGTCGTGAGCGCCCGAACCACCTCGGCCTGGCGCGCCGACTTCGAGAGCAATGCGTGTTCGGCGGGGGTGTTCGGTGCGTTCATCTACTTGAAGATAACGGTGCGGTGGCCGTTGAGCAAGACCCGATGCTCGCTGTGCCATTTGACGGCGCGGGCCAGCACCTGGCTTTCGGTGTCGCGCCCCCGCGCGGTGAGGTCGTCGACCGTGTCGGTGTGGTCGGCGCGGGCCACGTCCTGTTCGATGATCGGGCCTTCGTCGAGGTCGGCGGTCACGTAGTGCGCGGTGGCGCCGATCAGCTTCACGCCGCGGTCGTGTGCCTGGTAGTAGGGCTTCGCGCCCTTGAAGCTTGGCAGGAACGAGTGGTGGATGTTGATCGCACGACCCGCGAGCGACTCGCACAGGCCGTTGCTCAGGATTTGCATATAGCGCGCCAGCACCACGAGCTCGGCACCTTCGGCCTCGACGATCTCCAGCTGCTTCGCTTCGGCCTGCGCCTTGGTTGCGGCCGTCACCGGGATGTGATGGAACGGCACGTTGTAGCTCGCGGCCAGCTGGTAGAAATCGCGGTGGTTCGAGACGATGGCGCGCACGTCGATCGCCAGGTGCCCGCTCTTCCAGCGGAACAGCAGGTCGTTCAGGCAATGGCCGTCCTTGCTGACGAGAATCACCGTTTTCATCGGCACGGCGGCGGCATGGAGTTGCCAGTTCATCGCGAAGCTGCCGGCCAGCACGCCGATCTGCATGCGCAAGGCGGTTTCGTCGTGCGCCGTGCACGCAAAGCGCACGCGCATGAAGAAGAGGCCGGTGCCGGGGTCGTTGAACTGCGCGGCTTCTTCGATGTTGCCGCCGCGTTCGAGAAGGAAGCCCGAGACAGCGTGCACGATGCCCGTGCGGTCGGGGCATGAGAGGGTAAGGATGTAGGCAGTCGTGGTCATCGGTCCCGATTGTCGCAGCGGTGCCAGAATGTTGGCTTCCCCCCTGCAGGAGCGACACATGGCCCACACCGAATTCAACATGGACAACCAGTGGTTGCCCTTCACCCCCAACCGTGCTTTCAGGAAAGACCCGCGCGTTTTCGTGGCGGCCGACGGCATGGAATTCACCACGCACGATGGCAGCAAGGTGATCGACGGCATCTCGTCGCTGTGGTGCGTCGGGGCCGGCCACAACCGCAAGCCGATCAGCGAGGCGATCAAGAAGCAGCTCGACACGCTCGACTACGCGACGGCGTTCCAGGTCAGCAACGACAAGGCCTTCAAGGCCGCCGAGATGATCGCGGCACTCGCGCCCGGCGACCTGAACAGGGTGCTGTTCTGCAATTCGGGCAGCGAAGCCGCCGACACCTCGATGAAGGTCGCGCTGGCCTACCACCGCGCACGGGGCGAAGGCCACCGCAACGTGTTCATCGGCCGTGAGAAGGGCTACCACGGCGTCGGCTTCGGCGGCATGTCGGTCGGCGGCATTCCGGGCAACCGCAAGGTGTTCGGTTCGGCGTTTTTGCCGCGCGTGGACCACATGCGTTTCATCCACGACCCGGTCAACCACGCCTATGTCCACAACCAGGAACCCGTGTGGGCCGAAGACCCGCTGCTGGAACTCGAGCAGCGCATCCTGCCGCTGCACGATCCGAGCAACGTGGCCGCGATCATCGTGGAGCCGGTGGCCGGGTCGGCCGGCTGGTACCTGCCGCCCAAGGGCTACCTGAAGCGCCTGCGCGAGATCTGCGACAAGCACGGCATCCTGCTGATCTTCGACGAGGTCATCACCGGTTTCGGCCGCATGGGCACCAACTTCGCGTCGGACTACTACGGCGTGGTGCCCGACATGCTGAACTTCGCCAAGTGCGTGACCAACGGCGTCATTCCGCTCGGCGGCGTGATCTGCCGCGACAAGCTCTACGACCAGATGATGAAGACCGACGCGCCCGAGCACGTGGTCGAGTTCTTCCACGGCTACACCTATTCGGGCCATCCGGTGGCGTGCGCCGCGGCCATCGCGACGCTCGACCTGATGAAGAGCGAGCAGCTCTTCTCGCGCGCCGGTGAAATGGGGCCGGTGCTGGGCAATGCGTTTCACAGCGCGTTCAAGGGCCTGCCCAACGTGATCGGCATTCGCAGTCTCGGCCTGGCCGCAGCGGTGGAACTCGCGCCGATCGCGGGCTCACCGGGCAAGCGGGCCTACGATATTTTTGTCGACTGCTATCACAAGGGGTCGCTGGTGCGGCCGGCGGGCGACGTGATCGTGATCGCGCCGCCGTTCATCGTCGAGAAGTCGCACATCGACACGCTGGTCAACACGCTCGCGGACGCGATCAAGAAGTTCGCCTGACTCCGGCGAGACCGGAGAAGGCTATTTGCGCAGCGAGGCGCAGTAGTCCTTCTCGGGCAGCGCGGGCGTGCGCCAGACGGCGTCATAGCCCACGCGACCGGTGCCTGTGCCGGCCTGCAGTTCGACCGATTTGAAGCTCACGTCGGTCGGCAGGTGCTGCGGCACGCCGAGCGCCTTGGCGGCATGGCCTGCGCCGCTGATCAGCAACACCGTCTTGCCAGGCTGGCGCGCCTTCACGATCGCCTGCGCCATCGCGCGGTCGCGCGCGATCTGCACGCGCGTCATCGGCACGATCTGCGTTTCGGGCAGGAGGTTGCAGTGGCCCTCGCGCACCGCGGCTTGCTGCGTGGCGCGTGCCGCGTCGCTCAGTTGGGCGTCGAGCGACACGTCGGCCATCGCGGTGCGGGTGCGAGACAGCGGCAGGTTGGCGCCGACCACCGGCACGCCGGCGCGCACGGCGGCCATCACGGCCGGGCCGTAGTCGTTCCAGCCCCAGGCCTTGTCGTTCCATTCGAGCGCGGCCTGCACCTGCGTTTCGGTGGACTTCGCGCCCAGCTTGTCGGTGCTGCGGCCTTCTTCGGCCATTTCGATCGCCAGTGCGGCCAGCTGGCCGCGCGCGACGAGCGCATCGACCGCCTCGCGTTCGAGCCGATGGTGGTCCGCCGCATCGTGTTGCTCGCCGAGCAGGATCGCGTCCACGGGCAGCAGCGATTCGATGCGCTGCGCGACGGGGCCGTCCGGCGCGTCGGCTTGCGGCGGCTGGGTGACCGAACACCCGACCACCAGGGCGAAGGCAGACAGCAGGAGCAGGCGACGGGGCAGGGGGTGGGCAGGCATCGCGCGATACTAGCGAAGCGCCGAGATCCGTGTCGCCATCCTTCGCCGCTTTCCGCTGTCCCTTTCTTGCCGTTTCCAAGTTGCCGCTATCTGGCGCGTGTCGCCGCGACGCTGCGGCTCGCGCTGGCCGCAACCGGGGCTTGCGTCGCCCTCCCCACGCCACTGCCCTGGATGATCGGCCCGCCTGCTGGCGGTACCGCTGGCATCGATCGCGGGTGCGCCGACCGCCAGCGCCAACGCACTGCGCAATGGCGGTCAATGGACCATCGGCACCGTGCTCGCGATCGTCTGGGCGCTGTTGCCGGGATGGGGCTTCGGCCTGCTGCTTCAGCGCTTGCATGCGAAGCGCATGTCCCACGTGCCCGTCGACTCCATGCGAGCCACTGCTTACTTCGCAGGTGCCATTGGCGGTGCGTCAGTGCAGAAGAACCGGGTTCTGGGCCAGCTCCGCGTAACCCTCGAGCGTGTCTTCGACCTCTTCCTGTGTGGGCGTGTTGAGCTGCCAGGCGGTGATCTGCTGCTGGAACAGTTCGGCCCACGAGCCATCGAGGTAGACCTCCTTGCCCGAACGTTTGTCCACGATCTCGAAGCCGTGGCGCGACAGCACCGGCAAATGCGGTGCCAGCGGCTCGTCGCCTTCCGTCGGCTGCAGATGCATCACGGCATACGACTCGGAGTCGTAGAGCATGTGCAAGTCGGAATTGCTGAGGAGTTCGATGGCATTCATGGGAGGTTAGATAGCAATCAACGCGCCAGTTTCAAGAGAATTTGCCAATTTCGGCTCAGGAGGGTGGCCCAAGGGGCAGCTGGTCGCGCAATTGCATGTCGGCGAAGTCGCCGTTCGGCTGGGTTTGCTTGATCCGCACCGGCAAGTAACCCAGCGCCGGCGCCAGCCAGAGCTCGATCTTGTCGTCGAACTCCTTGCGGGGGTTGCGGGTGAGCTTGCGGGCCGTGATCTCGCCCGCCATCAGGCTCAGCACCTCTTCGTCGCCCACGTTGAAAGTCCAGATGTCGGCATCGCGCGGCCCCACGGTCTGGACCGCGATCGTGCTGCCGGCCGGAAACCGGGTCGCGTCGCCGGCCAGCATCGCGCCGAGCTGCATCACCACGCTCAGGCGGTCTTGCGCGCCGACGAGAAGCGGCACGCTCGGCGCGTTGTTGCTGAACACGACCTTGCCCTCGCCCCGCACGAAGTGCGACGCGACCTCGACCTTGCGCTGGTCGGAGAAACGATCGGGTTCGATGCCGTTCCCGGTGATCACGCCGGTGCTGCGCTGCGTTCGCAGCGTCTTGAACAGCACGCCGAGCGACAGCCGCGCGTCGTAGGTGTTGCCGTCCTGCAGCCAGTCGACCTCGCCGTACACGCCTTTCATCGGCGACATGCCCTGCTGGCCCGACACGTCGTACTTGAGCTTGACCGAGCCGGGCACGCGCAACGACTGCGGGCCGGTGACGCGCACCGCGTCGCCTGTGCCGGCCACGCTGGCTGCATCCGATGCGCTGGCGGCAGGCGCTGCAATGACGTCGGAAACCGGCGCACTCGCAGCGGCCAGCGGTGCCGACGCGGTCGCATCGCCGACCTCGGCCGGTGGGGCGACGTCGACGGACGCCGGGGGCTCGGGCACCGGAGGCACCGCAACCGCCGCCGGTTTGGGGGGACGTACCGCGCGCGGTCTCGGCGGTTTCCGTGCCGGCACCTGCACCGCGGGCGCGGCCGGCGCTGCGGCAGGCGTAGCAGCAGCCGCTTCGGCCGCCGGCGGCGGCGCGATCACGATCGTGCGCGTGCTGAAGCGTGCTTCGAGCGGCGACGGCTTCGCGCCCGTGCCCATCGGCGCCAGGAACAACAGCGCCAGGTGGGCCAGCAGCACGGCCAGCGTCAACAGCACGGCTGCCCGCCACGGCGGGCGCGGCGGGTCGGGCAGGGCGGGAGCGGTGTGGGCGGTCATGCAGTGCGTGCGGGGTGGGACGGGCGGCGGCCCGCGAGGGTTCACTCGGTAAACTGCCGCCCGTTCAATCAGTTTAGTAGCCGCCACCATGAAACTCGCCACCCTCAAGGACGGCTCCCGCGACGGCCAGCTCGTCGTCGTCTCGCGCGACCTCACGCTCGCCCACTACGCCACCGGCATCGCCAGCCGCCTGCAGCAGGTGCTGGACGACTGGGGCTTCATGGCGCCGCAACTGCAGGACCTGTACGACGCCGTCAACACCGGCCGCGCGCGCCACGCGTTTCCGTTCGACCCGGCGCAGTGCATGGCGCCGCTGCCGCGCGCCTACCAGTGGGCCGACGGCTCGGCGTACCTCAACCACGTCGAGCTGGTCCGCAAGGCGCGCAACGCTGAAGTGCCCGAGAGCTTCTACGCCGACCCGCTCATGTACCAGGGCGGCAGCGACGACTTCCTCGGCCCGACCGACGACGTGGTCGTGCCGAGCGAAGCGATGGGCATCGATTTCGAGGCCGAGATCGCGGTCGTCACCGGCGACGTCAGGATGGGCGCGAGCCCGGAGCAGGCGCTCGACGGCATCCGCCTCGTGATGCTCGCCAACGACGTGAGCCTGCGCAACCTGATCCCGGCCGAACTGGCCAAGGGCTTCGGCTTCTTTCAAGCCAAGCCCGCCACCGCATTCAGCCCCGTCGCCGTCACGCTCGACGAGATCGGCGAGGCTTGGCAGGAAGGCCGCGTGCACCTCACGCTGCAAAGCACCTGGAACGGTCGCAAGGTCGGCCAGTGCGACGCCGGCCCGGAGATGACCTTTCACTTCGGCCAGCTCATCGCGCACATCGCGAAGACGCGCAACGTGCGCGCCGGCAGCATCGTCGGTAGCGGCACGGTCAGCAACCAGGGCGTCGAGGGCAAGGGCGGCCGCATGGAATGGCCCAAAGGCTATTCGTGCATCGCCGAAAAGCGTTGCATCGAGACGATCCAGGACGGCGCGCCCGCCACCGACTTCATGAAGTTCGGCGACACGATTCGCATCGAGATGAAGGGGCTCGATGGGCGATCGCTGTTCGGAGCGATCGAACAGGAGGTTGTGGCGACGACCGGGCGGGTGGTGGTGGCCGAAGCCCCTGCCCTCAACGCCTAGCCAGCCTTACCTCGCAAACGCCTTGCGCGACCCGTCCTCGAACACTTCGTCGTCGCGCAGCAACTGCCCGTTCTCGTCGAACGCGCGCTCTCGCGCGATGCGGCCCTTGTCGTCGTAGGCGGTCTCGGCGACGAGGCGGCCTTTCTCGTCGAAACTCTGGTGCGTGCCGAGCGACGTCGTGGTGCCGCCGCGCAGCCCGGCGCGGTAGCGGCCCTGGCGCGCGCGCTGGCCGTTGTCGTGAAACTCGCTGACCTCGACGATGCGCTGGGCGCCGCTGCCGCTGTAGGCGGTCTTGCTGCGCGGCTGGCCGTTCAGATAGAAGCTGTCGTCGTTCGTGGGCATGCCATCGGGCGACCAGCGCTGTTCGCGCACGAGCGTGCCGCGCTCCGAATAGTCGAGTTCGCGCTGGCGCACCGTGCGGCGGTCGTTCACGATGCCGTAGACCTCCGAGCGCTTCACGCCGGTCGACGAGAAGCGGCGCCCGACCGACTGCGTGCCGGTGATTTCGCCGCTCGATTCCACCTGGCCGTTGTCGTAGAGGCTTTCCCAGCGCGTGCGCTTGCCCGCGGTGTACGACACGCGCTGCCGCACCCGGCCGGCGCTGTCGAACAATTCCACTTGCGACGCGGCGGCGCCGAAGCCGCAGGCTTTCGCGTCGTCGAAGGCCGGTGCCAGCATTGGCTTGTCGCCGCAGCGCAGCGCGCTCGGCTGGCCGGCTTCGGTGAACTCGACGGAAGCCGACTCGCGGCTGCCTTCGCCGTTGAAGGCGATGCGGCGGCGGTTGCCGCCCGGATAGAAAGCGCGGATCAGTCCGGTTTCGCTACCGTCCACATAGACCGATTCGCGCAGCAGCTTGCCGGTGGGCGCGAACTCGCGCGCGGCGCCGTCAATGTTGCCTTTGGCGTTGACGTTGTGCTCCCGAACGAGCTTGCCGTCCTGGTAGTGGCGCACGAGTCCCATGAAGACGCCGTTCTGGATCTGCTGCTCGCGCTGCAGAACGCCGCTGTCGCGGTCCTTGCAGCGCATGAGTCCGGTTTTGCCGGCAGTGGTATTGCCGTTGGAAGGGTTGATGCCCTGACCGTTCATCTCGCAGTCCTGCACCGCATGCACGAGGCCGGCGCCACCGAACCACAGCAGCGCAAAAAAGAGCAGAGAGGTCGCTTTTATCGGGGCCATTCGGAGGCGAGCAGCTTCAAGCCGCGGATCATCATTTCGACGGACACGGCGACGAGGATCAGGCCCATCAGCCGCTCCAGCGCCAACACCACGCGGTTGCCGATCAGGCGCTGGATGCGTTCGGCCAGCACCAGCACGACGGCGCACACGGCCATCGTCACCGAGAGCGCCGCGATCCATTCGAGGCGGCGCTCCGGCGCCTGCGACACCAGCAACATCACCGTGGCCATCGCCGACGGGCCGGCCAGCGCCGGGATCGCGAGCGGCACGATCAGCGGCTCGCCTTCATGCGTGTGCTCGAAGCCGCCCTGGTTCGGGAAGATCATGCGCAGCGCGATGAGAAACAGCACCACCGCCCCGGCGATCTGCAACGACAGGCCCGACAGCCCCATGACGTGCAGGAAGCGGTCGCCGACGAACATGAAGCCGAGCAGCAGCGCGAAGGCGATCAGCACCTCGCGCACGATCACCAGCGTGCGGCGCTCGGGCGCCACGTTCTTCAGCGCGTTCGCGAAGATCGGGATGTTGCCGAGCGGGTCGCAGATGAGCAGCAGCAACACCGTGGCGGACGCGAAGGTGTAGCTCACACCGTGCTCACTTGTCGTACACGCTGGCGAGCGACCGGAAGCCCTTGACCTCGATCGGGTTGCCCGACGGATCGCGGAAAAACATCGTCCACTGCTCGCCGGGCTGGCCCTCGAAGCGCACCTGCGGCTTGAGCACGAAGTCGGTGTTCGCGGCTTCCAGGCGGGCCGCCATCGTCTTCCATTCGGCCAGATCCATCGCGAGGCCGAAGTGCGGCATCGGCACCATCACGTCGCCGACTCGGCCGGTGTTCGCGGTGGCGAACGGCTCGCCCAGGTGCAGCGAAATCTGGTGTGAGAAGAAGTCGAAGTCGACCCAGGTGTCGGTGCTGCGGCCTTCGGTGCAGCCGAGCACGCCGCCGTAGAAACGGCGCGCTTCGTTCAGGTCGCGGACATGGAAGGCGAGGTGGAAGAGGGGCGTGGTCATGCGCTGAATTATCGGGCGGCGGCTGACAGAATGGCCGCAAACCGATCCCGCTGCACTGCATGACGCCTTCCCTTGTCTCCTCGACCCTGCGTTCTGTCGTGCTCGGGTGGGCTTGCGCGCTCGGCGCCGCCGCGGCGCTGGCTCAGCCGGCGGCGGCGCCGCCCTGTGCGTTGCCGGCGCCGCCGTCCATGGCCGATCTGCAGGCTGCGTCGAAGCGCCCGGCCGATCGCGGTTTCCTCTGGCGCATCGAGAAAGACGGTCGTTCCTCGTGGCTCTACGGAACGATGCACGTCGGCAGGCCCGACTGGTATTTCCAGGGCCCGCGGCTGCTCGGCGCGCTCGGCGACAGCGACACGCTGGCCCTCGAGCTCGACATGGCCGACCCGGCCTCTCTGAAGGCCTTCACCGACGCGAGCGATGCCGGTGTGCTTGCGCGCATGCTGACGCCGGAGCGCCAGCGCCGGCTCGATCGGCAGGTGGCCGCCGCCTGCCTGCCCGAAGGATCGCTCGCCCGCCTGCGGCCGACGCTGCAGGTCATGGCGCTGGCCGGTCTCGCGGTGCGCAACGACGGGCTGTACGAGCAGTACGGCAGCGAGCGCTACCTCACGATGCGGGCGCGCACCGGCCAGCAACCGGTGGTCGCGCTCGAAACCGCGCGCGACCAGCTCGAGGCGCTGCTGGGCGACGACGAAGCCGAAGAAATCGCGGAGCTCGATGAAGCACTGGACCAGCTGGAGTCGGGCAGCGCACGCGACCTGACGCTGCGTCTCGCCAACGCCTGGGCCCGCAGCGACTGGACCGAGCTCGCCAGCTACCGCGCGTGGTGCGACTGCGTGAAAACTCCCGCCGATGAGCGTGCACTGCGTCGCCTGCTCGACGACCGCAACCCCGGCCTCGCCGACGGCATCGCGGCGCTGCACGCCAGGGGCCAGCGCGTGTTCGCCGCGGTCGGTGCGCTGCACATGGCCGGCACCGTGGGCCTGCCGGCGTTGATGGCCGCGCGCGGCTTTGTCGTGACGCCGGTGTTTCCGGCGCCCTGACGCGCGCGCCATAATCGCCGCCTCCATGCCCGCTTTCCTGCGCCACTCCCGCTTCCTCGCCCTCGTCGGGCGGGTCGTGCTGACGTGGTTCGTGTTGTCGCTCGGCGTGGCGGTCGCTTCGCCGGTCGTCAAGCCGCAGGCCATGGAACTTGTGTGCTCGGCGGCCGGCGCGGTCAAGGTGATCGTGCAGACCGACGACGGCGCGCAGGAAATGGGCGCCTCGCACATGGACTGCCCGCTGTGCGTGCTGACCGGCGCGCCGCCGCCAGCCACCCCGCTGGCCGACGTGCCGACGCTGCAGCCGCTGGCGCGCGCCGTTCAATCGATCCCCGCCGCGCGCATCGCCGCGGCCACCGCAGCGCCCTTGCCGGCGCGCGGGCCTCCCGCTTTCTCCTGACGCTTTCTTTTTCGCAGCGCGCGCCCCGGTGCGTGCGCTCGGCCGATTCGGCTTGAAGATTTCAGGAGTTTCCCGTGAGAAGAACACCCCTCGCCCTGGCGCTTGCCATGGCTTTCGGCGCCCCCGCCTCCGTGACCTGGGCGCAAGACAAGACGCCGGATGATTCCGGCATGACCCGCTCGCTCGGCGTCGTCACCGTCACCGGCAGCCGTCCGACCTCGCTGCCCACGCAGATCCCGACCACCATCGAAGGCGTGACGCGCGAGGAGATCGAGACGCGCATCAATGCGACCGACAGCGAAGACGCGCTCAAGTACCTGCCCAGCCTGCTGGTGCGCAAGCGCTACATCGGCGACTACAACCACGCGATCTTGTCGACGCGCGCCTCGGGCACCGGCAACAGCGCCCGCTCGGCGGTGTATGCCGACGGCATCCTCCTGTCGAACTACCTGGGCAACGGCATCGCCAACGGCACCAACTACGCGCCGCGCTGGGGCCTGGTCACACCCGAGGAAATCGAGCGGGTCGACGTGATGTACGGGCCGTTCTCGGCGGCGTACCCGGGCAACTCGGCCGGTGCCGTGGTCGACTACGTGACGCGCATGCCGACAAAGCTCGAAGCGCACGTGAAGGCCGGCTACTCGTCACAGCCCAACGACCTCTACGGCGCGAGCAAGATCTACAACGCCTGGCAGACCAGCGCGTCGCTCGGCAGCCAAAGCGGCGACTGGTCCTGGTGGATCGATGTGAACCGCACCAACAGCCACGGCCAGCCGCTGACCTTCACGACCGCGACGCTGGCCTCCGGCATCGCCGGCGCACGCGGCACGCCGGTGGCCGGCGCGGTGCCCGGGCTCAACACCACCCACACGCCTTGGTACCTGCTCGGCAGCGGCACGGCGTACCACACGGTTCAGGACCACGCCAAGCTCAAGCTGGCCTACGACTTCTCGTCCACCGTGCGCGCGACCTACACGCTGGGCTGGTGGCAGAACACGTCCGAAGGGCGGCCCGACAGCTACCTGCGCAACGCCAGCGGCCAGCCGGTGTTCAGCGGGCCGGTCAACATCGGCGGGCGCAGCTTCACGCTCGCGCCGACCGCGTTTCCGCTCACCAACGACACGCAGACCCACACCATGCACGGGCTCTCGGTCAAGAGCCATACGCAGGGCGTGTTCGACTGGGAAGTGGCCGCGAGCCTCTACGACTATTCGAAGGACCAGCAGCGCGCCCCCACCGTGGCACTGCCGCTCGCGTCCGTCGGCGGCGCCGGCACGCTACAAGACCAGGGCGGCACCGGCTGGAACACGCTCGCCGCCCGCGGCACCTGGCGGCCGCAGGGCCTCGGCGGCGCCCACATCGTCGACTTCGGCATCGGCCGCGACGCCTACAAGCTCGCGATCGCGAAGAAGAACGTGATCGGCAGCTGGCTCGACGGCCCGGCCAATCCGTGGTCGCCGGTGAGCAACGTCGGCGGCCGTTCCGAAACGGTCAGCGCCTGGGCGCAGGACAGCTGGGCCTTCGCGCCGAAGTGGAAGGCCGTGCTCGGCCTGCGCTACGAGGCCTGGAAGGCGACCGATGGGTTCACCTCGACCGCCACGTCGCTCCAGCGCTACGCCGCGCGCAGCGAGTCCGACGCCTCGCCCAAGGCCGCGCTGGCCTACCAGCTGGCCGACGACACCGTGCTCAAGGCGTCGCTCGGCCGCGCGGTGCGCTATCCGACGGTCGGCGAGCTGTACGGCGCGACCAGCGGCGGTGCGCTGTCGTTCATCAACGACCCGAACCTGAAGCCCGAGAAGTCGTGGACCGGCGAGTTGTCGCTGGAAAAAGACCTGGGCAGTGGCCTCGCCCGCGCCACGCTGTTCCACGAAACCACGAAGGACGCCCTTTTCAACCAGCTCATCCCCAACTCGACCGTTTCGCGCGTGCAGAACATCGACAAGGTGCGCACCACTGGCATCGAGCTGGCCTACACGGGGCAGGACGTGCTCATGAAGGGGCTCGACCTCGGCGGCAGCCTGACCTACGCCAATTCGAAGACCGTGGCGAACGCGGCCTTCCCGGCCAGCGTCGGCAAGTGGCAGCCGCGCGTGCCGCAATGGCGCTCGACGCTGTTCGCGACCTACCGGCCCGATGCGCATTGGGCCCTCACCGTCGCGGCGCGCTACAGCGGCAAGCAGTACTCGAACCTGGACAACAGCGACGTCAACGCCAACGCGTACTTCGGCGCGAGCAAGTATTTCACCGTCGACCTGCGCGCGCGCTACCAGATCAGCAAGCAGTGGTCGGCCGCCGTCGGCATCGACAACGCGAACAACGACAAGTACTGGAATTTCCATCCCTATCCGCAGCGCACCTACACCGCCGAGCTGCGGTGGGACCTGTGACCCGACCCGAAGGAACTGACATGACGCGACTTTTCATCCGCCAGGCGCTCGCCGCCACCGCCGTCCTGGCCGCTGCCGGCAGTGCGACCGCGCACATCACCCTGCCGCCCGGCGGTGCCACGGCCGGCACCGACTACGAAGCCGCCTTCCGCGTCGGCCATGCCTGCAAGGACGCCGCAGCCACCACCGGCGTGTCGGTGCGCCTGCCTCGTGGTTTCACGCTGACCGATGCGCAGGCGCGCAAAGGCTGGAAGCTCGAGGTGCAGCGGTCCGGCGACGGCGAAGTGCGCTGGACGGCTGACAGTCCGGCTACTGCCTTGCCGGGCGCCGAGCGCGCGGAATTCATCGTGCGCGGCAAGCTCACCGCCACGCCGGGACCGCTGTACTTCAAGGTGCTGCAAAGCTGCGACACCGGCAGTGCCGACTGGGCGCAACTGCCCACCGGCGCCGCCAGCGAAAAGCTCGCCTTCCCGGCCGCGCGCCTCGATGTGCTGGCGCCCGGCGTCGCGGCCGTCGACATCAAGGACGCCTGGATCCGGCCGACCGTCGCCGGACAGAGCGGCACCGGCGCCTTCATGACGCTCAGCGCCCCGTCGGGCGCCCGCCTCGTCGGCGTCTCGACGCCGGCCGCGGGCGTCGCCGAGGTGCACGAAATGAAGATGGAGGGCGACACCATGAAGATGCGCGCGGTGCAGGGCGGCCTCGAGTTGCCGCCGCGGCAAGTGATCGAACTCAAGCCGAGCGGCTACCACGTGATGCTGATGGACCTGAAGCAGCCGATGCCCAAGGGCGCGACCGTGCCGCTGACGCTGCGCTTCAAGGACGCGAAGGGCGCCGACAGCACACGCGAGGTCGACGTGCCGGTCGGCGCGCCCGACGGCGCGGCGGCCGCTGCACAGGGGCATGTGCATTGAAAGGGTCGCTCGCTTTCGGATCACTGAACTCCGGCGGCCACTTCGAGTCGCACTTTTCCTGAAAGACACTGATGACCTTTAAAACTGCTCTCAAAACCATCGCGGCCTGCGCACTGCTGGCCGGCGCCACAACCTCTTTTTCTCAAGCCCCCGCAGTGCAGGTGCGCGACGGCTGGGTGCGCCAGTCGGTGCCCGGCCAGAGCGGTACCGGCGCCTTCATGAAACTCACCGCGCCGGCCGGGACCACGCTGGTCGGCGTCTCGACGCCCGCGGCCGGCGTGGCCGAAGTGCACGAAATGAAGATGGACGGCGACACCATGAAGATGCGCGCGCTGAAAGACGGCTTGCCGCTGCCCGCGGGCCAGACCGTCGAACTCAAGCCGGGTGGTTACCACGTCATGTTGATGGACCTGAAAGCCGCATTGCCGAAGGGCGCCACCGTGCCGCTCACGCTGCGTTTCGAAGACGCCAAAGGCGCGAAGAGTTCGATGGACCTGACCCTGCCGGTCGGTGCGCCCGCGACGGCCGCCGCGATGCCCATGGACCACAAGCACTGAGGGGGCAGTCGCGGTCCCTTGGAGTAAGCTGACGCGACAAGAAACTCCTGGAGACATTTGTCATGAGCGACACCGCCAAACCCTTCGCGTTCAGCCAGTTCGTCCCCGGTTTCGACTTCCTCAAGAACCTCACGACGGGTGGCGGCAGTGGCAGCGGAAGCGCCATTCCCGGCCTCTCGAACTGGGTCGCGCCGACGCTCAGTGTCGAGGAGGTCGACAAGCGCATCCAGGAGCTCAAGACGGTGCAGTACTGGCTCGAACAAAACGGCCATGCGCTCAAGGCCACCATCCAGGCGCTCGAAGTGCAGAAGATGACGCTCTCCACGCTGCGGGGCATGAACGTGCGCATGGAAGACATCGCGAGCGCGTTCACGCGGGCCGCCGCACCGGCTGCAGCGACGACGCCCGCGCCCGAACCGGAACCCGAGCCGCAAGCCGAACCCGAGGCGAAATCAGCCGATATGCACAAGACGGCCGAACCGGCCGCCCCCGGCGTGGTCGATCCGCTCAAGTGGTGGGGCTCGCTCACCCAGCAGTTCCAGCAGATCGCCGCATCGGCGTTGCAGGACGCCGCCCACCTCAAGATGCCTGCCGCTGCCGAGAAAACGGCACCCGTCGCCCGAAAGCGCGCGACTGCGAAGAAGGCGCCCGCCAAAACATCCACTGCCGCGCGCAAGCGACCGGCCTCCAAACGCTGAATCCATGAAATTGTTCCCCTCCGGCCACGCCACCCATCCGCAATGGCGCATGGCGGCGGGCCTCGTGCTTGCGCAGCTGCGCGCGCAGATGGCGCTGCCCGAGTACGCGTCGTCGCCCACGCTGGGCCTGCTCTACATCACCGACCACTACGCTGGCGAGGCGCAGGACATCCTCGACCACCTGAGCGCCGAGCTGCCCGAGGTGACCGACTGGTCTGGCACGGTCGGCATCGGCGTGGCCGCCAACAACGCCGAGTACTTCGACGAGCCCGGCATCAGCCTGATGCTCTGCGCGCTGCCGAGCGATCAATACCGCGTGTTCTCCGGCGTCGCGCCGCTGGGCAGCGCCGAGATGGCCGGCTTCGAGGCGCACACGGCGCTGGTGCACGCCGACCCGGCGACGCCCGAACTCTCCGAACTGATCGGCGAGATGGCAGGCCGCACCGACACGGGCTACCTGTTCGGCGGCTTGTCTTCGGGGCGCGAGGGCGCGCTGCAATTCGCAGTCGGCGGCAACGGGAACATCAAGGGCCACGGCGCCGCCGGCGGGGTGTTCTCGGGCGGTCTGTCGGGCGTGGTGTTCGGTGAAGGCGTTCGCGTGGTGTCGCGCGTCACCCAGGGCTGTCAGCCGTTTTCCCGCAGCGGTGCGCCGCGCCAGCGCGAGATTACCGAAGCGGACGGCAACCTGATTCTGAAGATCGACGGCGTCGCGGCGCTCGACGTGCTGCTCGACGATCTGCAGGTGTCGCTCGAGCGCCCCCAGGAAGCGATCGAGGCCGTGCGCGCCACGCTGGTCGGCCTGGCCGATGCGGGTGCCGACGGCGTGCGCCGCACCGGTGACCTGGGCGCCGACGTGCTGGTGCGCCACATCATCGGGCTCGACCCGACGCGGCGTGGCATCGCCATCGCCGAACATGTCGAGGCCGGCACGCGCATGACCTTCTGCCGGCGCAATGCACAGGCGGCGCGCGCCGACCTGATGCGCATCTGCGCGGAAATCCGCGAAGAGCTGGAGCCCGAGGAGCAGACGCTGGCGGTGGCTCGCGCGGTGGCGGCCGGCGACGCCGAAGCCGCGCCGCACCCCGCGCGGCGCATCGCCGGCGCGGTGTACGTGAGCTGCTCGGGGCGCGGCGGTCCGCACTTCGGCGCACCGGGCGCCGAACTGCAGATCGTCCGGCACGCGCTCGGCGACGTGCCGCTCGCCGGCTTCTTCGCCGCCGGCGAGATCGCACGCCATCACCTGTACGGCTACACCGGCGTGCTGACCGTCTTCACGACCGATTGACTGGGCTGGTGGGCGCAGGCGTCTCAAGCCGCCACGAACACGCCGTGCAGCCCGAGCGGCAGCGCGTAGGGCAAGGTGGCCTGCGCGACCGGTCCGCTGCCCAGTGCGTCGGCGGCGAAGCACGACAGCACCGTCTTTTTTTGCGCGAGGTCGAGTACGGTGCCGAGCACCCATCCGGCGCCTAGCCCGTCCGGCACGAAGACGTGCTCTTCGACCATCGCGTTCGGTCCGTACACGAAGCGCTCGCTGGTGCCCCGGTCGATGTCGGTGCGCGCGATCGCGGTGAAGCCGGGGCGCGCGTCGAGCACGCCGGTCGCGTGCAACACATGGCGGTGCCTCAGGCCCACCTGCCGCGGATCGATGCGCGGGAACTCGGCTTCGAGCGGCAACACGTTTTGCGTCGCCAGGCCGGTGCCGAGGTTCAGCGTCACCACGGTGAGCTGCGGCTCCGGTGCGCGCACCCGCCGGCCGCGCATCACTTCGCGGCTGGAGGTGAAGACGGAGGTGGCGTCGGCCGAACGAACGTAGTCGAGGTGGATCACCGTGCCGCCGGCCGTGTCTTCCGACCACGCATTGCCCAGGTGGAACAGAAAACCTGCGGGCAAGGCGAGGGTCTGGCGTTTCGACCAGTCCTTCTTGTCGATGACGAGCACGCGCATGCCGAGTTCGGGGCGCCACACGTGGGCATCGAGAAAGCTCGCGCCCGCCTTTTTGCGCTCGGCGTCGTAGATCAGTGGTGGCATCAGGAACACGAGGTGCCGGTCGGTCACGGCGAAATCGTGGACCATCGACAGGTCGGTCACCGGCACGCCGTCGGCCCGGCGCAGCGCGCCGTCGGGCGCGACCTCCCACAGCACCAGCAAACCCTTGCCGGAACCGACGCCGAAATTCCACACGGTGCCGTCCGGATCGACCTTCGGGTGGGCCGAGAACGGCAGGCCGGCGAGGTCGGGTCGCCAGGTCTTCAGGCCGCGCGTCTCCAGCGTGCGTGGGTCGAGCCGCGTGGCCGAACCGCCTTCCCACAGCGCGAGCAGTTCGCCGCCGAGCGGCAGCACGCTGATGTTCGCGACGTTCATGCTGTCGGGCGAATCCGGCGGCGTCGATCCGCGCGGCACGGTGCCGAAGGCTTCGGTGAGGCGCCGGCCGGCGCGCACTTCAGCCACGCGTTTGGGCGTCGCGACGAAGCGGCCCTGGTGCACGACCTCACCGCGGTCGATCGCGAAGCGTTGCGTCATGCCGTCGCCGTCGAACCAGTGGTGGTAGCGCTCGCCGCCGAGTTCGTGGCCCGCCGGGCCGGTGCGAAAGAAGGTGCCGCTCAGCGCGTCGGGAAAGCGTCCGCGCACGGTCGCGCGCACGGGCGGCAGGTCGCCGGACAGGTTGGCGAAACCGGCTTTCCAGTCGGGCGTGGCGGCATCGAACTGGGCGAGCCAGTCGTCTGCCGGCGCGAGCGCGTGGGCCCAGGGGGCGAGGAGCGGGGCGCTGCCGGCGGCGGCCAGCAGGCGAAGCAGTTCGCGGCGTGTCATGACGCGGCTCAGTGCAGGTGAAGCGTGGTCGCGACGTCGGCGGCATCCACCGGCAGGGCGACGGCATCGAAGCCCGGCGGGCCCATCACGCCCCTGGCGTCGTTGGAGAAGCCGTAGCGCTCGGTGGGGATGCCGAGCATGTTGGCGTCCATCTTGCCGTTGCCGTTCTCATCGGCGAAAGCCCGCAGGGCATAGCGCCCCGGCGGCAGTCCGAGGAAGGCGACTTGCGCGGCGCCGTTGCGCAAGGGCGCGGTCTGTGAGGCCAGCGGTTGCGTCGCAGCATAAGTGGCGGCGCTGTCGTAGAGCGCGATGTAGAGCGTCGACGGCGTGGCCGGGCCATCGCTGACGGCGACGCGCAGGTCGGCGGCGCCGGCCGCGAGCGGCAACATCAGCAGCGCAGCGGCGAAAAGGTGGAAGCGGTTCATGGCGGGGTTCCTTGGCGTGAAGAAACCCGACCATCCCGCAGCCGGCCGACAGTCACCAGCGCGATGCGACGAAACGCAGCAGCGCGGCGTGAAGTGCCGGCTAGCCGGCTTCAGGTGAAGGCGAAATCCACTTCCGGCGCGAGCCCGCTCACGATGCGCGCGATCGACTTGCCCGAGCCGCACGAATGCGTCCAGCCCAGCGTGCCGTGGCCGGTGTTCAGGAAGAAGTTCGGAATCTTCGTCTTGCCGATCAGCGGCACGTTGCTCGGCGTGGCAGGGCGCAGGCCCGTCCAGAACTGCGCTTGAGTGGCGTCGCCCGCGCCGGGGAACAGGTCCTCGACCCGGCGCACGATGGCCTCGCAGCGCACCCGGTTCAGGTCGCGGTCGTAGCCGTTGAGCTCGGCCGTTCCGGCGATGCGCAGGCGGTCGCCGTGTTCGTCGGTGTAGCGCGAGAAGACGAGCTTGAACTCGTCGTCGGTCAGCGAGACCTGGTGCGCCCTGGAGGCGTCTTTCACCGGCATCGTCACCGAGTAGCCCTTGGCCGGATAGATCGGCAGGCGGATGCCGAGCGGCTGGGCGTAGATCGGGCTGAGCGAGCCCATCGCGAGCACGTAGGCATCGCCCACGATGCGCTGGAAGCGGCCTTCGTTGTCGGTGGCTTCGACGTGTTCGATGCGGCCGCCGGCTTCGCGAATCGCGGTGACGGTGTGGCTCATCAGGAACTTGACGCCGGCCGTCTCGCACAGCTTGACCAGCTCGCGCGCGAAGCGGTTCGCATCGCCCGATTCGTCTTCCGCCGTGTAGGTGGCACCGGCCAGTTGCGGACGAATGTGCGCGAGCGCGGGCTCGATCCGAACGGCTTCGTCGGCCGAGATCACGGTGCGTTCGCAACCGAGTGCGCGCATCTGCTCGGCCGGCTTGAGCGCGCCGTCGAACTCCTTTTGCGTCGTGTAGAAGTGCAGGATGCCCTGCGCACGCTCGTGGTACGCGATGCCGGCGTCGCGGCGCAGCGCCTGCAGCATGTCGCGGCTGTAGGTGCCCAGGCGCACGATCTGCTCGATGTTGTGCTTCGTGCGCGCCGGCGTGCATTCGCGCAGGAACTGCAGGCCCCACAGCCACTGCCGCATGTCGGCGCGGATGCGGAACAGCAGTGGCGCATCTTCCTTGCCGAGCCACTGCAGCACCTTGAGCGGTGCGCTCGGGTTGGCCCAGGGTTCGGCGTGACTGACGGAGATCTGCCCGCCGTTGGCGAAGCTGGTTTCGGCAGCCGGCGTGGCCTGCCGATCGATCACCGTGACTTCGTGGCCGAGTTGCTGGAGGTAATAGGCCGAGGTGACGCCGAGCAAGCCGGCGCCGAGAACGATCACGCGCATGGGAGAACCTTTTGAAGGTGGATTGCCGCTCCCCCTGTCCTTGGTACCTGAGAGATTCGTGCTGCAGGAATCGGCCTGCGGCAGTTGCTCCTTCGGTGCGTCACATGGCGTGACGGCTCTCCAGACGGCGTTTCAAAAGGTGCAGTACGTGACCTGTTTCAATGACATCGAAACCGGTGGACCTGAGCGTTCATGGGAGTTTGCGCCTTCGGTGGGGTGACTCGCGTCGCCCGCTCTCCTGCAGTGGTCGCGATTCTAGGGCTACATGCCCGTGAAAGCGAACGACAGTTCCGGCCGCAAGCCGCTCACGATGCGCGCGATCGACTTGCCGGCGCCGCAGGCATGCACCCAGCCGTGCGCGCCGGGCGCGGTGTTCAGGAACAGGTTGCGCAACCGGGTCTTTCCGACCAGCGGCAAGCCATCGGCGCTCGCGGCATGCGTGCGCATCTCGAACTGCGCGCGGCTCGCATCGACCGCGCCCGGCAGCAAAAGCGCCACGCGCCGCAGGATCGCGTTGAAGCGGTCGGCATCGGGCTCGCGCGCCTCGTCGGCTTCCGCATGCACCCTCGCCGACACGCGCAGGCTGTCGCCTTCAGGCGCGTGGACGCGGGTGATGCGCAGCTTGCCGCTCGCGTCGTGCAGTCCGACATGCGGCGCGCGCGCGGCGTTCTTGATCGGCAGCGTGACGATGTATTCATGCTCGGCGTGTAGCGGCATTTCGATGCCGAGCGCGTCGGCATGCTCGGCGCTACCCGTGCCGAGCGCCATGACATACGCCTGGGCGCGCCATTCCAGCAACTGTCCGTTCGGGTCGACGAGGTCGACGTGCGAAATGCGGCCCTCGTGCGCGTGCAGCGCCACGACCGTGTGGTTCGACAGGAAGCGAACGCCCGCGGCCCGGCACAGAAACACCATGCGGGTGGCTGCCGGTGCCGGATCGCGCGGCGGATCGTTGGCCAGGAAGGTGCCGCCGGCGATTTGCGGGCGCATCGCGATCAGCGCAGGCTCGATGCGCACCGCCTCGTCGGCGGACACCAGCTGCGCCTCGCAGCCCAGCGCATTCAGGCGCGGCGCCCGCTTTTCCAGGCATTCGAAGGCACGCGGGTCCATGTAGAACTTCAACAGTCCGGCACTGCCCGACGGCGCCGGGGCGCCGGCTTCGTCGTGCAGGGCGCGCTCGGTCGCGCGGCTGTAGGCCAAGAGACGCACCCTGTTTTCGACCGGATCGGGGCGGGGCACCTCGAAGATGCTGCCGAAGCGGCCGAGCTTTTCGCGCGCGGTGCGCCGGATCGCCGCAACGATCGCGTTGAGACGGTCCGGCGGCGTCGCCAGCAACACAGGCCGCATGGGCGGCTTGACGACCGCTTCGACACGGCCTCGCGCCTTGGCGCAAGGCGTGGCGTGGCGATCGATCACCGTCACTTCGTGGCCGAGTTGGGCCAGGTAATACGCCGAGGTGACGCCGAGCATTCCGGCGCCGAGTACAACCACTCGCATGTCGAATCCTTGTGGGATTGCGTGAAACGCGCGCGCGGCTGTCCGGGGTATGGACAGCCGAAAGCTGAATTCACTGTGTGCCGCTCCCGCTGTCCTTGGTACCTGAGAGATTCACCCGTCACGCGATGCGGCGGATTTGCTCCTTCGGTGCGTCACGCTGGGTGACGGCTCTCCAGTCGGCGATAAAGGTTTGCAGTTGACCAGCCGGAGCCGGCTGACCTGAGCGTTCATGGGAGGTTGCGCTCTGGGTGGGGCCATCTGGGAGACGCCCGCTTTCTGCAGATACGATTTTAAGGCGGTTAACATTTGTGTAAAGCTAGTATTTGTTACAAATTTCCGGGATAACCCTCGTATTCGTGTGATGCAACGTGCGCCTAACGGCGCAACCGCGTGAAGCCCTCGAACTCCCAGTTGCGCATGCCCAGCACCAGCGTGTAGCCCTCCACGTCTTTCGGCGCGAGCTTCTGGTCGGTCTGGTGCTGCTGCGCGAAGTCTTGCGCCACCCGCTGCATGCGCTCGCGAAACGACGGTGCGAGCGCGCGGCTGATGGTGCCGTGCACCAGCATCAATGCTTCGGCGGGTCCGTCGAAGCCGCCGCGGTAGTAGTCGAGCACCACGTGGTCTCGGAAGAATTCCATGAACGGCCCGTGCGGACGCCAGCGGAAGGTCTTCGCCAGCTTGAGCCGGTAGCGGTTCATCGGTCGCAGTTCGATGATGCCGATGCGGTCGAGCTGGGCGAAGCAGCCGATGCACTCCGCCTCGGTGATGCGGTAGGCCGCGGTGATCTGCTCCAGCGTCCACTGGCTCAGCACGTTGATGGCGACCAGCAGCAGCTTCTTGTCTTTCACCACGGCTTTCTCCTGCTCGTGCGTGAGTTCCCGCACCAGCGGCTGCGCATCGGCCACGCGACGCGCGAGGTCGGCGAAGTCCATCTTCAGCGCGCGGCAGATGGCATCGACGCGCGACAGCGGCATGTCGCCCTTGGCCAGCATGCGCTTGACGCTGGACTCGGCCATGTCGAGCGACCGCGCGAGGTCGGCATAGGTCATGCGCGCGTTCTTGAGTTCGGCCTTGAGGGCGAGGACGAGGTCGATGGTGGTGCTCATGGCAAGCGATGGGTATTGAAATTCGGTACCGAAGGTTGTGAAGATTCGCGCCGTATCGATTTTCAGCGCCATGGCGGCAGTTGCAAACCTACATTGCTTCCTCCTCAGTCCCCGGAGCTTGCCATGCAACTGTCCAGTCCCAGCCGTCGCGAACGCGGCCTCTTTTTCGCCTTCCTGTTGTTGTCGGGCGTGGCCGTCCTCGGTCCCGCGCTCACGGGCGTGCACGCTGGCGCATCGCTCTTCGCAGACGACCGCGCCTGGCACCACCTGCCCAACGCGATGGACGTCCTGAGCAATCTACCCTTCCTGGCGGTCGGCCTCTGGGGCCTGCGCTGGCTCGGCCGCTTCCACCGGCGCGCTGCGCACGGGCTGCCTGCCAGCACGCTCGCCTGCGCGTGGCTTTTCTTCGCGGGTTTCCTTGCCTGCACGGCCGGCTCGGTCTTCTATCACCTGCAGCCCGATCTGCTGCGGCTGGCTGCCGACCGTGCCGGCATGACGATCGCGTTCGCCGGCCTCATCGGCTTCGCCGTCTGCGAACGGGTGAGCCACCGTGCGGGCCCGGTCGCGGCCTGTGCCACCCTGGTCGGCGGCCTGCTGGCAGTGGCGGTGTGGCACGAGACGGGCAACGTCGCGCCCTGGGCGGTCGTGCAGTTCGGGGGCATGGCGCTGGTGGTCAGCCTTGCGCTCGCCAAGCCGATGCGCGGCGCAGTGGACCTCAAGCTGGGCTGGGTCATCTTTTTCTACGCGCTGGCCAAGGGCTTCGAACTCGGCGACCACGCCATCTACGAAGCCACGCATCACCTGGTGTCGGGCCACAGCCTCAAGCACCTGACGGCCGCACTGGCCGGATTGCCGGTGCTGCACGCGCTGCAGACCTTCGGCCGCCAGTCGCTGCGGCACAATCCGGGCGCGGCCGCCTTGACGGCCTGAGGAGCCCGCAAGGGACATTTGCATGACCACTTCCGCCGCTGCTGCCTCGTCTGCCGACACGCCCGATGCGAACGCGCACGCCAACCAGTTCGCGCTGCTCGGCCAGCGGCGATTCGCGCCGTTCTTCTGGACCCAGTTTGCCGGTGCCGCGAACGACAACCTGTTCAAGTTCGCGTTCACCGTGATGGTCACCTACCAGCTGCAGCTGAGCTGGATGCCGCCGGCGATGGCGGGCCTGGCGATCGGGGCGTTGTTCATCCTGCCGTTCCTGCTGTTCTCGGCCACGGCCGGCCAGCTCACCGACAAGTTCGACAAAACGAAGATGATCCGCTTCGTGAAGAACCTCGAGATCGGGATCATGCTGATCGCCGCCTGGGGGTTCTTCACTGCCAACGCGGCGATCCTGCTGGGCTGCGTGTTCCTCATGGGGCTGCACTCGACGTTGTTCGGTCCGGTCAAGTTCGCCTATTTGCCGCAGGTGCTCAGCGCCCGCGAACTCACCGGCGGCAACGGCATGGTCGAGATGGGCACTTTCGTCGCGATCCTGCTCGGCCAGGTGGCGGGCGGCCTGCTCGTGGCCGTGCCGCAGATCGGCCACACCGCGGTCGCCATCGCGTGCGTGCTGCTGGCGTTGGTGGGGCGCGGGGTGGCGCAGGCGATTCCGCGCGCGCCCGCCACCGATCCGGGCCTGGTCATCAACTGGAATCCATTCAGCGAAACCTGGCGCAACCTCCAGCTGGCGCACGGCAACGTGGTGGTGTTCCGCTCGCTGCTCGGCATTTCGTGGATGTGGTTCTTCGGCGCGGTGTTCCTGAGCCAGTTCCCGAGCTTCGCCAAGGAGGTGCTGCACGGCGACGAGCAGGTGGCCTCGCTGCTGCTCGTGGTGTTTTCCATCGGCATCGGCATCGGCTCGCTGCTGTGCGAAACGCTGAGCCGGCGGCAGGTGGAGATCGGCCTCGTGCCGCTCGGCGCCATTGGCATGAGCGTGTTCGCGATCGATCTGTACTTCGCCTCGCGCAGCCTGCCGCCCGTGGCGATCCAGGGGCTGGGCGAATTCCTCGGCCGTCCGGCGCACTGGCGCGTGATGATGGACCTCGGCTTGCTCTCGCTCTTCGCGGGGCTGTACAGCGTGCCGATGTATGCGCTGATCCAGCTGCGCAGCCAGCCGACGCACCGCGCGCGCATCATCGCGGCCAACAACATCCTGAACGCGCTGTTCATGATCGCCAGCTCGGTCATTGCCGGCTCGCTGCTGGGCGCAGGCTTCACGATTCCGCAGATCTTCCTGTTCACCGGCATCGCGAACGCGCTGGTCGCGTTCTACATTTTCATGCTGGTGCCGGAGTATCTGCTGCGCTTCGTCTCGTGGGTGCTGTCGCGCTTCGTCTATCGCTTCAAGGTGAACGGCGACGAGCACATCCCCACCGAGGGCGCCGCCATCCTGATCTGCAACCATGTGAGCTTCATCGACGCCGTGTTGCTCATGGCGGCGAGCCCGCGGCCGATCCGCTTTCTCATGGACCACCAGATCTTCAAGGTGCCGGTGCTGGGCTGGCTCTTCAAGCTGGCGAAAGCCATCCCGATCGCACCGCAGAAAGAAGACCCGGCCGCCTACGAGGCCGCCTTCGCGCAGGCCGTCGGCGTGCTGCGCGAAGGCGACTTGCTGGCGATCTTTCCCGAGGGCGCGCTCACGCGTGACGGTGAGTTGCAGCCCTTCCGGGGCGGCGTGATGAAGATCGTCGAGATGGCGCGCAGCCAGGGCATCGAGGCGCCGCTCGTGCCGATGGCGCTCAACAACCTTTGGGGCTCCTACTTCAGCCGCATCGAGGTGCGCGGCGGCAAGAACGTCGCGATGGCCAGGCCTTTTCGCCGCGGCTTCTTCAGCAGCGTCGGGCTGAACGTGGGCAGCCCCATCGCCCCGGCCGAAGCGCAGCCCGACCTGCTCAGACAGCGCGTGAGCGCCCTGCTCGACAAGTGAGTTGGCTGGATTTCACCTGGCTGGGCGACAGCGCGATCCTGATGCCGCTGGCCTTGCTGGTTTTTCTGTGGCTGGCGTGGTTTCCCCGAACGCGGCCGGGCGCGCTGCGCTGGGCGCTCGTGTTCGGAAGCGGAGCGCTCATCGTGCTGGTGTCCAAGCTGGCTTTCATCGGCTGGGGCGTCGGCAGCGCGCGGCTCGACTTCACCGGCTTCAGCGGCCACACCACCTTTGCCATGAGCGTCTGGCCCGTGGTGTTCTGGGTGATGGCGTCGCGCCGCGGCCATGAGGCGCGCATCGCTGCCGCCGTCTGCGGCTGGACGCTGGGCGTGCTGATCGGCGTGTCGCGGCTGGCCGTGGAGGCCCATTCGCTGTCGGAGGTGCTGGCGGGCTACGCGTTGGGGTTTTGCGTGAGCGGCGTCTTTTTGCGGCTCCAGCACGGCCGGCCGCACGTGCACCTGCGCGGCAGTCAGATCGCCTGGGGCCTGGCTGCAAGCCTGGCGGTGCCGCTGGCGTTGCTGGGGCCCGGCGCACCGGCACCCACGCAGGGCGTACTCGAATTCATTGCCGTTCGACTCGCGGGCGCCGAACGCCCGTTCACCCGCGACGACCTGCACCGCCGGTAGAACGGCGGCGGGTATCGTCTTGCGATACCTGAGGCGCAGCGGATCGCGCCCGGTGCATTCATATGCTGCCGCACGGGAAGGCGGGTTTGATCATTCGCCCACTTTCACTACGCCGCGAGGCATCACATGGACACCACTCCCACCCCGCTGACCGCATCGACTCTGAAGAGATCCTTTGCGACGCACTTGATCGCCGCGTGCGCGGCATTGGCCGGCGTCATGACGCCGTTCCACGCACAGGCCCAGAGCGAAGCTTCTGCGGCGCTTTCGCTGATGCCCGTGGCGTCGGTGGTCGGGGCCGCTTCGGTGGCAGGCGCCGCCGCGAGCACGGTCATCGTGTTGCCCGCCGCGCTGTCGGTGGGTGGCGCGGTGCTCACGGTGGCGGCGGTCGAAGCTTCGGTCGACGGCACGGTATACCTGCTCGAGCGCGCGTCGGATGGCGCGCGTGCCAGCGTCAGGCTGGGCAGCCGGGCGGCGAACGGCGCGTCGGTCGGGGTCGGCACGGCGGTGGTGGTCAGCGTGATCGGCACCGGTGTCGTGCTCTCGGCGGCCGGTGAAGTGCTGGCCTTCGTGCCGAACGCCCTCGGCCGTGCGCTGCTGCACAACGAGAAACTGACGTGAGCCGCGACACGCAACCGTTGCGCGAGCCGACCAACTTCGGTCCGTACGACGCCGAAACCGCCGCCGCATGGACGCGCTGGCAGCGCACGGGCCGGACGGTGCTTCGGGTCGCGGCGATCGGTCTGGCGGTGTTGCTGGCGGGCTTGTTCCTGTTTCCGGCCGACAAGGCGCATGCAGGCCGTTCTTGCGAGCAGGCCAAGGCTTCTCAGGCGCTGATCACCAAGGGCATGCAA
Organism: Variovorax sp. PAMC 28711; assembly: GCF_001577265.1. NCBI lineage: Bacteria > Pseudomonadati > Pseudomonadota > Betaproteobacteria > Burkholderiales > Comamonadaceae > Variovorax > Variovorax sp. PAMC 28711. The sequence continues at coordinate 1,642,439 of NZ_CP014517.1, read as the reverse complement.
CTGGCCGAGCGGACTGCAGAGGCGCTCGACGCCACGGGCGCGCAAGTCGTGTTGCTTGCGCGCGCGGGACAGGATCTGCGCCAGTACGACCTGCGCTATTCACACCTCGGCATCGCCTACAAGACCGACGCCGGCGCGTGGCGCGTGGTACACAAGCTCAACCAGTGCGGCACGGCGACTGCCGCGATCTACCGGCAAGGACTCGGCAAATTTTTCCTCGACGATCTGTGGCGCTACGAGGCGGCATGGATGGTGCCGACGCCCGAGGTGCAGACCCGTCTGCGCGCATGGCTGCAAGCGCCGACGGCAAGCGTCACGCGCCTGGACACGCCGGCCTACAGCATCGTGAGCTACGCCTGGGGCCACCGTTACCAGCAATCGAACCAGTGGGCCATCGAGACGCTGGCCGCGGCGATGGAGCCCGCGACCGTTTACACCCGCGAGCAGGCGCAGGCGTGGCTGAAGTTCAAGGGGTACGAGCCGACCCCGCTCAGGCTCGGGCCGCTCACGCGGCTGGGTGGCCGCGTGAGCGCGGCCAACGTGGCGTTCGACGACCATCCGAACGACAAGCGATTCAGCGACCGCATCGAAACCGTCACCGTCGATTCGGTGTTCGCGTGGCTGCCGCGCGCCGGCCTGGCCGCGCCGCCCGTGGTGCTGAAGCTGTGACAAAGTCGGTCACCCAGAATGCCCTGCAGCATCCCACCGAAAGAAGAACCCGATGAGCAAGTCCCTTCGTCTGTCTGAAAAGTGGTTTCGTCGCGGCCTCTGGCTCGTCGCCGTGGTGTTCGCGAGCTTCCTGATCGGGCTGGGCAGCGCGGTCGTCGGCGACCTGCCGCAGGTCGAGCGCGTGCGCACCACCGACGACTTCATCGACCATGCAGCGGCCGACCCGCTGCGCGCCACGGTGAAGGCATCGGAAGTGGCCGAGCAGAACGCCGAGCGCGAACTCGAACAGGCGGAACTTCAGCTCGCTGCGGCGCAACAGGCCAGCCGCAACGCCCGCGAAACCTTCGGCAACTGGCTCGCCACGCGGCGCGCCACCGCGCAGCCCGACCAGGACACCGAACTCATCGCACGCACGCGCGCGCTCGATGCCTTGAAGGCCGACGAAGACAAGCAGCAGCGACGCGTCGGCGCACAACGGCAGGTCGCGCTCGACGCGCGGCAGGCCGACCAGAGTGCGCGGCAGCAGCTCGATGTGCTGGAGCAAGCGGCCGACGAGAAGCTGCAGGCTGAATACCGCCGCATCGAACTGCGCGTGTTCGGGCTGCGCCTGGCACTCACCCTGCCGCTGCTCGGCATCGCCGGCTGGCTTTTTGTGAAGAAACGCAAGAGCACGTACTGGCCGTTCGTGTGGGGCTTCATCTATTTCGCGCTGTTCGCGTTCTTCGTCGAGCTGGTGCCGTACCTGCCGAGTTACGGGGGCTATGTGCGCTACATCGTGGGCATCGTGGTGACGGTGCTCGTGGGGCGCTACGCGATCGTGGCACTGAACAACTACCTCGCGCGCCAGAAGCTGGCGGAGCTGCAGCCCGACCAGGTGCGGCGCGAAGAACTGAGCTACGACACCGCGCTGACGCGGCTCTCGAAGAGCGTCTGCCCGGGTTGCGAACGGCCGGTCGACCTGAAGAACCCCGACATCGATTTCTGCCCGCACTGCGGCATCGGTTTGTTCGACCGATGCGGGCATTGCACAGCGCGCAAGAGTGCATTTTCGAAGTTCTGCCACCAGTGCGGCACATCGGCGGGCGCGCCTGCGCAATCGGTCACGTCCGACACGCAGCCGGCCTCGGCGGTGTAACAGGGCGGCGACATCTGCGTGATACAACGGCCGGCTGCGCCGCACCTGCGGCTGCAGATTCGGGGAGGGCCCGAATTGATCCCCCCATTCCTCACTTTTGATGGAGCAAGAACATGAGCTTTTTCGGCAAGATTTTTTCCAAGATTTTTCCTTCGGCCAATGCGGCTGAAGTCCAGGCTGCACCGACGCCGGCACCCGCTCCGGGCGCACCGGCCGTGGCCGCACCGCCGCCTTCGATCCCGCTGGGCGACGTGCCCGCTATCCTGGACGCGATGCCGGGGGCTGACGGTCTGAACTGGCGCACGTCGATCGTCGACCTGCTCAAGCTGCTCGGCCTGGACAGCAGCCTTGCGGCACGCAAGGAACTGGCCGGCGAAATCCTCTACAGCAACGGCGAGCCGGGCTCGGCCGAGTGGAACATCGGTCTGCACAAGCAGGTGATGACCCGCATCGCCGCGAACGGCGGCACCTTGCCACCCGAGCTGCGCGACTGACTAGGCTCGCCCCCAGGCTGCGCGCGCTTCGTGTCGCTCCGCCTACCCCCTCCGGGGGCAACACCTGCGGCCCGGCGAAGCCGGTTCCGCGGTGTTTCACGAACAGCAAAAGGCCCGTCGAGACGGGCCTTTTGCTTTTTGACACTACACGCCGCGTGCCCGCTCGGCCTTGAACCGCGCGCGGAAGGCAGCGAATGCGCCGGCGTCGAGCGCCTCGCGCACTTCGCGCATCAGGTTCAGGTAGTAGTGCAGGTTGTGGATGGTGCAGAGCATCGGGCCGAGCATTTCGCCGCAGCGGTCGAGGTGATGCAGGTAGGCGCGGCTGAAGCCTTCGCGCCCGCCGTCGGCCCAGCTCACGCCCGATGTGCCGGCGCAGGCGTGGCAGGTGCAGCTGGCATCGAGCGGTTGCGGGTCGCTCTTGTGGCGTGCGTTGCGCATCTTCAGGTCGCCGTAGCGCGTGAAGATGGTGCCGTTGCGCGCATTGCGGGTGGGCATCACGCAGTCGAACATGTCGACGCCGTCGGCCACGCCCTGGACCAGGTCTTCGGGCGTGCCCACGCCCATCAGGTAGCGCGGCTTGTGGGCCGGCAAGCGGTGCGGCGTGTGGCCCATGATGTGCAGCATCTGATCTTTGGGCTCGCCCACGCTCACGCCGCCGACGGCGTAGCCGGGAAAGTCCATCTCGACCAGCGCGGCCAGCGACTCTTCCCGCAGGTTCTCGAACATGCCGCCCTGCACGATGCCGAACAGCGCGTTGGGGTTCGCCAGCTTCTCGAACTCGGTCTTGCAGCGCGCCGCCCAGCGCAGGCTCAGTTCCATCGAGGTGCGCGCTTCGGCTTCGGTCGTGATGTGGCCGTTCGTGTCGTAGGGCGTGCATTCGTCGAACTGCATGACGATGTCGCTGTTGAGGATGGTCTGGATCTGCATCGAGACCTCGGGCGTGAGGAAGAGCTTGTCGCCGTTGACCGGCGACGCGAACTTCACGCCCTCTTCGCTGATCTTGCGCATGGCGCCGAGCGACCACACCTGGAAGCCGCCCGAGTCGGTGAGGATCGGTTTGCCCCACTTCTCGAAGGCGTGCAGCCCGCCGAAGCTCGCCATCACGTCGAGCCCGGGCCGCATCCACAGGTGGAAGGTGTTGCCCAGGATGATCTGCGCGCCCATCTCTTCGAGGCTGCGCGGCATCACGCCCTTGACGGTGCCGTAGGTGCCCACGGGCATGAAGATCGGCGTCTGCACCACGCCGTGGTTCAGCGTGAGCGTGCCGCGGCGCGCGTGGCTTGCCGGGTCGGTCGCCAGCAGGTCGAACTTCAGGCGGGGCAGGGGCGTGGTGTCGGTCATTGTTTCGGGGCGGCGCTGCCATCGGGCAGCAGCATCAGGATGGTGCGGTTGAAGTCCTCAACGGCGAGCAGGCGCCCTTGCCGATCGACGGTGATGCCGGTCGGCTTGCCCATCGGGCGCACGCCGGGCTTCGGGCTCCAGCCGGCGAGCCAGTCGATCCGTGGGCCCGAGGGCAGGCCCTTGGCGTTGAGCCTGTAGCCCACCACGCGATGGCCCGCCGGTTGGTGTCCGCGCCAGGCGACCAGCAACTGCCCGGCAAAGCGGCTTCCGGCCGGCCCGGTGATCATCTGCAGCGGCGCCACGTGCGCGGGCCACAGCATCAGCGGCGCCTCGGTGGACTTGCAGTCGAAACGCTTCTCGTAGCCGCGCGCGGGCTGGCGGTTGCCGACGCAGTACGGCCAGCCGTAGTCGCGGCCCGCCTGCAGGCGATTGAGTTCCTCGGGTGGCTGGCCGACCGCTTCGTAGTCGATGGAGTTCTCGCCTTGCAGCACGGTGCCTTTGGCGGGACCCTCCGGCAACACGGTCAGCGCGACCGAGTTGCGCAAGCCCGTGGCAAAGGGCTTGAAGCTCTGCAACTTGAGGCCGGGGCCCGCGAGCACCGCTTCGTAGACGGCACCGCGCGGTCGCGCACCTGCGAGGTCGGGGCAGGGGAGTGGAAACTGCTTCGATGCATCGCGGCAGTTGTCCGAGTCGGAGCCCACGTTGACGAACAGACGCCCGTCGGGTGCGAAGGCCAGTTCTTTCAGCGGATGCGAACCGTCGCCCGGAAGGTCGGCGATCACCGTCTCGCGTTGCAGCGCCGCGCCGGGCGGCGGGATCGGCGTGCGCCAGACGACGTTCGACTCGCCGAGGTAGACCTTGCCGTCGGGTCCGATGACGAGGCCAAGTGGCCGGTCGAGTTGCTCGGCCAGCACCGTGAAGCGCGCGCGCCGTGGCGCAGCACCTTCCGTGGGAAGCGTCATTTCCAGCAGACGGCCGCGGCGCGGTTCCCATGAGCCCATGTCGACGACCCAATACCGACCGGGTGCGACTTCGAGGATGCGGCGCGGGGCGCGCAGGCCTTGTGCCTCGTCGGCCAGGAGCGCGACACAGGTGCCCGCCGGACTGCCGATGTCGAGCCGCGCATAGTCGCCACAGACGCCTTGCGGTGTGTAGCCGCGCGCAGCTGCTACGAGCGGCGACAGCGCCGCGAGGGCAAGCCACCAGGAGCGGTTCATGCAGGTTCCGTTCGCACGAGCAGCATGGCGTCGCCGTAGCTGAAGAAGCGGTAGCCTTGGGCGATGGCGTGGGCATACAGCGCCATCACACGCTCGTAACCGGCGAACGCACTGACCAGCATCATCAACGTGCTCTTGGGCAGATGGAAGTTGGTGATGAGCACATCGACATGCGCGAACGTGAACCCCGGCGTGATGAAAATGCGCGTGTCGCCCGACGCCTCGCCGCTCTTCGCCCAGGATTCGAGCGTGCGCACCGTGGTTGTGCCGACCGCGACGACGCGGCCGCCCCGCGCCTTGCACTCGGCGATCGCGTGCTGCGTGGCCTCGGGCACTTCGTAGCGCTCGGCATGCATCGTGTGTTCGGCGATGTTCTCGGTCTTGACCGGCTGGAAGGTGCCCGCGCCGACGTGCAGCGTGACGCTGGCGCGCTGCACGCCACGGCCTTCGAGTTCGGCGAGCAGGCCTTCATCGAAGTGCAGCGCGGCGGTCGGTGCGGCCACGGCGCCCGGGACGCGCGCGAACACGGTCTGGTAGCGGCTCTCGTCCTCGGCGGAGTCGGTGTGCTCGATGTACGGCGGCAGCGGCACGTGGCCGCAGCGGCTCATCAGCGCGTAGGGATCTTCCTGGGCCGCGCTCTCGAACGCGAAGCGGAACAGCGCGCCGTCTTCCGCCGGCCAGCGGCCCAGCAGCGTCGCAGTGAAGCCACCCACCATCCGCAGCGTGGTGCCGACCGGCGGCTTTTTGCTGACCTTCATGTGTGCGACGACCTCCTGGCCCTGCAGCACGCGCTCGACCAGCAGTTCGAGCTTGCCGCCGGTCGGCTTCTCGCCGAACAGGCGCGCCTTGACCACGCGCGTGTCGTTGAAGACCAGCAGGTCGCCCGCGCGCAGCAGCGAGGGCAGCGCTTTGAAGATGCGGTCGACCGGTGCGACGGCCGTGCCGTCGAGCAAGCGCGACGCGGTGCGTTCGGCGGCCGGATGCTGTGCCACCCGTTCGGGCGGCAGGTCGAAATCGAAATCGGAGAGCGTGAATTGGCGCATGCGCTTGAGGGCTGAACGGACCCGTTCCAAGGAAGGCGCGATTGTCCCACGCGCGAAAAGCCGCACGGGCGCGGGCGCGGCGGCAGAATCGGCCCATGACCTCCGCACCTGTCCCGAACTCCCCGAAGCCGCAACATGTTTTGGTGACGGGCGGCACGGGCTTCATCGGCCGGCTGCTCGTGCAGGCACTGCGCGACGACGGCCACACCGTGACGGTGTGGACGCGCAAGCCGGCCACCGCGGGCTTCGATGCCGCGGTGCACTGCGTGCGGCGGCTGGAAGACATCCCGCAGACGACCGCCGTCGACGTGGTGGTCAACCTCGCAGGCGCGCCCATTGCGGGGCCGCGCTGGACCGATGCGCGCAAGGCCGAGCTGCTGCGCAGTCGCGTCGGCCTGACCGACACGCTGGTCGGCTGGATCGGCCAGCGCGCGCTCAAACCGCGCGTGTTGCTGTCGGGTTCGGCCATCGGCTACTACGGCGTGCAGTCTCAGGGCGACCCGGCCGAACTGACCGAGTCGAGCCCGCCGCAGGCGGTCTTCATGTCCGAGCTCTGTCAGCAGTGGGAGGCCGCCGCCGGTGCCGCGAGTCGGCACGGCGTGCGCGTGGTCTGCATGCGTTTCGGGGTGGTCTTGGGCCATCACGGCTCGCTTCCTCTGTTGCTGCTGCCGGTGAAGCTCGGCGTGGCCGGCAAGCTGGGTACGGGGCAGCAGTCCATGTCGTGGGTCCACGTGCAGGATCTGTTGCGGGCCCTCGCGCATGTGTGGCGCATCGCCACCGATGCCGATGCGCCCACGGCGCCACAGGTCTACAACTTCACCGCGCCCGGTGCGTTGTCTCAGGCGGCCTTCTCCCGCACTGCCGCCGAGGTGCTGCACCGGCCATTCTGGTTTCCGACGCCGGGCTGGCCGTTGCGGCTGGCGCTGGGCGAACAGGCCGACCTGATGCTCGAAGGCCAGCGCGTGGCGCCCGCCCGGCTGCTGGCGAGTGGATTCCAGTTCCGCTTCCCGGATGCACGGAGCGCCCTGCAGGATCTTTGCTGACCGTGCCGCGTGCCGCCACCGCCACCGTGACCGCGAGCGACAGTGCCGCGCCCGCGCAGCCGCCCGGCACCGGCCTGAGCCTGGTGCAGCGCGCGCTGCGCAAGCTCGGCCTGGTGCGCGACATCGACTTCGCGCTCTACCTTCCGATGCGCTACGAGGACGAGACGCGCATCGTGAAGCTGGCCGATGCGCGCGATGGCGAACTGGCGCAGGTCGAGGGCGTGGTGATGGACTGCGAAGTGGTGTTCCGCCCGCGGCGCCAGTTGCTCGCCACGATCGACGATGGCAGCGACACCTGCCAGCTGCGCTTCTTCAACTTCTATCCGTCGCAGCAAAAGCAACTCGCCGTCGGCGCGCGGGTGCGGGTGCGCGGCGAAATGCGGGGCGGCTTTGTCGGCCGCACGATGATGCATCCGACCGTCAAGGCGGCCGGCACACTGCTGCCCGAGGCGCTGACGCCCGTGTATTCGACGATCGCCGGCCTCGCGCAACCGGTGCTGCGGCGCGAGGTGCGCTCAGGGCTGGCGCGCGCGGCGCTGGACGAGACCATTCCCGTCCAGATCGGGTTGCAGGGTGCGTGGGGTCTGCGGGAGGCGCTGTCGTTCCTGCACTACCCGACGCCCGACGTCGCGCTCGCCACGCTCGAAGACCGCAGCCATCCGGCGTGGCAGCGCATCAAGGGTGAGGAACTGCTGGCGCAGCAGTTGTCGCAACTGCAGGCGCGGCGCGAGCGCGCAGCGCAACGTGCGCCGGCGCTGCGCTCGGGCGCGTCGCCGGGCTCGCTGCATTCGCAATTGATGGCCGTGCTGCCATTCGGGCTGACGGGCGCGCAGACACGCGTCGGCGAAGAGATCGCGCGCGACCTCGTGCGCGCCGTCCCGATGCATCGGCTGCTGCAGGGCGACGTGGGCTCCGGCAAGACCGTGGTCGCTGCGCTGGCCGCAGCGCGCTGCATCGACGCGGGCTTTCAGTGCGCGTTGATGGCGCCCACCGAGATCCTCGCGGCCCAGCATTTCGGCAAGCTGATCGGCTGGCTCGATCCGCTGCTGGCCGAGCGCAGCCTGCGCGTCGCCTGGCTCACCGGCAGCCAGAAAAAAAAGGAACGCGACTCCATGACTGCCGCGGTTGAGAGCGGCGAAGCGGCGCTGGTGATCGGCACGCACGCCGTGATCTCCGAGAAGGTGCACTTCAAGCGGCTCGCGCTCGCGATCATCGACGAGCAGCATCGCTTCGGCGTGGCGCAGCGTCTCGCATTGCGCGGCAAGGCGACGCAAGGATTGGAGCCGCATCTCCTGATGATGAGCGCCACGCCGATCCCGCGCACGCTCGCCATGAGTTACTACGCCGACCTCGATGTGTCGACGCTCGACGAGCTGCCGCCGGGCCGCACACCGATCGTCACCAAGCTGGTGGCCGACCACCGGCGCGACGAGGTGATCGAGCGCATCCAGGCGCAGCTGTCGCAGGGCCGGCAGGTGTATTGGGTCTGCCCGCTGATCGAGGAGAGCGAAACCGTCGACCTGCGCAACGCGACCGAAACGCGCGACGAACTGGCCGGATCGCTCGGTGCGCACGTCAATGTCGGCCTCTTGCACTCGCGCATGCCGACGGCCGACAAGCAGGCGGTGATGGCCGCCTTCACCGCCAACGAAGTTCAGGTGCTCGTGAGCACGACGGTGATCGAAGTCGGCGTCGATGTGCCCAATGCATCGTTGATGGTGATCGAGCATGCCGAGCGCTTCGGCCTCTCTCAGTTGCATCAATTGCGCGGGCGCGTGGGCCGCGGATCGGCGGCATCGGCCTGCGTGCTGCTTTATGCGCCGAACGAAGGAGGTCGCGTCGGCGAGGCGGCGCGGGCGCGCCTGAAGGCGATGGTCGAGACCGGCGATGGCTTCGAGATCGCGCGGCGCGACCTGGAGATTCGCGGCCCCGGCGAATTCCTCGGCGCGCGGCAGTCGGGCGCGCCGCTGCTGCGCTTCGCCGATCTGGAGACCGATGCGTTGCTGCTCGACTGGGCGCGCGAACTCGCGCCGAAAATGCTCGCCGAGCATCCGCTGCTGGCTCAAAAGCATGTCGACCGCTGGCTCGGGACGAAGGCCGAATACCTGAAGGCCTGAGTCGGCGGCGGATTCGCGGGCTTGCGCATAATTGAGGGAAGCTATGACCCTCACAGAACTCAAATACATCGTCGCGGTTGCCCGCGAACGGCACTTCGGCAAGGCGGCCGAGTCCTGCTACGTCTCCCAGCCGACCTTGTCGGTTGCGATCAAGAAGCTCGAGGACGAACTCGAAGTGAAGCTGTTCGAGCGCAGCGCCGGCGAAGTCACGGTCACGCCGCTGGGCGAGCAGATCGTGCAGCAGGCGCAAAGCGTGCTCGACCAGGCCGCCAGCATCAAGGAGATCGCCAAGCGCGGCAAGGACCCGCTGGCCGGGCCGCTGAACCTCGGCGTGATCTACACCATCGGGCCATATCTGCTGCCCGACCTGGTGCGCCAGAACATCGCGCGCACGCCGCAGATGCCGCTGGTGCTGCAGGAGAACTTCACCGTCAAATTGCTCGAGATGCTGCGCGCCGGCGAGATCGATTGCGCCATCATGGCCGAGCCGTTTCCCGATACCGGCCTCGCGACGGCGGCGCTCTACGACGAGCCTTTCATGGCGGCGCTGCCGACGAGCCACCCATTGGCCTCGCAGGAGTCGATCACCTCAGAGCAGTTGCGCAACGAGACGATGCTGCTGCTCGGCACCGGCCACTGCTTTCGTGACCATGTGCTGGAAGTCTGCCCCGAGTTCGCGCGCTTCTCGAGCAACGCCGAAGGCATTCGCAAGAGCTTCGAAGGCTCCTCGCTGGAGACCATCAAGCACATGGTCGCGGCCGGCATGGGCGTCACGCTGGTGCCTCGCCTCTCGGTGCCGGCCGAGGCGCTCAAGCCACGCGGCAAGGGCAAGAAAGACAGCGATCAGATGGTGCGTTACCTGCCGGTGATCGACGCGGGCGGTCGCGAACCGCCAATGCGCCGCGTCGTCCTGGCCTGGCGCCGCAGCTTCACGCGCTACGAGGCGATCGCTGCGCTGCGCAACGCGATTTATGCGTGCGAGTTGCCGGGCGTGAAGCGTCTTTCCTGACGCGCTTTCGCGCATCGTTGCGATAGAGTGCCGCTGTTGCGCAGCGCGCGCTGCGCTTTCAGAAACCACCTCTGTCAATTCACTTCCAAGAAAGAACTTTCGCCATGGCCAAAGCTCCCAAGAACACCAAGATCAACGCCGCCCCGGCGCCTGTGGGCAAGGTGCCGAAAAAGGGCGGCGCCGTGGTCGCACCCGAGTCGGGCAGCCGGGCTGCACCGATCATCAACATCGGCATCGAGCGGCAAGATCGCGCCGCCATCGCCGAAGGCCTGAGCCGCGTGCTGGCCGACACCTACACGCTCTACCTCACGACGCACAATTTTCACTGGAACGTGACGGGCCCGCACTTCAATTCGCTGCATGCGATGTTCATGGGCCAGTACACCGAGCTCTGGAATGCGACCGACGTGATCGCCGAACGCATCCGCGCACTCGGCCATTACGCGCCGGGCTCGTATGCCGAGTTCAGCAAGATCGCGACCGTGCCCGATGTGCCGCAAACCCCGCCCAAGGCGATGGAGATGGTGCGCATCCTCGTGAAGGGCAACGAAACCGTGTCGCGTATCGCGCGCGAGTTCATTCCCGTGGCCGAAGAAGCCGGCGACGCACCGACCGCCGACATGCTGACCGCGCGCTGCACGGTGCACGACCAGACCGCCTGGATGCTGCGTTCGCTGCTTGAAGACTGACGCCGCTGCCGCCAACGCCACGCCCGCGTCGCGCGGGCGTTTTGCGTTGTACCTCGACCTGATCCGCTGGAGCCGGCCCGCGGGCTGGCTGCTTCTGCTGTGGCCGACGCTCGGTGCGTTGTGGTTCGCTGCCGATGGCTGGCCGGGCTGGCATCTTTTCACCGTGTTCGTGCTCGGCACGATCTTGATGCGCAGTGCCGGCTGCTGCGTCAACGACGTGGCCGACCGCGACTTCGACAAGCACGTGAAGCGCACTGCGCAGCGCCCGGTGACGAGCGGCGCCGTGTCGGTGAAAGAGGCGCTGACGCTCGGTGCGGTACTGGCGTTGCTTGCCTTCGGGCTGGTGCTCACGACGAACCGGCTGACGGTGATCTGGTCGTTCGGTGCGCTGGGAATCACGGTGCTCTATCCATTTGCCAAGCGCTTCGTCTCGGTGCCGCAGGCGGTGCTGGGCATCGCGTTCAGTTTCGGCATTCCGATGGCCTTCGCGGCCGTGCAAGGCCAGGTGCCGGCGTTGTTCGTGATCGCGCTGCTGGTCGGCAACCTCTGCTGGGTGCTCGCCTACGATACCGAATACGCGATGGTCGACCGCGACGACGATCTGAAGATCGGCATGAAGACGTCGGCCATCACCTTCGGGCGGTTCGACGTGGCGGCGGTCGTGACGAGCTACGCGGCGTTCCTCTCGATCTGGGCTGCGGCGGGCGCCAGCCGGGCGCTGGGCGCGGTGTTTTTTGGGGCCGTCGCGATCGCCGCGGTGCAAGCGTTCTGGCACTGGCGGCTCATTCGCAGCCGAACGCGCGACGGTTGTTTCAAGGCCTTCCGGCTGAACCACTGGCTGGGCTTCACCGTGTTTGCCGGCATCGCGGCCGGCTACGCGCTTCGCTAGGCTTTTCCGAACTCGTCGCCGAGTTCTGCAGCGCGCTTCTGCGCGGCGCGGATCGCGGTCTTGAACTGCGCCTTGATGTCCGCCCGCTGCATCGAGGTGATTGCGGCGTAGGTCGTGCCGCCTTTGGACGTCACGCGTTCGCGCAGCACGGCGGGCGATTCAGTCGCGCTTTTGGCGAGAGCCGAGGCGCCGGTGAAGGTGCCGATGGCGAGGCGCTGCGCCTGCTCCGGCGGCAGGCCCATCTCGATGCCCGCCTCGGTCATCGATTCGATGAAATAGAACACGTACGCCGGGCCCGAGCCGGACATCGCCGTGACGGCATCGAGTGCGCTTTCGGCGTCCACCCACAACAGTTCGCCGGTCGCTGCGAGCAGCTGCTCGACGAGCGCGCGGTTTGGACCGTCGACACCGGCGCGGGCGAACAAGCCGGTCATTCCCTGGCCCACCAGCGCCGGCGTGTTGGGCATGGCTCGCACCACGCGTTCGGTGCCGAGCCAGCGCGCAATGCTTTCCGACGGAATGCCGGCGGCCACGCTGAGGTGAAGCGCGTCGGCGGCAAAGGCACGCACCGGCCGGGCCGCCTCGGCAAAGGCCTGTGGCTTGACGGCCCACACCACCACCGCGCAACGGGCGAGCGCGTCACTGGCTTCCGCCCGGGCCGTGATGCCGAACGCGTCGGACAGTCGCGTGCGCGCCGCCTCGAAGGGCTCCACCACTTCGAAATCGCCAGCGTCGGCGCCCTGCCGGAGGAGGCCACCGACGATTGCGCTGGCCATGTTGCCGCCACCGATGAAGGCGATCGGAGGCAGCGGGCGTGGTGAGGCGGACGGGTGCGGCGGGAAGGGGGCGGCGATGGTCATGGTCGGTCGGTGAATTCGAAGGCAGCGAACTGGGTGATCTGCAGCGGGTTGAAATTGTCGTCGCTCACGACGACCAGCATGCGGTTGCCGTTGGCGAGCGGCGGTCCCCAGCACATGCCTTCACTGTTGTCCAGGCGCGAGAGACCGAGTGTGGCGAAGTCGGCCACGAGCCGTTTGGGCGCGGCAAGGCGGCGGGCATCGGTCGGCGGCAGGGCGTCGATCGCCAGCACGTCGCTTGCCGCACGCGTGTCGATCTCGTAGAGACGCAGCGAATTGCCCACGCCCGCGGCGTAGGCGCGTTCGAGCACGAGCATGCGGTGCTCGTCGATCATCAACACCTCGCTGACACCGTTGTCGGCATAGGTGCCGGGCACCAGCGGGCGCTGCGGGATGGCGTCGGGAAGGTAGGCGATCTGGCGCACCGCCGCGTCGCTCGCCAAGTCGATCTGCGTGAAGCGGCATGGGCCGCCCGGCGCGCCGACCGTCGGTTCGGGGCCGTCCTGGAGGAGCGCGTTTTCCATCGCGAGCCATGCGTGGCGGCCGTCCGGCGTCGTCGCGATCCCCTCGAAGCCGAGGTTGTCGCGCGGACCGCGTCGCCGTGCGGGGTCGACCTGGAACATGGGCGGTAGGGCGAACGCGCGCAGGAAGTGGCCGTCGCGCGAGGATTCATAGAGTGCCGGCCCGAATCCGCGTGCCACATCGCCTTCGCTGGACCACAGCAGCGTCCCGGTGCCGGGGCGCAGGCGCAGCGATTCCGGGTCGGGAACCGGGAGGCCGTCCATGGCGTGCCGGCGATCGGGCCACATCCCGCCGCCGGGTCGCTGCAGAAAAACAACGGCATCGGGTGAGGGCGCAGCGGCTGTGGCCGATGGCCAACGGGCGACATAGAACCGGGCCGGCGCGAGGTCCGAGCGGTCATCGCTGAGCATCAGGTACGCGCCTCGACCCGTGTCGTAGTCGATGCCGGACAGCCCGCCGGCGGTCGTTCCGCCGATCTGCAGCCGATGCGGCCATTGCGCCTCCGCCAAGCGCTGCAACTGCTGTGGTCGTTTTGGGCGCGCAGCGAGGGACGGGCCGTCGCACCCCCCGAGCGCAGCGCTTCCCAGCGCTGCCGTCCACGCGACCGTGGCGGCCAGCATCCTGCGGCGGGTAAGAGGCGGGGCATCGGAAGCGGACACAGGCCTGAGTCTAGTTTCCTGTCTTTCGCGTTGCAGGGCAGTTGACCTTCTGGCAAACGCATGGCACAATAGCGGGCTTCGCTTCAAAAAGGCGAAGCTTTCCGCCCAACCGGTGGTGCCTCGAGTGGTTCGAAGTGCTGACGACGGGCCCAAGACTGACCATTGCAAATTCGTTTGCAGCGGTACAAGTTGGGAACTATTCAAAATGATCCAAACTGAATCCAGGCTCGAAGTGGCCGACAACACGGGTGCGAAATCCGTGCTGTGTATCAAGGTGCTCGGTGGCTCCAAGCGGCGTTATGCCAGCGTGGGCGACGTCATCAAGGTCAGCATCAAGGAATGCGCTCCGCGTGGTCGCGTCAAAAAAGGCGAGATCTACAGCGCTGTGGTCGTCCGCACCGCCAAGGGCATCCGTCGTGCTGACGGCTCGCTCGTGAAATTCGATGGCAACGCAGCTGTGTTGCTCAACGCCAAGCTGGAGCCGATCGGCACCCGCATCTTCGGACCGGTGACGCGCGAGCTGCGCACCGAAAAGTTCATGAAGATCGTGTCGCTGGCTCCTGAAGTTCTGTAAGGACAACCACGCCATGAACAAGATTCGCAAAGGCGACCAGGTCATCGTGTTGGCCGGTCGTGACAAGGGCAAGCGCGGCACAGTGTCGCTGCGCAAGGACGATTCCTACCTGATCGTCGACGGCATCAACATCGTCAAGAAGCACGCCAAGCCGAACCCGCTCAAGGGAACGACTGGTGGCATCGTCGAAAAGACGATGCCGATCCATCAATCCAACGTGGCGATCTTCAATGCCGCGACCGGCAAGGCCGATCGCGTGGGCATCAAGGTCACGGACGGCAAGCGCTTTCGCGTCTTCAAGTCCAGCGGCGACGAAATCAAGCTGGCCTGAGGAGCATTCACATGGCACGTCTCCAACAACAATTCCGCGACAAGATCTCCAAGGATCTGACCGAAAAGTTCGGCTACAAGTCGCCGATGCAGGTTCCGCGCATCACCAAGATCACGCTCAACATGGGTGTGGGTGAAGCGGTTGCCGACAAGAAGGTTCTCGACAACGCCGTCGGCGACCTGACGAAGATTGCCGGCCAGAAGCCGGTCGTCACCAAGTCGAAGAAGGCCATCGCCGGCTTCAAGATCCGCGAAATGCAACCGATCGGCTGCATGGTCACGCTGCGCGGCGTGCAGATGTATGAGTTCCTGGACCGTTTCGTGACCGTGGCCCTGCCGCGTGTTCGTGACTTTCGCGGTATCTCCGGTCGTGCCTTCGATGGCCGTGGCAACTACAACATCGGCGTGAAAGAGCAGATCATTTTCCCCGAGATCGAATACGACAAGGTCGATGCCTTGCGCGGTCTCAACATCAGCATCACGACGACGGCCAAGACCGACGAAGAAGCCAAGGCGCTCCTCGCTGGTTTCCGTTTCCCGTTCAAGAACTGAGGCGACCATGGCTAAACAATCTCTGATTCAGCGCGAACTCAAGCGCGACAACCTGGTCGCCAAGTACGCTGCCAAGCACGCCGAGTTCAAGGCGATTGCCAACGACGCCAAGAAGAGCGACGAAGAGCGCGCAGCAGCCCGTCTGGGCCTGCAGAAGCTGCCGCGCAATGCGAACCCGACGCGTCAGCGCAACCGCTGTGCTATCACCGGTCGTCCGCGTGGCACTTTCCGTCAGTTCGGTCTGGCTCGCGCCAAGATCCGTGAACTGGCTTTCGCTGGCGACATCCCCGGTGTCACCAAGGCCAGCTGGTAAGCCAGGCAGGAGTAAACAACATGAGCATGAGTGATCCCATTGCCGACCTGCTGACGCGTATTCGTAACGCGCAGATGGTGGCGAAGCCCACCGTGTCGATCCCGTCTTCCAAGGTGAAGGCTGCGATTGCACAAGTCCTGAAGGACGAGGGTTACATCGACGGCTTCGAAGTGAAGACCGAGTCCGGCAAGTCCGAACTCGTCATCACCTTGAAGTACTACGCTGGCCGCCCGGTCATCGAGCGCATCGAGCGCGTGAGCCGTCCCGGTTTGCGCGTCTACAAGGCCAGCGCAGCCATTCCGCAAGTCCAGAACGGCCTCGGCGTCGCGATCGTCACGACCCCCCAGGGCGTGATGACCGACCGCAAGGCGCGCGCTACCGGTGTCGGTGGCGAAGTTCTGTGCTACGTCGCCTAACCGAGACATTGAGGAGTCACTGAAATGTCCCGAGTCGGAAAAATGCCGGTCGCCATCCCCGCAGGTGTGGATGTGTCGATCAAGGAAGACCAGATCAGCGTGAAGGGTTCGGGCGGTACGCTCAATCTCGCGCGCAATTCGCTGGTCAAGGTCGTCAACAACGACGGCAAGCTGAGCTTCGAGCCCGCCAACGAATCGCGTGAAGCGAATGCGATGAGCGGCACGATTCGCCAGCTGGTCAACAACATGGTGGTTGGCGTGACCAAGGGTTTCGAAAAGAAGCTCAATCTGGTCGGCGTCGGCTTCAAAGCTGCAGCCTCCGGCAACAAGCTGAATCTGCAAGTCGGGTACTCGCACCCGGTCAACATCGACATGCCGCAAGGCATCACGGTGGCCACCGCGACCCCGACCGAAATCGTGATCAAGGGTGCTGACCGTCAGCGCGTTGGTCAAATCGCCGCTGAGATCCGCGCTGTTCGTCCGCCTGAGCCGTACAAGGGCAAGGGCATCCGTTATTCGGACGAGAAGATCGTGATCAAAGAGACCAAGAAGAAGTAAGGGGCAGCAAAATGATGTTGACCAAAAAAGCACAGCGTCTGCGCCGCTCGCGTCAGACCCGCATCCGCATCGCCACGCAAGGGGTGGCTCGCCTCACGGTGAACCGCACCAACCTGCACATCTATGCCACCGTCATCTCCGACGACGGCACCAAGGTGATCGCGACTGCATCGACGGCCGAAGCCGAAATGCGCACGTCGCTCGGTGGCTCCGGCAAGGGCGGCAACGCCGCCGCTGCAACCGCGATCGGCAAGCGGATCGCCGAGAAGGCGAAGGCCGCCGGCGTCGAGAAGGTTGCCTTTGACCGCGCTGGTTTCGCCTACCACGGCCGCGTGAAAGCGCTGGCCGAGGCGGCGCGCGAAGCGGGCCTGCAGTTCTAACCGGACACGAGATTCAAAATGGCAAAGATTCAAGCAAGAACGCAGAACGAAGGCCCGGAAGACGGTTTGCGCGAGAAGATGATCGCGATCAACCGTGTCACCAAGGTGGTGAAGGGTGGTCGTATCCTCGGTTTCGCCGCACTGACCGTGGTCGGTGATGGCGACGGCAAGGTCGGCATGGGCAAGGGCAAGTCGAAGGAAGTGCCTGCTGCCGTGCAGAAGGCCATGGAAGAAGCGCGTCGCAACCTGTTCCAGATTTCGATCAAGAACGGCACCTTGCATCACCGCGTGACCGGCCACCATGGGGCCGCTTCGGTGGTCATGATCCCGGCACCCAAGGGTACCGGCATCATTGCCGGCGGCCCGATGCGCGCCGTCTTCGAAGTTCTGGGCATCACCGACATCGTGGCGAAGAGCCATGGTTCGTCGAATCCCTACAACATGGTGCGCGCCACCCTCGACGGGTTGAAGAACTCGACGACGGCATCCCGCGTGGCTGCCAAGCGCGGTCTCACCGTCGAGGAAATCTTCGCCTGATCGGCGAGTTTTTCGAAAGCAATCCCATGACGACGCAACAACAAATGCTCAAGGTCCAACTGGTTAAAAGCCCGATTGGTACCAAGGAATCGCATCGCGCGACCGTGCGTGGCCTCGGCCTGCGCAAGATCAACAGCGTGAGCGAACTCCAGGACACGCCCGCAGTGCGCGGCATGATCAACAAGATCAGTTATCTGGTCAAAGTGCTCTAAGAGAGACTGATATGCAACTCAATGGCATCAAGCCGGCCGCAGGCGCCAAGCACGCAAAGCGTCGCGTTGGTCGCGGTATCGGTTCTGGCATCGGCAAGACCGCAGGTCGTGGCCACAAGGGTCAAAAGTCGCGCGCCGGTGGTTTCCACAAGGTGGGCTTCGAAGGCGGTCAAATGCCGCTGCAGCGTCGCCTGCCCAAGCGGGGTTTCAAGTCGCATCTGCTGAAGTACAACGCCGAAGTCACGCTGACTGCACTCGAGCAGCTCGGCCTGGCCGAAGTCGACATGCTCGCGCTGAAGCAAGCGGGTCTCGTGGGCCAGATGATCAAGGTCGTCAAGGTCATCAAGACGGGTGAACTCACCAAGGCTGTCAAGCTGACCGGTGTGGGCGCCACCGCAGGTGCCAAGGCCGTGATCGAAGCTGCCGGCGGCAGCGTCGCCTGATCTCCCGACTGAAAGAAGCTCCTCGTGGCAACTAGCGCAGCAACGATCGCAAAAACGGGCAAGTTCGGAGACCTGCGTCGCCGACTCGTGTTTTTGCTGCTCGCTCTCGTGGTTTATCGCGTGGGCGCGCACATTCCTGTTCCGGGCATCAATCCGGACCAGCTGGCGCAGCTGTTCCAGGGTCAACAGGGCGGCATCCTGAGTCTGTTCAACATGTTCTCGGGTGGCGCGTTATCGCGCTTCACCGTGTTCGCGCTGGGGATCATGCCGTACATCTCGGCGTCGATCATCATGCAGTTGATGGGCTACGTCCTTCCGAGCTTTGAAGCGCTCAAGAAGGAAGGCGAAGCCGGCCGTCGCAAGATCACGCAGTACACGCGTTACGGTGCCCTGGGGCTGGCATTGTTCCAGTCGTTCAGTATTGCCGTGGCGCTCGAATCGTCTGCCGGTCTGGTGATCACCCCTGGCTTCGGCTTCCGGATCACCGCCATGGTCAGCCTGACGGCGGGGTCGATGTTCCTGATGTGGCTGGGCGAACAGATCACCGAGCGGGGCTTGGGCAACGGCATCTCGATCCTGATTTTCGCAGGCATCGCAGCGGGCTTGCCCGGCGCGGTGGGCGGCTTGCTTGAACTGGTGCGTACCGGTGCGATGAATGTCATCGCTGCATTGTTCATCGTGGCAGTCGTGATCCTAGTCACCTACTTCGTGGTGTTCGTGGAACGCGGCCAGCGCAAGATCTTGGTGAACTACGCACGTCGACAGGTCGGCAACAAGGTGTACGGCGGTCAGTCGTCGCACCTGCCCCTGAAGCTGAACATGGCGGGTGTGATTCCGCCGATCTTCGCCTCGTCGATCATTCTTCTGCCGGCAACGGTGGTGGGCTGGTTCAGCACGGGTGAGGGCGGGTTTCGCTGGATCAAGGACATTGCCGGCGCGCTGCGACCGGGTGAGCCCATCTATGTTCTGCTCTATGCCGCTGCAATCGTTTTCTTCTGCTTCTTCTACACGGCACTCGTGTTCAACAGCAAGGAAACGGCAGACAACCTGAAGAAGAGCGGTGCGTTCGTTCCGGGCATTCGTCCGGGCGACCAGACGGCTCGCTACATCGACAAGATTCTGGTTCGCCTGACGTTGGCTGGCGCGGTGTACATCACCTTCGTCTGCCTGCTGCCGGAGTTCCTGATCCTCAAGTACAACGTGCCGTTCTATTTCGGCGGCACTTCGCTCTTGATCATCGTCGTCGTGACCATGGATTTCATGGCCCAGGTGCAGAACTACATGATGTCCCAGCAGTACGAATCGCTGCTGAAGAAGGCCAACTTCAAGACGTCGTAACCAGTCCATATCGGATTCGCGAGAACAAGTTTTAGGAGAATGAAATGAGAGTTTCGGCTTCGGTCAAAACCATTTGTCGTAATTGCAAGGTCATCCGCCGCAAGGGTGTTGTGCGTGTGATCTGTACCGACCCGCGCCACAAGCAGCGCCAGGGTTGATCAAAGAGTATTAGAGGACGCACATGGCACGTATTGCTGGCATCAACATTCCGCCGCACAAGCACGCTGAAATTGGCCTGACCGCCATCTTCGGTATCGGTCGCACCCGCGCCCGTCAAATCTGCGAAGCGAGCGGTATCGAATATTCGAAGAAGATCAAGGATCTGACCGACTCGGATCTGGAAAAGATCCGCGATCAGATCGCTCTCTTCACCATCGAAGGCGATCTGCGCCGCGAGACGACGATGAACATCAAGCGCTTGATGGACATCGGCTGCTACCGCGGCTTCCGTCACCGTCGCGGCTTGCCGATGCGCGGTCAGCGCACGCGGACCAATGCCCGCACCCGCAAGGGTCCGCGCAAGGCCGCGCAGTCCCTGAAGAAATAAGGATTGAAACAGCATGGCTAAAGCACCTGCAAACAACGCCGCACAGCGCGTTCGCAAGAAGGTTCGTAAGAACGTTGCGGATGGCATCGCTCACGTGCACGCCTCGTTCAACAACACCATCATCACGATCACCGATCGCCAGGGCAACGCCCTGTCGTGGGCGTCGTCGGGCGGCCAGGGCTTCAAGGGCTCGCGCAAGTCGACGCCGTTCGCTGCGCAGGTCGCTTCCGAAGTCGCGGGCCGTGCGGCTGTCGAGCAAGGCATCAAGAACCTCGACGTCGAGATCAAGGGTCCGGGCCCAGGTCGCGAATCGTCGGTGCGCGCACTGGCTGCGCTCGGCATCCGGATCAATTCCATTGCCGACGTGACACCCGTCCCGCACAACGGTTGCCGTCCCCAGAAGCGTCGCCGCATCTGATCGTCAGTCGCAACGCGCAGCCTGCTTTCGAGCGGCTGCGCATTTGTTTTTTACCCAAGCCCACCGCCACCGGCACGCCGCCGCTGGCTCCCGCAGCAATTTGTTGCGGCAGATGACACAAAGGAAATCACGTGGCACGCTACCTCGGCCCCAAGGCCAAACTTTCCCGCCGCGAAGGCACCGACCTGTTCCTGAAGAGCGCTCGTCGTTCGATCCAGGACAAGTCGAAGTTCGATTCCAAGCCGGGCCAGCATGGCCGCACTTCGGGTCAGCGCACGTCCGACTTCGGTCTTCAACTGCGTGAAAAGCAGAAGGTCAAGCGCATGTACGGCGTGCTGGAAAAGCAATTCCGCCGCTACTTCGAAGAAGCAGACCGTCGCCGTGGCAACACGGGCGCCAACCTGCTGTTCTTGCTGGAATGCCGTCTTGACAACGTTGTCTATCGCATGGGCTTTGGCTCGACCCGCGCCGAGGCGCGCCAGCTCGTGTCGCACCGTGCCATCACGGTGAACGGCCAGTCGGTCAACATCGCGTCGTACCTGGTCAAGACAGGCGACGTGATCGCGGTGCGCGACAAGTCCAAGAAGCAGACCCGTGTGGCCGAAGCGCTGCAATTGGCTGCACAGGTCGGCATGCCGGCCTGGGTCGAAGTGAATGCCGACAAGGCCGAAGGCACCTTCAAGAAGGTTCCGGATCGCGACGAATTCGCTGCCGATATCAACGAATCGTTGATCGTCGAACTCTATTCGCGTTGATCCCTTGCTTGCGCCGTGCGGCGCAAGTTGTTTTTGATCCCGTTCCTGGCGCGCTGTGCACGGCGTGCCCGGCGCTTCACCAGCCTTACCGGTGTAACGAACCGGGGGTATTGAGAGGAAGTCTGCATGCAAACCACACTGCTGAAACCCAAGACCATCCAGGTCGAGCAACTCGCGCCGAACAAGGCCAAGGTCACGCTCGAGCCTTTCGAGCGCGGCTACGGCCACACGCTCGGCAACGCGCTGCGTCGCGTGCTGCTGTCCTCCATGGTCGGCTACTCGGCCACCGAAGTGACGATCGCCGGTGTTCTGCATGAATACTCGTCGATCGATGGTGTCCAGGAAGACGTCGTCAACATCCTGTTGAACCTCAAGGGCGTGGTGTTCAAGCTCCACAACCGCGATGAAGTCACGCTGAGCCTGCGCAAGGACGGCGAAGGCCCGGTGCTGGCATCGGACATCCAGACGCCGCACGACGTCGAGATCATCAACCCGGATCACGTCATCGCGAACCTGTCGCAAGGCGGCAAGCTCGACATGCAGATCAAGGTCGAAAAGGGTCGCGGCTACGTGCCCGGCACGATGCGTCGTTATGCGGACGAACCGACCAAGTCGATCGGCCGCATCGTTCTCGACGCCTCGTTCTCGCCCGTCAAGCGCGTGAGCTACACGGTCGAGAGCGCCCGTGTGGAGCAGCGCACCGACCTGGACAAGCTCCTGGTCGAAATCGAAACCAACGGCGCGATCACCGCCGAAGACGCCGTGCGCGCTTCGGCCAAGATCCTGGTGGAACAACTGGCGGTGTTCGCGCAGCTCGAAGGCGGCGAGCTCGCTGCGTTCGATGCACCTGCACCGCGCAGCGCACAGCAGTTCGATCCGATCCTGCTGCGTCCGGTCGACGAACTCGAACTCACGGTGCGTTCGGCCAACTGCCTGAAGGCGGAGAACATTTACTACATCGGTGATCTGATCCAGCGCACCGAGAACGAGCTGCTCAAGACCCCGAATCTGGGTCGCAAGTCGCTCAACGAAATCAAGGAAGTGCTCGCATCGCGCGGCCTCACCTTGGGTATGAAGCTCGAAAGCTGGCCGCCGGCCGGTCTCGACAAGCGCTAATCCGAAGCGTTCATTCGCAAAGGGCAGTACCTGACACGGCTGCCTTTATTAAAAATCTCAAAGGAAACTCACTATGCGTCACGGTCACGGCCTCCGCAAACTCAATCGCACCAGCTCGCACCGCCTCGCGATGCTGCAGAACATGATGAATTCGCTCATCGAGCATGAAGTCATCAAGACCACCGTTCCCAAGGCCAAGGAACTTCGTCGCGTCATCGAACCGATGATCACGCTGGCCAAGAAGCCGACGCTGGCGAACAAGCGCCTTGCATTCGACCGCCTGCGCGACCGCGACAGCGTCGTCAAGCTGTTCGCTGACCTCGGCCCACGTTTTGCCGCGCGTCCGGGCGGCTACACGCGCATCCTGAAAATGGGTTTCCGCGTGGGCGACAATGCGCCGATGGCTTTGGTCGAACTGGTCGACCGCCCTGAAATTAAAGACGACGCTGCCGCACAAAGCGCCGCAGAATAAGTTATAATTCCATCTTGCCGCGCGATGGAGCAGCCTGGTAGCTCGTTGGGCTCATAACCCAAAGGTCGCAAGTTCAAATCTTGCTCGCGCAACCAAATTGAAAAAGCCCTTTGAGAAATCAAAGGGCTTTTTTTTGCCCCGAGTTTCCAGGGCCGATGCGGCAAGCCGCGATCAGTCTGGCAGCACTGCCGTCACTTCGATCTCGACCTTCGCGCGCGCCTCGACCAGCCTGGCCACCTGCACACAGGTCATTGCCGGGAAATTGCGGCCCATCGCCTCGCGATAGACAGGCCCGAGCTCGCCCAGCCGCGCGTTGTATTCGTCGCGGTCGGTGATGTACCAGGTCATGCGCACCATGTGTTCCGGGCCGGCACCGGCCTCGCGAAGCACGTCGATGATGTTGCGCAGCGCCTGGCCGGTCTGGGCAATGAAATCGTCCGTCTCGAACTGTTGCTGGCCGTTCCACCCGATTTGCCCGCCGACGTACACGGTGGTGCCGCGCGCCGCGATGCCGTTGGCATAGCCCTTGGGCGGCAGCCAGCCTGCGGGTTGAAGAAATTTCATCGTCATGGTGTTTGTCTCAGTCTGAATCGTTGGAGTTTGCCGGTCTCGGTGCGCGGAAGCACATCGACGAATTCGATTTCCCGGGGGTATTTGAATGGCGCGATCGTCGCCTTGACGTGGTCTTGCAGCGCTTTCACCAGCACCGCATCGCCGATGCTGCCTGGCTTGAGCACGCAGTAGGCCTTCACGACCGTGCCGCGGTCGGGGTCGGGCTTGCCGATCACGCCGCACTCGGCCACTGCCGGGTGTTTGAGCAGCGCGTCTTCGACTTCGGGGCCGCCGATGTTGTAGCCGGCCGAGACGATCATGTCGTCCGCGCGCGCTTGATAAAAGAAGTAGCCGTCGTCGTCCTGCCTGAAGGCATCGCCCGGGTAGTTCCAGCCGTCCTTCACATAGTCGGTCTGCCGTGCGTCGTCCAGGTAACGGCAGCCGACGGGCCCGATGATCGCGAGCTTGCCGACGGTGCCGCGTGGCACTTCGTTGCCCGCGTCGTCGACCACCTTCGCGGTGAAGCCCGGCACGGCCTTGCCGATCGCGCCCCGCCTGACGTCGGCGCCGGCCGCCGAAATGTAGAAGTGAAACACCTCGGTGCCGCCGATGCCGTCGAGCATCTCGATGCCGGTGGCGTCCTTCCAGAGCTGGCGCGTCGCATCGGGCAGCGCTTCACCGGCACTCACGCAGATACGCAAGGCCGGCACGCCGTCGCGCTGCGCGAACGGCGCCATCTGCCGATAGAAGGTCGGGGCGGTGTAGCAAATGGTCGCGCCGACCTCGTTGATCAACTGCACCATGGCTTCGGGGTTGTACGGCCGGTCCGGAAAATACACCGAAGAGCCGGCCCACATCGGATAGATGAGCAAGCCGCCCAAGCCGAAGGTGAAGGCCAGTGGCGGCGAACCGATGACGATGTCGTCGCTGCGCGCCTGCAGCACGTGGCGTGGCCACGTTTCGCACATGGCGAGCACATCGCGATGCGTCGTTACCGGCGCCTTCGGCTTGCCCGTGGTGCCGGAGGTGAAGGCCAGCAGCGCGATGTCGTCGGCCGCCGTCGGGCATGCAACGAACACGCCGCTCTTGTTGGCCGCGCGGGCCGCCAGGGAATCGGTCGAGTCCGGCTGGTTGAAGGCCACGATGGTTGCCAGCGTCGGGCAGGCCTTCTGCGCCGTCAGCAACTCATCGAGCAGCTTGCCTTCGCACAGCGCGACCACCGGCTGCGATTTGTCGATGATCTCGCCGAGCTCCTTGGCGCGCAGCAGCGGCATCGTCGCCACGGCGACCAGGCCGGCCTTTGCCACGGCGAGCCACGAGAGCGCCATCGCAATGGAATTGCCGCCGCGCAGCAGCACCCGGTTGCCGGGTACGAGGCCGAGGTCTTCGGTCAGCACCTGCGCGATGCGATTCACTTCGACCGCCGCTTCGGCGTAGGTCAACGTGAGCGCGGGCGAACGCAACATCGGCTTGTCGCCGAAGCCCTTGGCGGCCGCCTTGTCGAGCAGTTCTTCGACGAGGTTCAACTGGTCGGGCAACTGCAGTTCGGGCAAGTCGTAGCGAAACACCGGCAACTGGTCGGCTGGCGGCAGCCGGTCATGGACGAAACGATCGACTTGTGCAGACACGCGCTACCCCTTGAGAACAGATTTACCGATGATCAGTTGCTGCACTTCCGTCGCGCCTTCGTAGATGCGCAGCGAGCGGATGTCGCGGTAAAGACTCTCAACTTTCGTGCCCACTTTGACGCCGAGGCCGCCATGCATCTGCAACGCCATGTCGATCACGCGGCTCGCGTTTTCGGTGGCGCACATCTTGGCCATCGCCGCGGCGGCCGAGACATCGCCGACCGCGGGCGCGCCGCGTGCTTCGGCGTCGTCGCGCATCCAGGCCGCGCGGTAGGTGAGCAGGGCGGCGCTGTCGATCAGCGCAGCCATTTCGCCGAGCCTTGCCTGCGTGAGTTGAAAATCCGCGAGCGTCTGGCCGAACATCTTTCGATGCTGTGCGTGATGCACCGCCTCGGCCAGTGCGCGCCGGCCCATGCCGAGCGCGGCCGCTGCCACCGATGCGCGAAAGATATCGAGCGTGCGCATCGCGAGCTTGAAGCCGCCGTTCAGGTCGCCGACCTGCGCTTCGCGCGCGACCTTACAACCGTCGAAGCGCAAGGTCGCCAGCGGATGCGGCGCCATCACCTGGATGTGCTCCGAGGCATCGAGTCCGGGAGTCGTCGCGTCGACGATGAAGGCCGTGATGCCGCGCGTGCCGGCGTTCGGTTCGGTCTTGGCGAACACGCAGTAGAAATCGGCGATGCCGCCGTTGCTGATCCACGTTTTTTCGCCATCGAGCTGCCAGCCATCGACGCTCGGTACGGCGCGCATGGCCATGGCGCCGACGTCCGATCCGGCCTCCGTCTCGCTCAGCGCGAAGGCCGCGATCTTTCGGCCGGTCGCGACGGCGGTGAGGTAGTCGGCGTGTTGTGCCGGCGTGCCTGCGAGCGTGATCACGCCGCTGCCGAGGCCCTGCATCGCGAAGGCGAAATCGGCGAGCGGCGAATGGAAGGCGAGTGTCTCGCGCAGCAAGACCAGCGCGCGCGAGTCGAGTCGCTCCAGCGCGCCGCCCGACGCCGCCGGCACGCAGTAGCGCAACCAGCCGCCGTCGCCGAGCTTTTGCACCCACTCGCGGCAGGCCGCGCGATCGTCCCGCTCATCGACGCGCTGCGCCGCGGCCCAGGGCAACAGGTCGTGCGCAAGTGCGCGGTGCTCGTCGCCGAAGAAGGGCAGTGCAAGGTGCGTCGTCGATGGCGGCGCAGGGGGCGAAACGAAAGCGGACATGGCGCTCAATCTCCCGCGAATACGGGCTTGCGCTTGGCGGCGAACGCCTCGTACGCCCGCTTGAAATCTTCGGTCTGCATGCAGATGGCCTGGGCCTGCGCCTCGGCCTCGATCGCCTGGTCGACGGTCATCGACCATTCCTGCGACAGCATCGTCTTCGTCATGCCGTGCGCAAAGCTCGGGCCCGCAGCCAGATCGCGCGCGACGGCGGTCGCGGCGGCGAGCAGCGCATCGCTTTCATGCAGCGCATTGAAGAAGCCCCAGGCCTGGCCTTCGACCGCGGTCATCGCGCGGCCGGTGAAGAGCAGCTCCGACGCGCGACCCTGGCCGATCATGCGCGGCAGCAGTGCGCAGGCGCCCATGTCGGCGCCTGCGAGGCCCACGCGGGTGAACAGGAACGCGGTCTTCGTCGCCGGTGTGCCGTAGCGCAGATCGCAGGCCAGCGCGATCATTGCGCCGGCCCCCGCGCAGATGCCGTCGATCGCGCCGACGATCGGCTGCGGGCACTGGCGGATCGCCTTGATCAGGTCGCCCGTCATGCGCGTGAACTCGAGCAGCTCGGGCATCTTCATCGTCGTCAGCGGGCCGATGATTTCGTGCACATCGCCGCCCGAGCAGAAGTTGCCGCCCGCGCCGGTGACCACGATCGCCTTCACGTCGGTCGCGTAGCTCAGCGCGCGGAACAGGTCGCGCAGCTCGGCGTACGAGTCGAAGGTCAGCGGATTCTTGCGCTCCGGACGGTTCAGCGTGACGGTGCCGACGCCGTCGGCGAACGACCACGCGAAATGCCTGGCGACGTAGCCGGCCAGTGGATTGAACTGCGCGCGCATGGGGCTGCGTTCGCCGATGTAGTGCTTCATGATTCGACTTCCTGCGGGGTGTTGGAGTGCTGCTTGACCTTGCCGAGCAGCTTGTGCAATTGCGCGATCTCGCGGGCCGTGAGACCGGCGAAGGCGTCGACGATCCAGCCTTCGTGCTGCTGCGCCATGTCGTTGAAGGTCTTGCGGCCCCGCGGCGTGAGGCGCACGCGCCAGGCGCGGCGGTCGCCCTCGACATCGACGCGCTCGACCAGTCCTTCGGTCACCAGCTGGTCGGTGATGCCGGTCACGTTGCCGCCCGTCACCATCATGCGGCGCGACAGCTCGTTCATCTTCATGCCTTCGGGCGCGCGCTCGAGTTGCGACATCAGGTCGAAGCGCGGCAGCGTCGTCGCGAACTGTTCGCGCAGGCCGTTGCGCACCTGCTTCTCGATGAGCTGCGTGCAGGTGAGCAAGCGCAGCCAGAGTCGCAACTCGTCGGGGTGCTCGCTGTGCGCGCGCGCTTCGAGGTCCATGGCGATCATTCCTCGTTGGCAGTCGTCTTGGCGGCCAATCCAGTCGCCGCAGCGGGCGTGGACATCTCTTTCTGCTTGGCGATTTCGCGGTACAGCTGATCGCGGCCGCTCAGGTACTGCTTCGGCCACTCGACCGCGCGGCTCTGCAGCTTGGCCGCTTCGTGCAGCGTCCACGCCGGGTCGGCCAGGTGCGGCCGCGCCACCGCGCACAGGTCGGCACGGCCGGCCGCGATGATGCTGTTGGCCTGGTCGGCGTCGGTGATGGCGCCGACCGCGATGGTCGCGATGCCGACCTCGTTGCGGATGCGGTCCGAGAACGGTGTCTGGTACATGCGCCCGTAGATCGGCCTGGCCGCGCGCGTCGTCTGGCCCGACGACACATCGATCACATCGGCGCCGGCGTCCTTGAAGGCGCGCGCCATCGCGATCGCGTCGTCGTCGGTGTTGCCGCCGGGCGTCCAGTCGTGCGCGGAGATGCGCACGCTCATCGGCCGGTCGGTCGGCCAGACGGCGCGCATCGCTGCGAACACTTCGAGCGGGTAGCGCAGGCGGTTGGCAAGGCAGCCACCGTAGTCGTCCTCGCGCAGGTTCGTGAGCGGGCTCAGGAAAGCCGCGAGCAGGTAGCCGTGCGCGGCGTGCAGCTCGAGCCAGTCGAAACCCGCCGCAGCGGCGCGCACGGTCGATGCGACGAACTGCTCGCGCAGCGTGTCCATGTCGGCGCGCGTCACCGCGGCGGGCAGCTGGTTCTGTGCGCCGTAGGCGATTGCGCTGGCTGCGAGCAGCGGCCAGTTGCCAGCCGGCAGCGGCTCGTCCGTGCCTTCCCAGCCGACCTGCGTCGAGCCCTTGGGGCCGCTGTGGCCGAGCTGGATGCCGACCTTCGCGCTGCTCTGGGCATGCACGAAGTCGACGATGCGGGTGAACGCCGCCGACTGCGCTTCGTTGTAGAGGCCGGTGCAGGCCGGCGTGATGCGGCCTTCGGGCGTCGGGCTGGTCATCTCGACCATCACGAGTGCGGCGCCGCCGAGCGCGCGCGCGCCCAGGTGCACCAGAAGGAAGTCCTGCGGCACGCCATCGACCGCGCTGTAGGTCGCCATCGGGGAGACGACGATGCGGTTCTTCAGCGTGAGCCCGCGCACGGTGAAGGGCATCAGCATCGGCGCGATCGCCTTCTTGCCGCCGGTCAGCCACTGTTCGTAGCCGCCGAGCCAGGCCGCGTCGCGCAGGCGCAGGTTCTCGTGGCTGATGCGCTGCGAGCGCGTGAGCATCGAATAGGCAAACTGCTCGATGGGCATGCCGCTGTAGCGGTCCACGTTCTCGAACCATTCGGTGGAATTGCGCGCGGCGTTCTGGATCTTGAGCACCTCGACGCCGCGCGTGGCTTCATAGTGCGTCAGCACCTCGTCGACGCTGCCGTCCTGCGCGAACGCGTTGGCGAGATCGATCGCATCTTCCAGCGCGAGCTTGGTGCCCGAGCCGATCGAGAAGTGCGCCGTGTGCGCGGCGTCGCCCATGAGCACCACCGGCACCGTCTTGCCCGCCACGTCGATGCGGTGCACCCAGTGCTTGCACACCACGCGCGGAAAGCGGATCCAGTTGGCCGATCCGCGCAGGTGAGTCGCGTTGCTGATGAGCGCATGCCCGCCAAGGTAGGCCGCGAAGAGTTTCTCGCAGAAGGCGATCGCCTCGGGCTGCTCCATGGCGTCGAGGCCGTGCGCCTTCCACGTTTCTTCGAGCGTCTCGACGATGAAGGTCGAGGTGTCGTCGTCGAACTGGTAGGCATGGGCCTGGAACCAGCCGTGTTCGGTTTGTTCGAAGGCGAAGGTGAAAGCGTCGAAGGTCTGGTGCGTGCCGAGCCACACGAAGCGGCACTTGCGCAGGTCGATGTCGGGCTGGAACACATCGGCGTAGCGTTGGCGGATGCGGCTGTTGAGGCCGTCGCAGGCGATCACGAGGTCGGCGTCGTACTGGGCGGCAAGCGCCTGGTCGTCAGCGGCGTCGCACTCGAACACGAGGTCGACGCCGAGCGCGAGGCAACGCTCCTGCAGGATGTTGAGCAACCGCTTGCGACCGACGCCGCAAAAACCATGGCCGCCGGAGCGAACCTGCCCGCCCTTGAAGAAGACCTGAATGTCGTCCCAATGGTGGAACGCCTCGCCGATGAGATGGGCGCTGACCGGGTCGGCCTCGACCAGGTTCGCCAGGGTCTGGTCGCTCAGCACGACCCCCCAGCCGAAGGTGTCGAAGGGTCGATTGCGTTCGACCACGGTGATCTGGAGCGAAGGCTGGCGCGCCTTCATGAGCAGGGCGAAGTAGAGCCCCGCAGGGCCCCCGCCGATGCAGAGGATGCGCCGGAGCCCGTTCGCCGACACGTGGGTGAGGCTATTCATGGATGAATAGTTTAAGCATAAACATTCTGCTGTCAACGCGATTGTTGGGCCCCCGCGAATGGAGAAGTCGCTGCAGGGAGCGCCAAAAATCAATACGATCTTTGGACCATGCCGAATCTGATTCTGAAAATCGAATCGCAGCTGGCTGCGTTGTCTGTTCCGATTGCGCTGGAGCTGCCTGACGGCAGACGTGTGTCGGCACCGGGGTCGCGTGTCACGCTGGCGTTCTCGGATTGGTCTGCGCTGGCCAAGCTCGCGGCTCGGCAGATCGGCGCCATCGGCGAGGCCTACGTCGAAGGCCGCGTGCAGATCGAAGGCAAGATGCGCGACCTGATCGATGCCGCTGCTGGCCTGGTGCCTGGCAATCCCGCCGAGACCGACACCCGCTGGTGGAGCCGGCTGCAACGGCGGTCCAGGTCGCGCGGTTCGCATTCGCTCGGCAAGGACGCCTCGCAGATCGAATTCCACTACGACGTCTCCGACGACTTCTATGCGCTGTGGCTCGATGCGCGTCGCGTGTATTCGTGTGCCTACTTCCGCACCGACGACATGACGTTGGACCAGGCACAGGAAGCCAAGCTCGATCACATCTGCCGCAAGCTCAGGCTGCAGCCAGGCGAGCACTACCTCGACATCGGCTCCGGCTGGGGCGCGCTGCTGCTGTGGGCCGCCGAGCACTACGGCGTCGACGCCACCGGCATCACCTTGTCGAAGAACCAGCATGCGCATGTGCAGCGCCTGATCGAGGCCAAAGGCCTCCAGGGTCGCGTGCGCGTCGAACTGCTCGACTACCGCAAGCTGGACACGTCGAAGCCTTTCGACAAGATCTCGTCGGTCGGCATGTTCGAGCACGTGGGCGCCGCGAACATGGCGCTGTATTTCAAGACCCTCTACGCCTTGCTCGCCCCGGGCGGCCTGGTCATGAACCACGGCATCACGGCAGGTCAGGTCGGCGCGCGCCAGCTCGGCGCCGGCATGGGTGACTTCATCGAAAAATACATCTTCCCGGGCGGCGAGCTGCTGCACGTGTCGCATGTGCTGCGCGACATGGCGAGCGCAGGCCTCGAAATGGTCGACACCGAAAACCTGCGTCCGCACTACGCGCGCACGCTCTGGGCCTGGTCGGATGCGCTGGAGTCACAGCTGGACGAGGCGCGCCGCGTGCTCGAGCGCAGCGGTGGGCGCGCGGGCAATGCCGAGCGCATCCTGCGTGCCTATCGTCTCTACCTGGCCGGCTCGGCCATGAGCTTCGAACAGGGCTGGATCTCGCTCCACCAGATGCTGGCCGCCAGGCCGGACGGCAAGCTGTCGACCGGCAGCTTGCGCGGGTCACAATCGGTGTACCCTTTTGTCCGCGATTACATCTACAACCAAGTGAGACCCCGCATGCTTTACCGGTTCAAGTCCCGTGCCACCCAAGACTTCGTGATGCTCGAAGTGCACGCCCGCCAGCTGTTCGACATCATCGGCAAGAGCGCTTCCCCGAACGGCGTCGTCACCGTCGAGCAGATGCCTGCGGCCATCTCGGCGCTGGAGGCGGCGATCGCTCAGGAACGTGGCAACGCGCACAACAACGACAAGTTCGCCGTCGAAGACCACGACAACGAGGCCGAAGCCGAACACATCGGCCTGCGCCAGCGTGCCTCGCCCCTGCTTCACATGCTCAAGGACTCGATGGCCGACGGAAAAGACGTCACCTGGGAAGTGTGAACGCTGCGCCGTCGGGCGCTAGTCCACCTTCGCGCCGGAGTCCTTGACGACCCTGGCCCATTTTTTGTGCTCGTCGTCGATGAGCTTCGTGAACTGCGCGGGGGTGCTGCCGCTCGGGATCGCGCCCTGAAGCTGCATCTTTTCCTTCATCGCCGGCGTCGCAAGCGACTTCGAGACCTCCTGCTGAATCCGGTTCACGGTGTCGGGTGACGTGCCGGCGGGCGCGAGCAGGCCGAACCATGAACTCGCCTCGTAACCTTTGAGCGCGGGACCACCCACTTCTTCGACCGTCGGCACATCGGGCAGCGCGCTGGAGCGGGTCGCGCTCGTCACGGCCAGCGCCTTCAACTTGCCGCCTTTGATCTGCTGCATCGACGAGGGCAGGTTGTCGAACATCACATCGGCGCTGCCGCCGACCATGTCCATCAGCGCGGGGCCGGAGCCGCGGTACGGGATATGGATCATGTAGGTGCCGGTCATGCTCTTGAAGAGCTCGCCGGCCAGGTGGATCGAGGTGCCGCTGCCGCTCGAGGCCATGTTCAGCTTGCCCGGGTTGGCCTTTGCGTACTTGATGAAGTCCGCCACGTTGTTGATGTTGAGCGCCTTCGCTTTCTCGGCGTTCATTTCCATCACGTTCGGCACGGCGGCGACCAGCGTCACAGGCACGAAGTCCTTGATCGGGTCGTAGGGCAGCTTGGGGTACAGCGCACGGTTGATGCCGTGCGTGCCGACCGTGCCCATGAGCAGCGTGTAGCCGTCGTTGGGCGCATGCGCCACGATCTCGGCGCCGAGATTGCCGCCAGCACCCGGCTTGTTGTCGACGATGAACTGCTGGCCGAACGCCTTCGACAGCTCGGGCGCGATCGCGCGCGCGAGGATGTCGGTGGTGCCGCCTGCCGCGAAGGGCACGACGATGCGCACCGGCTTGTTTGGCCAGGTGCCTTGCGCGGCCGCGGGGCCGGCCACTGCAACGATCGATGCGGCCGCCACGGCGGCCAACGCTGAGCGCCGGGTTGGCTGGAAAAGATGAGTCATGTCTGCTTTCTGGAAGGGAGTTGGAGGACGGCCACCGCGTCGCGCACCGGTTGCCCAGTGCGAACGCCCAGCGCGACAGCGGCTTCGTTGCAATGGCTTGTCACGCCGTCGTCGAGCGTGCTGCGCGCGTCGCCGATGCGTGCGCCCGAATGCGCCACGGCGCAGGCCGCGAGGCCCTGCGATTGAAGGAACGCCAATGCTGCGATGCCGGCGCCGTCACGGCCCACGCCCGCGTCGTTGAAAACGCTGAGCAACGGTCGCGCGGCGAGCGCATAGCGCGCCGAGCTGATGCCGCCATGCGAGCCACTCACCGCGATGCACCCGGCATCGGCCGGCCGCAGTTCGGTGATGGAATCGACCACGCGCAACGACATCGGCATGCCCAAGGTTGTAAGTGCGAAGCGGCCGAACTGGTGCGGGTAATAACCCCGGGCCGGCTCAGTCCGTTGTCTCGATCGCCGCGATCAGTTTGTCGAGCGTGGCGCCCAGTCGGGCCAGCTCGGCGGTGTCGACGCCAGCGAACAGCTCGGCCTCCCGCGCCTGCGCTTCGGCGCTGGCCACCTCGAACAGCGCCTTGCCGGCGGCCGTGAGGTAGAGCCGGCTGCGGCGCTGGTCGGTCGGGTCGTCGTGTCGCTGCACGCGCTTGTGTTGCTTCAAGCCGGTGAGCGCGCGGCTCACCGCCATCTTGTCGAGGCCGGTCAGGTCGGACACCTGCGTCGCGGTGATGCCAGGCTCGGCCGCCAACACCGCGAGCGTGCGCCATTCGTTCAGCGTGAGCTGGTGCTGGCGGCCGACGCGCTGCTGGAACGGCCGGGCGGTGAGGTTGACCACTCGCACCAGCTTGAAGAAGACCGACTCGACCACGTCGGTCCGTCAGCCGACCAACTTGCGTGCAGCCGTGGCGATGGCCTCGGCGCCTACGCGCGATTGCGCCTCGAGCACCGGCGCGTAGCCGACCGGGATGCGCGGCGCACCGAGCCGCGCGACCTTGCAGCCCGTCGCTTCGGCCGCCGTCGCGGCGATCTCCGCGCCGAAGCCGGCCGCCTGCACCGCTTCGTGCACGACCAGCAGGCGGCCGGTGCGCGTGCACGACGACAGCACCGCCTCGCGGTCCCACGGCCAGAGCGTGCGCAGGTCGAGCAGATCGACCGCGATGCCTTCGTTCGCCAGAGCGTCGCAGGCCGCAGCGCAGGCCTGCAGCTGCTTGCCCCAGCTCACGAGCGTGAGCGCGTCGCCAGTGCGGCGCCGGGCGGCGCGCCCCAGCGGCACGTCGAGCGCGAGGTCGACGGGGCCACGCACGCCCCACAGCGCCTTGTGCTCGATGTAGACGACTGGGTCGCCGCACGCGAGCGATGCGCGCAGCAGGCTGTAGTTGTCCTGCGGCGTCGACGGGCTCACCACCACCACGCCGGGCAGGTGTGCGAACCACGCTTCGAGCGACTGCGAATGCTGCGCCGCGGACGCATCCCAGATGCCGCCCGGCATGCGCGCCACCAGCGGCACGCGGCCCTGGCCACCGAACATGAAGCGGTTCTTGGCGGCCTGGTTGACCAGCTCGTCCATGCCGCAGAGCGCGAAGTCGACCACGCGCATCTCGACCACCGGTCGCAGGCCCGCGAGCGCCATGCCGACGCCCGCGCCCATGATCGCGGCCTCGCTGATCGGCGTGTCGATCACGCGGTCCGCGCCAAAGCGCTGCTGCAGTCCCTTGTACTGGCCGAAGATGCCGCCGCGGCCCACGTCTTCGCCGAGCACGACGACGTTCGAATCGGCCTCCATCGCATGCCGCACGGCGAGCGCTGCGGCCTCGGCGTAGCTCAAATCGATCAATGCCATTGGCCGGCTCCCGTGGTCTGCACGTCGGTGAAGGCGGCGCTGGCGTCGGGCCACGGCGCGGCGTCGGCGGCGTTCAGGGCCGTTTCGACTTCGGCTTTCGCTTCGGCCTCGATCGCATCGAGATCGGCGGCATCGAGGCCCGCTACCAGGCACTTGGCGCGTGCACTGGCGATCGGATCGGTCTCGAGGGCGGCAGCCAGTTCGGCCGGGTCGCGGTATGCAGCAGTATCGACCGACACGTGGCCTTTCACGCGGTAGGTGAGGGCGTGCAGCAATCGCGGGCCGGCGCCGCTGCGCACTTCGGCGACCAGCCGCGCTGCGGCCGCGTGCACCGCGAACACGTCGTTGCCGTCGACCTGCGTGGCGGCGATGTCGAGCGCTTCGGCGCGTGCCGAGGCGCCGTCGCCGGCGGTCATCGGGCCGCTGGCCGTGGTCGCGCTCCAGCGGTTGTCTTCGCAGACGAAGAGCACGGGCAGCGTGTACACGCGTGCCCAGTTCAGTGCTTCGAGAAAGGGGCCGCGGTTGATCGCGCCATCGCCGAAAAAGCAGACGGTGATCGCGTCGCGCTTTTGCAGTTTTTGCGCGTGCGCCGCGCCGACCGCGATTGGCAGCCCGGCGGCCACGACGCCGTTGGCCCCGAGCATCCCGACGGAAAAGTCGGCGATGTGCATCGAGCCGCCCTTGCCGCCGTTGAAGCCGGTCGCCTTGCCGAACAGCTCGGCCATCATCCGTGTGAGGTCGGCGCCCTTGGCGAGCGTGTGGCCGTGGCCGCGGTGCGTCGACGTGAGGTAGTCGGCAGCTTTCAGGTGCGCGCACACGCCGGCCGGCACGGCCTCCTGCCCGGTCGAAAGATGCAGTGGGCCACGCACTTTCGCGGCGCCGGCGGCCTCTTGGCCATACGCGCTCACGCCGCCCTGGCTGGCGATCTCGGCGGCGTTCTCGAAGGCGCGAATGCGCACCATCGTGCGGTAGAGCGCCCGTCGGTCGGGCGCTGAAATCGTCAAGTCCATATCGGCTCCAGCGCAGGAACAGCGTGCGCCATGCCGAAAATCGTATCGAACGTGACGATTCGGCGCAGCGGGGCTAACCCGACTGGTGTGCCACGCGAAATACGACGTGGTGATGACCCGGCGCGAGCGCTTGTGTCGGCCAGGGTTATCGGCGCCTGCAACCTTTCTGACTTGTGGCTGACGAACACTCCGGGCCTTCCCCAACCTGGAGTGTTTCGTGATCCGTATGAAGAAAACCCTTGTCGTCGTGGCCGCCCTGGCCACTGGCGGCATCGCGTCGGCCCAGTCGAGCGTGACCCTGTTCGGCGTCGTCGATGCCGCCGTGCGCAACGTGTCGAACAAAAGCGAATCGATCAACGGCTTCGGCCCCGGCCTCTCGGTCAAGGCCAGCCGCACCGAGCTGGCCAATTCCGGCCTGAGTTCCAGCCGCCTCGGCTTTCGTGGCGTGGAAGATCTCGGCGGCGGCCTCGCAGCCGGCTTCTGGCTCGAAGCGCCGCTGGGCAACGACGACGGTGGCCCGGCCCTCGCGTTCTCGCGCCGCTCGACCGTGAGCCTGTCGGGCGCTTTCGGCGAGATCCGCCTCGGCCGCGACAAGACCGCGACCGTCTACCAGGAAGAAACCTTCGATCCGTTCGGCGACACCGGCATCGGCGGCTCGCTGATCATCGACGCCAACGAGACCAGCACGGCCGGCGGCGGCTTCGGTGCCAACAGCGCCTACAAGCGCGCCAGCAACATGGTGTCGTACTTCCTGCCGCGCAACCTCGGTGGCTTCTACGGCAATGTCGAGTACGCATTCCACGAGCGGGTGCGCACCTCGCCCGACACCTTCGCGGGCGCCGACCGCACGAGCACCGGACGCCATGTGGGCGGCCGCTTGGGCTACGCCAACGGCCCGTTCGACATCGCGGCCAGCTACGCGCAGAACGACACCAGCTTGACCACCGGCACGGGCACCGCAGCCGTGACGCGCCTCGGCAACATCAAGACCTTCAACCTCGGCTCGAGCTATGACTTCGGCGTGGCGAAGGTGTTCGGCGAGATCTCCCGCTCGAACGACGAGCGCGACCCGCTCAACGCGTTCTCGCAAACGCAGGGCGTCGACCTCACGGGCTATCTGCTGGGTGTGACGGTACCGGTCGGTCCCGGCCTGATCCGCGCGTCGTATGCGCAGGTCAAGTACGACGACAACCGCGCACCGGCTTTCGGTGTGAGCACGGCCGACCCGAAGGCGAACAAGCTGGCGCTGGGCTACGTGCACAACCTGTCGAAGCGCACCGCGCTCTATGGCACGCTGGCGCGCGTCTCCAACAAGAACGGCGCCAACCTCACGGTGGGCGCCGGTCCTGCTTACGTCACCACCGCCAACGCGGTGGCCGTGCGGCCGAAGTCGTCGACCGGCTACGAGTTCGGCATCCGCCACACGTTCTGAGCGGAAGACAGAGCCAATTTCTCCAAGGGTCTTTGAACCGATCCTTTTGGGCCCGCCGCGTGCGGGCCTTTTTTTGCGGCATTTCGGCGTTACGAGGTGCCCGCGAATGCACGGCGAATCAGCGCCGCCGCCAGGACGAGCATGGTCACGCCGATGAGTCCGTCCAGCCAGCGCCACGCGCCCGGCTTGGCCAACCAGGGCGCCATCAAGCGAGCGCCGAAGCCCAGCAGGATGAACCAGACGCAGCTGGCCGTTGCGGCGCCTGCAATGAACCAGCCGCGCAAGGCCGGAGGTTGTTGGGCGCCCACGGTGCCAACCAGCAGGACGGTGTCGAGATAAACATGCGGATTGAGCAGCGTGAACGCAGCCGCCTGTGCGATTGCCGTTCCGCGAGTCATGGGCCGGTTGTCAGCAGGGTGCATCGGCTGCGCATGCCGCGCGCGGCGCAAGGCCAAAACGCCGTACATCGTGAGGAAGGCAGCGCCCGCGAGGGCCAGCAAGCGCGCCAGTTCGGGCCGCTGGCCCAGTGCGTGTGCCATGCCCAGCACGCCGGCCGCAATCAGGACCGCATCCGCCGTTGCGCAGAACAGAACGATGCTCCCGACGTGCTCGCGGCGCAGCCCCTGCCGCAGGACGAGGGCGTTCTGGGCGCCGATGGCGGCGATCAGTCCCAAGCTCAGGGCGAGGCCTTGCGCGAAGGCCGGAAGGGCTGGAGAAGTCATCATGGGCGGAGCTTGCCGGTCTCGAGAGACAAAGACAAACTACGGTTTCTAATCCAGCTTCAGAAAATCTAATGCGATGCTCGACTATTCAGCACTGTCCGCGCTTGCTGCGGTGGTACGTGAAGGCAGTTTTGATCGCGCGGCCAGCGCGCTTCATGTCACACCGTCCGCCATTTCCCAGCGCGTGCGACTCCTGGAGGAGCGCATGGGTTGCGCGCTCGTGGTGCGCGATCAGCCCTGCCGCGCAACGGAAGCAGGACGGCGCCTTTGCCAGCACGTCGATCGCGTCAGATTGCTCGAACAAGACCTCTCGGATGCCGTTCCGTCGCTGGTGTCGGACAGGGCTGCGCGGGTCCAGTTACCCGTCGCGGTCAACGCCGACAGCCTCGCAACGTGGTTTGCGCCCGCCGTGGCGATCTTCGCGGCCGACGCACCCGTTCTCGTCGAAATCGCGGTGGACGACCAGGACCACACGGCCGAGTGGCTGCGCAGTGGCGTGGTGATGGCGGCCGTCACCGGCGGTGCCCGACCGGCGGCGGGGTGCAACAGCCAGGCATTGGGGGCGATGCGCTACGTGGCGGCAGCCAGTCCCGCCTTCAGGGCGCGGCATTTCGCTGAAGGCGTGGGTGCGGCCAGCCTGGCCGTGGCGCCGAGCCTCGTCTTCAACACCAAGGACGCGTTGCAGAGCCAGTGGGCGCGCCGCCTGTGCCATCGGCATGTCGAGTTGCCCCGACACGTCGTCCCGTCGTCCCATGCGTTCGTGACGGCCGCATTGGCCGGGATGGGCTGGGGCCTGCATCCGCTGTCCCTGATCGCGCAGCACTTGAAGGATGGCTCGCTGGTCGACCTGGCGCCGACGATGCCCCTGGATGTGCCGCTGTACTGGCAACAGGCGCGCGCCGCCTCCGCGCTTCTTGAGAGCTTGACGCGGCAGGTGGTCGCAGCAGCCAGCCGGGCGCTGTTGCCACCCTGACAGAGCAAGACCTCGCCTCGGCGCGAGCCCTTACACGCGCTCAAAAAAAAGCCGGGCAGGGCCCGGCTTTTGTTGGCATGAGGACCGATCAGTCCGCGTAGACGCCCGCTGCCTTGATCACCGGGCCGAAGCGCGCGACTTCGGCTTGCACGAACTTCTTGTGCTCGGCCGGCTCGATGCGCTTGTCGGTCACGACGACGGCGCCGAGGCCTTCTTCCTTCTTCAGGAATTCAGGGTCCTTCAGCGCGACCTTGAGGGCGTCGTTCAGCTTCTTCAGCACCGGCGCCGGCGTGCCCTTGGGCGCGTAGAGACCGTGCCAGATGGTGACCTGGAAGCCCTTCAGCCCGGACTCGTCGGCCGTCGGAATGTCCTTGAGCGCCGGCGTGGTGAGGCGCTTGAGCGTGGTGACGGCGTAGGGTTTGACCTTCTTGGCTTCGATCTGGCTCGTCGTGTTGGTGGTCTGGTCGCAGAGCAGGTCGATCTGGCCGCCCAGCAGGTCGGCGATGGCCGGGGCGGTGCCCTTGTACGGCACGGTCGTCATTTCGACCTTGAGTTCGCTCTGGAACAGCAGGCCGCACAGGTGCGACGCGGAGCCGATGCCGGCGTTGCCGAGGTTGACCTTGCTGCCGGTCTTGCCGATCCAGTCGCGCAGTTCCTTGAAGTTGTTGGCTTCGAGTTGCGGCTTGCCGATGACCGTCATCGGCACGTCGTTGATCATGCCGAGGTACTCGAAATCGGTCTCGTAGTTGTACGGCAGCTTGCGGTACAGCACCGGCGTGGTCGCCATGCCGACGTGCGTGAGCAGCAGCGTGTAGCCGTCGTTCTTGGCGCGGGCCACCTTGGCGTTGCCGATGGTGCTGCCGGCGCCGGCCGCGTTGTCGACCACGATGCTCACGCCATCGAGCGGCTTGCGCATGGCTTCGGCCAGATCGCGCGCCACGCGGTCGGTCGGGCCGCCTGCGGCGAAGGGCACCACGATCGTGATGATCTTGCCCGCCGGAAAATCCTGAGCCTGGGCGCCTGCAGCGGCCAGGGCGATTGCCGCGAGGGCGAACAGCTTCTTCATGGTGGGTGTTTCCAAAGGTAAAGGGCCCGATCCTATCGGCTGACCGGAAGCTGACCTATCCAGAATTGCCCTAGCTTCGAAGGGCTACGCCACACCGGGGCGCCTGCCGACAGGGGCCGACCTGCCGCGTGCCTAGCCTCGCGGCTTCCATTTCTCATCGGAGCACGCCGTGGCCACCCCTTCCCTCGTCAAGACGCACCAGAAGATCCAGCGCGAACAGGCCGCCAAAGACCGCCGCCCGGCCGCCAGGAAAAGCAGCGCCGCAGTGCAGGCCGGCGCGCGCCGCCAGCCCGTCAACCAGACCGGCGAGCAGCTCGCCAAGCCGGGCCGGGAAGCCGACCTGAAGCTGAAGCCCAACTTCATGGCGCCCGACTACCGCGGCAGCGGCAAGCTGGCCGGCATGAGCACGATCGTGACGGGCGGCGATTCCGGCATCGGCCGCGCGGTGGCGGTGCTGTTCGCCCGCGAGGGCGCCGACGTGGCGATCGTTTACCTGAGCTCCGACGCGGACGCCGAGGAAACCAAACGCTGCGTCGAGGCCGAAGGCACGCGCTGCGTACTGATCAAGGGCGACGTGCGCAAGGCGGCGTTTTGCGATCGCGCGGTGGCGCGCACCGTCAAGGCCTTCGGCCAGCTCGACGTGCTGGTGAACAACGCGGCCTTCCAGATGCACGCCGACGCGCTCGAAGACATTTCCGACGAGCGCATGGACCTCACGTTGCAAACCAACATCGGCGGCTACATGCGCATGGCGCGCGCCGCGTTGCCGCACCTGAAGCAGGGCGGCTCGATCATCAACACGGGCTCGCGCACCGGCCTGCAGGGCAGCTGGAACCTGATCGACTATTCGGCGACGAAAGGCGCGATCCACGCGTTCACCAAAGCGCTCGCGCTGAACGTGATCAGCCGCGGAATCCGGGTCAATGCCGTGGCGCCGGGCCCGGTGTGGACCCCGCTCAATCCGGCCGACAAGCCGTCGAAAGATGTGAAGAAGTTTGGCAAGGAGACCGACTTCAAGCGCGTGGCGCAACCCGAAGAACTGGCGCCTGCCTACGTGTTCCTGGCGG
Organism: Variovorax sp. PAMC 28711; assembly: GCF_001577265.1. Lineage (NCBI taxonomy): Bacteria > Pseudomonadati > Pseudomonadota > Betaproteobacteria > Burkholderiales > Comamonadaceae > Variovorax > Variovorax sp. PAMC 28711. The sequence continues at coordinate 1,601,840 of NZ_CP014517.1, read as the reverse complement.
CACCGGTGTGCGCGGGCTACATCACGGGCATCGTGCTGCCGGTGACGGGCAGCGTCGCTGCCATCTGAACCGCGATCGGCGCGGCGGCGCGCTCACTTGTAGCTGCGCGCGTCCTCGATCACCTTGCCGTCGTTCGGGAGGGTGCCGGGGGCGACCAGTTCGACCGTGCCGCGCAACTTGGTCACTTCCCGGATCGCGTCGGCCACGCGTTCGCTCAGCCCTTCGGGCGTGGCGCTGCATTCGAGCCTGAGCGTCATGCGGTCGTCGCCCATGTCGCCTTCGACCACGAGCCGTGCGCGCTGCACTTCGGCGAAGCGCCGAGTGACTGCTGCGATCTGGCCGGGGTGCACGAACATGCCGCGCACCTTCGTGGTCTGGTCGGCGCGGCCGAGCCAGCCCTTGATGCGTTTGTTGGTGCGGCCCGTCGGGCAGGTGCCGGCGAGCACCGCCGAGAGATCGCCGGTGCCGAAACGCACCAGCGGATAGTCCGGATTGAAGGTGGTGACGACGATCTCGCCGACCTCGCCATCGGGCACCGGCTCGCCGGTGCCGGGACGCACGATCTCGACCAGCACACCCTCGTCGAGCACCAGCCCTTCGCGCGCGCTGGTTTCGTACGCGATGAGGCCGATGTCGGCGGTGGCGTAGCACTGCGTGCCATGCACGCCGTGCGCGTCGATCCAGTCGCGCAGACTGGGCGGAAACGCTTCACCGGACACGAGCGCCTTGGTCACGCTCGGCACCGGCAGCTTCAGTTCCTGCGCCTTTTCCAGAATGATCTTGAGGAAGCTCGGGGTGCCAACGTAGCCCTCGGGCTTCAGGTCGACCATCGCCTCGACCTGCTGTTCGGTCTGGCCGATGCCGCCTGCGAAAACGGTGCAGCCCATCGCGCGCAAGCCGCTCTCCATGATCGATCCCGCGGGCGTCATGTGGTAGCTGAAGCAGTTGTGTGCGAGCTCGCCGGGACGAAAGCCCGCCGCGTGCAGCGCACGCGCGGTGCGCCAGTAGTCGCGGCCGTCGCCCTCCGGTTCGTAGAGGGTGCCGGGGCTCGCGAAGATGCGCGGCATGCGGTTGCCGCGCGCGATGGCCGCGAACCCGCCGAACGGGTCGCTCGCGCGGCGTTCTTTCTGCAGTGCGAGAAGATCGGTCTTGCGCGTCACAGGCAACCTGGCCAGCGCCTCGCGCGAGCCCACGTCGCCAGCCTTCACGCCGTCGAGAATCTTCGTGAACGCCGGTGCCGCCGTCTGCGCATGGGCGATCTGCTTGGGGAGCGCCGCCAGCAAATCACGCTCGCGCTCGGCCGGTTCGCGAACTTCGAGCGCGTCGTAGAAATCGCTCATGCCAACCACCTCTTGCGCCGCTTGTAGCTCTTGCCGTCCTTGAAGCTCTTGCGGTCGGCGCCGCCCACGCCGAGGTAGAACTCCTTGACGTCTTCGTTGTTCGCGAGGTCGGCGGCCTTGCCGTCCATCACGATGCGGCCGCTTTCCAGGATGTAGCCGTAGTCGGCGTAGCGCAATGCCATGTTCGTGTTCTGCTCGGCGAGAAGGAAGGTCACGTGCTCCTTCTGGTTGAGGTCTTTCACGATCTCGAAGACTTCCTCGACGATTTGCGGCGCGAGGCCCATCGAGGGCTCGTCGAGCAGCACCATGTTCGGGTTGGCCATCAGCGCACGGCCGATCGCGCACATCTGCTGCTCGCCGCCCGAGGTGTAGGCGGCCTGCGAGCCGCGCCGCGTTTTCAGGCGCGGAAAGTAGGCGTAGACCTTTTCCAGTGTGGCGGCGATCGCGGCCTTGCCGTCGGTGCGCGTGTAGGCGCCCGTCATGAGGTTGTCTTCGATCGTCAGGTGCGCGAAGCAGTGGCGCCCTTCCATCACCTGCACCAGGCCGCGCTGCACCAACGCGGACGGCGTGAGCGCCTCGATGCGCTCGCCGCGCAGCTCGATCGTGCCCTTGGTCACCGCGCCGCGTTCGCCCGCGAGCAGGTTGCTCACGGCGCGCAGCGTGGTCGTCTTGCCTGCGCCGTTGCCGCCCAGCAGCGCGACGATGCCGCCTTCGGGCACCACGAGCGACACGCCCTTCAGCACGAGGATCACGTGGTTGTAAATGACCTCGATGCCGTTGACGTTGAGGAGAATGTTGGGCGTGCTCATGAGACGGTGGCTTTCACTCTCCTTCGGGAAACACCGCGGAACCGGCTTTGCCGGGCCGCTGGTGTTGCCCCCGGTGAGGGGGTTGGCGAAGCGACACGAAGTGCGCGAAGACTGGGGGAGCTCAACAAGCCCGTGGCTTGATGTTCTTGTCTTTCGCGTACTTGGCCGAGTACTCCTTCACCAGCGGGTCGATGTACGTCTTGTCCGATTGGTACCAGTCGGACTTGAGTTCCCACTTGCCGCCGTCCCACTGAACGATGCGCGCCCAGTCGTCGCCCATGTGGTTGGCGCACGAGGTCTTGACCGGCCGCATGATCTCGCCGAAGCCGAGCGCCTTGAGCTTGTCGGCCGTGAGGTTCAGGTTCTCGAAGCCCCAGCGCACCTGCTCGGGCGTCATGGCCTTGCCCTTGCCGTACTTCTCTTGTGCCGCGCGGATGGCCTCGACCTGCAGCATGGAGATCATCATCCCTCGCGTGTGTGCCAGCGAGCCGATGCTGTCGGCCGGGCCGGTGCCCTGGCCCTTGTCGTAGACGATCTTCTTCAGGTCGTCCTGCACCTTGTCCTTCGCCGAGCTGTTGTGGATGGTGATCGCGTTGTAGCCCTTGGCGCCGGCGCCGATGTCTTTCACGTCATGGTCCGAGCCGGCCCACCAGATCGCGTAGATCTTCTCGCGTGGATAGCCGCTCGCCTGCGCTTCGCGGATGCCGGCGGGCGTCATCACGCCGGCTGACCAGAACAGCACGTAGTCGGGCTTCTGCTGGCGGATCTGCAGCCAGGTGGATTTCTGCTCCACGCCGGGTGGCGTGACCGGGAACAGCGAGAGCTCGAAGCCCTGCGCCGCAGCGCGCTTTTGCAGCAGCGCGATCGGCTCCTTGCCGTAGGGCGAGTCGTGGTAGACCAGCGCGATCTTCTTGCCCTTCAGGTTGCCTTTTTCCTTCTTGGCGATGTCTTGCATCATCACGTCGGCGGCGGTCCAGTAGGTGCCCAGCAGCGGGAAGTTCCATTCGAACACCGTGCCGTCGGACGACTGCGACAGGCCGTAGCCGGGTGTCTCGACGGACACCTTGTCGACGAATGCCTTGTCGGTGACCGCGAAGGTGATGCCGGTCGATTGCGTGTCGAAGCCCGAGGCGCCGGAGCCCTTGGTTTTGAGCCGCTCGTAACACTCCACGCCCTTGGCCGCGTCGTACGCCGTTTCGCATTCTTCGTAGGTGAGCTTGACGCCGTTCACGCCGCCGTCGCGTGCGTTCACCAGCTTCAGGTAGTCCTGCTTGCCGTCGGCCCACGGGATGCCCAGCGGCGCGAACTGGCCGGTGCGATAGACCAAGAGCGGCACAAACTGCTCGGCGGTCTGGGCTTGCGCGATGGAAGCGCCACCCACGATGGATGCCACAGCCATCGCTGCGGCGGCACATTGCATTCTGAATTTCATTCTCTTGTCTCCTAGTTAAGTCACGTCACGGAACACGGGTACTTGTCTTTTCCAGCAGATGCCGCGGAACCGGCTTTGCCGGGCCGCAGGCGTCGCCTCCGGTAGGGGGTTGGCGAAGCGACACGAAGTGCGCGAAGACTGGGGGCGAGCCATATCAATGAGGGAAAGGCCAGAGCCGCAACTTCTGTCGCGCGGTGGACCAGAGCCGCGCGAGGCCGTGCGGCTCGACGATGAGGAAGAACACGATCAACGCGCCGAAGATCATGTGTTCCAGGTGCGATGCGGTGGCCGTCGAGATCGACAGGCCCAGCCAGTGCGGCACATAGTTCAACAGCAGCGGCAGCAGCACGATGAACGCCGCGCCGAAGAAGCAGCCGGCGATCGAGCCCAGCCCGCCGATGATGATCATGAAGAGCAGCTGGAACGACTTCTCGATGCCGAACGCCGCCGGTTCCCAAGCCCCCAGATGCACGAAACCCCACAGCGCACCGGCGACGCCGACGATGAAGCTGCTGACCGCGAACGCGGTGAGCTTGGCGTAGACCGGCCGGATGCCGATGACCGCTGCGGCCACGTCCATGTCGCGCATCGCCATCCACTCGCGCCCGATCGCGCCGCGCACCAGGTTCTTCGCGAGGAAGCCGAACACCACGACGAAGCACAGGCACAGCAGATACTTCTGCACCGGCGTGTTGAACTCATAGCCCAGCATCTGCAGCGTGCGCACGCCGACCGAACCGGAGGGCGAATCGTTGGTGACCCACTTCACCCGGTTGGTGAACCAGTCGATGAAGAACTGCGCAGCCAAGGTCGCGACCGCCAGGTACAGCCCGCGAATGCGCAGGCTCGGGATGCCGAAGACCACGCCCAGCGCCATGGCCGCCACGCCACCGCCGAGGATCGACAGCACCAGCGGCATGCCCTCGACGCGCACCTGCAGGTTGTAGGCCGCGTACGCACCGACCGCCATGAAGGCGCCGGTGCCCAGCGAGATCTGCCCGCAGTACCCGACGAGGATGTTGAGACCGATGGCGGCCAGCGAGAGGATGAGGAAGGGAATGAGCACCGCGCGGAACGCGTAGTCGCTCACCAGCAGCGGCACCGCGACGAAGCAGATCGCCGCGAGCAACAGCATCGCCCAGCGGTCCTGCGCGATCGGGAACAGCGCCAGGTCGGCCCTGTAACTGCTCTTGAATTGACCGTTTTCTCTGTAGAACATGGTGTCGGTTTCTTCAGACGCGGTCGATGATCTTGTCGCCGAACAGGCCCTGGGGCCTGATGAGCAGAACGGCCAGGGCGAGCACGTACGCGAACCAGTTCTCGATGCCGCCGCCGACATACGGGCCGAGGTAGATCTCCGACAGCTTCTCGCCCACGCCGATGATCAGTCCGCCGAAGATCGCGCCCGGCACCGAGGTGAGTCCACCGAGGATCACCACCGGGAAGGCCTTCAACGCCACCAGCGAAATCGAGTACTGCACGCCCAGCTTGCTGCCCCAGATCATCCCGGCGACCAGCGCGACGAGGCCGCCCACCGACCACACGATGATCCAGATGCGACCGAGCGGAATGCCGATGGACTGCGCCGCCTGGTGGTCGTCGGCCACCGCACGCAGGGCGCGGCCGGTGCGCGTCTTCTGGAAGAAGAGCGTGAGCAGTGCCACCAGCAGGGCCGAAGCCGCCGCGGCGTACAGGTCTTCGGTGTTGAGCAGCAGGCCGCCCTCGAAGAAATTCTCCAACACCAGCATCGGGTCCTTCGGCATGCCGATGTCGATCTTGTAGGTGGCGCTGCCGAAGATGAGCTGGCCGCCGCCGTCGAGCACGTTGGCGATGCCCAGCGTGGCCATGAGCAGCGTGATGCCTTCCTGGTTGACCAGCCGGCGCAACGCGAAGCGTTCGACCGCCCAGGCCACCGCCACCATGCACAACGCGGCTGCGACGAAGCCCAGCACGTTCGCCAGCACCTTGCTCTCGAAGTGGAACCACTGCGGGAACCATTCGGCGAAGCGGGCCATCGCGAGCGCCGCGAACAACACCATCGCGCCCTGCGCGAAATTGAAGACGCCCGACGCCTTGTAGATCAGCACGAAGCCCAACGCGATCAGCGCGTAGAGCATGCCGACCATCAGGCCGCCGAAGAGGGTTTCGAGGAAAAAGCCCATCAGTGCTCCACGCCCAGATAGGCCTTGATCACGTCCGCGTTGTTGCGGACTTCGTGCGGCGTGCCGTCACCGATTTTCTTGCCGTAGTCGAGCACCACCACGCGGTCGGAGATGTCCATCACCACGCCCATGTCGTGCTCGATCAGCACGATGGTCGTACCGAACTCGTCGTTCATGTCGAGGATGAAGCGGCTCATGTCCTGCTTCTCTTCCACGTTCATGCCGGCCATCGGTTCGTCGAGCAGCAGCACCTGCGGCTCCATCGCCAGCGCGCGGCCGAGGTCGACACGTTTTTGCAGGCCGTAGGGCAGGCGGCCGACCGGCGTCTTGCGGTGCGCCTGGATCTCGAGGAAGTCGATGATGTGCTCGACGAATTCGCGCTGCTGCAACTCCTCGCGCTCGGCCGGGCCCCAGCGCAAGGCCTGCGCGAGGATGCCGCTCTTCATCTTGAGATTGCGCCCCGTCATGATGTTGTCGAGCACGCTCATGCCCTTGAACAGCGCGAGGTTCTGGAAGGTGCGCGCCACGCCCATCTCGGCCACCTGGCGCGAGTTCATGTGCTTGAAGGTCTGGCCGCGGAAAGTGATGCTGCCCTGCTGCGGCTGGTAGACGCCATTGATGCAGTTGAGCATCGAGCTCTTGCCGGCGCCGTTCGGTCCGATGATCGCGCGCACCTCGTGCTCGCGCACGTTGAAGCTGATGTCGGTGAGCGCCTTCACGCCGCCGAAGCTCAAGGAAATGTTCTGCACGTCGAGGATGACGTCGCCGATCTTGCGGTTGCTCATGCGGCGGCCTTCACGACAGGAAAGGTGGCGGCCTCGACGATCGTCAGCGTGGCGTTGACGACGCCGGTGCGGCCGTCCTCGAACTTCACCTGCGTTTCGATGTACTGCTCGGTCTTGCCGCCGTAGAGCGCATCGACCAGCACGGCGTATTTCTCGGCGATGAAGCCGCGGCGCACCTTGCGCGTGCGGGTCAGCTCGTCGTCGTCGGGGTCGAGCTCCTTGTGAAGCACGAGGAAGCGCGCGATCTGCGTCTCGCCCATGCCGTCTTCGGTGGCGAGGTCGGCATTCACCTTCGCGATGCATTCGCCGATGAGGCCGAGCACTTCGGGCTTGGCCGCCAGGTCGATGTAGCCGCCGTAGGCGAGGCCACGCCGTTCGGCCCAGTTGCCGACCGCGTCGAAGTCGATGTTGATGAAGGCGCATACCGCGTCGCGGTGGTTGCCGAAACACACGGCTTCCTTGATTTGCGGAAAGAACTTGAGCTTGTTCTCGATGTAGTTGGGCGCAAAGATCGCGCCGTTCGTGAGGCGCCCCACGTCTTTCGCGCGGTCGATGATGCGCAGGTGGCCTTCGTTGTCGAGCACGCCGGCGTCGCCGGTGTGGAAGAAGCCGTCGGCATCGAGCACCTCGGCGGTCGCATCGGGGCGTTTGTAGTATTCCTTGAGCACCGACACGCCGCGCACCAGCACTTCGCCGTCGGCCGCGATCTTCAGTTCGATGCCCGGCGCCGCGGTGCCGACGGTCGAGAGTTTCACCTTGCCGTCTTGTTGCAGGCACACGTACGCACACGTTTCGGTCTGGCCGTAGAACTGCTTCAGGTTGACGCCGATCGAGCGGTAGAAGCGGAACAGGTCGGGGCCGATCGCGGCCCCCGCCGTGTAGGCCACGCGGATGCGGCTCATGCCCAGCACGTTGCGCAGCGGCCCGTACACGAGCGCATTGCCGATCGCATACATGAAGCGATCGCCTGCGCCCACCGACGCGCCGTTGAGGAGGTCGGCGCCCACGCGCTGCGCCAGCGCCATGAACTTCGCATAGAGCCAGCGCTTCGGGCGGGCCGCGTCTTCCATGCGGATCGACACGGCGGTCAGCAGGCCCTCGAAGGTGCGCGGCGGCCCGAAGTAGTAACTCGGGCCGATCTCGCGCATGTCGTTCATCACCGTCTCGGCCGACTCGGGGCAGTTGAGCGTGAAGCCGCCGACCAGCCACTGCGCCACCGAGAACAGGTGGTCGCCCACCCACGCCATCGGCAGGTAACTCATGATGTTGTCGCCGGGGCCGAGCCGGTCGGTCTCGACGCCGCCGCGCCCCGATGCGATGAAGCTCGCGTGCGTCTGGCACACGCCCTTGGGCCGGCCCGTGGTGCCCGAGGTGTAGAGGATCACGCCGACGTCGGTGGCCTCGCCGCTCGCCACCGCGCGGTCGTAGTGGCCGGGGTGCGCCAGGTCGAACGCGCGGCCGAGTTCGCGCAGCGTGTCGTAGCTGATGAGGCCCGGCTGGTCGTAGTGGCGCAGCCCTTTGGGGTCGTCGTAGATGATGTGGCGGATGCCGGGACGCGTCTCGCGGCACTCGAGCAGCTTGTCGACCTGCTCCTGGTCCTCGACCACCACGAACTCGATGGCCGCGTCTTCCAGCATGAAGACCATCTCTTCCGCGACGGCATCCTGGTAGAGCGGCACCGGCACGCCGCGCAGGCTCTGCGCCGCGAGCACCGCCATGTAGAGGTGCGGCCGGTTGGCGCCGACGATGGCGAGGTTGTCGAACGCCTCGAAGCCGAGGCTCGCGAGGCCGCACGCGATCTCGCGCACTTCCTGCGCGACCGCTTGCCAGCTCCAGGTTTGCCAGATGCCGAGGTCCTTTTCGCGCACGGCCGGCGCGTCGGGCCGCGTCGCCGCGTGCGCGAGCAAAAGGCGAGGAAAAGTGGGTGGCCGAACGGCGGTGGATAGGGTCACAGTGGGGCGGATCGTAGGCCGCACTTTGACGCCCGCTTGTCGTTCCAACGACAATCTAGGGGACAACACTCCCCGGAGTTTCCCGTGCACTTGACTCGCCCCCAGGCTTCGCGCACTGCGTGTCGCTGCGCCAAATGAACCTCACGCCTGTCGGCTCCATCCGCGATCGGGTGCGCCCGGCCCTGGCCGAGGAGTTGGCCAACATCCCGTGGCTGCGCACGCTCACACCGGCAGAGCGGCGCCGCGCCGAAGCCGTGGTCGTGGTCGGCGAGGCCGAGCCGGGCGACCTGGTGTGCCGCATCGGGCGTTCGCCGACCTACTGGTTCGGCGTGGTGGAAGGGCTGCTCAAGATGAGCAACGACGCGGCCGACGGCACCTCGATGACCTACAGCGGCCTGCCGCCCGGCGGCTGGTTCGGCGAAGGCACGGCCATGAAGCGCGAGCCTTACCGCTACAACATCCAGGCGCTGCGCCGGAGCGTGGTGGCCGGCCTGCCGATCGACGACTTCCACTGGCTGCTCGACCATTCCATCGGCTTCAACCGCTTCGTGATGAACCAGCTAAACGAACGCCTCGCGCAGTTCATCGCGGCCCGCGAAGCCGACCGCCTGAACAACCCCGACGCCCGCGTCGCGCGCAACCTCGCCGCGCTGTTCAACCCGGTGCTGTTCCCCGGCGTGGGCGAGCTGCTGCGCATCACCCAGCAGGAGCTGGCCTACCTCATCGGCCTCTCGCGCCAGCGCGTGAACCAGGCGCTGCGCACGCTCGAGTCGCAGGGTGCGCTGCGCGTGGAGTACGGCGGGTTGCGGGTGCTGGACATGGCGGCGTTGCGAGGCATGGCGACCGGGCCGGCCTGACGCTTGCGCTCACTACACTCGCCGCATGGAAATTCTCGTTCTCGCCGCCCTGATCTTCGTGGGCGCTTATGTACTCAAGTCGCGGGAGCAAAGCCGTCGCATCGCCCTGCTGGGGAGTCAGCTCGGCAACTACCAGATCGAGAAGCTCATGGAAAAGCTCACCGACGGCTACCTGCGCTGCCTGGGCGAAGACGACGCCGAGCGGCGCGACCAGATCTGGAGTCTCTTGGCCGAAGACGAGCAGACGCTGTCGGGCCAGTTCAACCGGTTCGCCGCCAGCTTCGGGCGCCTCGGAGACGCCGAGACGCGCATCAGCAAGCTGCCGATCGCGGTGCCCTACGCCGACCAGTGGTTGCCCTCGGCCACTTTCGATGCGCGCAAGGCCTTCGCCATTCACGCCAAGGGCATCGCCGACGCCGCCGGCAACGTGTTGCAGCAAACCTCCAAGCGCAAGGCCTTCACGATGTCGGCCGAACTCTTCCTGATGCAACACACTTGCCACTGGTTCTGCCGCTCGAAGACGGTGGCGTCGGCGCGGTTGCTGGCGCGGCACAAGACGTCGTACCAGCTCGCGCTCGATTCCGTCGCGCCGTCGACGCGCGAAGCGTACCGCGCCTTGACCGGCAGCTGAGGGAAGCGACATGGCCACCGCCCCACCGCTCGACAACCCCGGCGACGCGCTGATCGCCGCCCAGGCGCAGAACGAAACGCTGACCGCGCAGATCGCCGACCTCAACGAACTGCTCGCCAAGCCGCTCGACGAAATCCTCGCTGAACGCGACAAGTTCAAGGAGGCGGCTGCCGCGTGGGATGTTTTCGGCGCGATGTGGATGCTGTCGCAGCGCGCCATGAAGCGCGTCGCACTCGACCTCGCCGCTGCGCAGGGCGTGAGCGAAGAAGAAGTCGTGGCGCGCGCCATGACGCTGGCCAACGACGTGCTGAACGGCGACGGCGTCGATCTCGGCGGCACGGTCGCCAAAGCGCAGCTCGAACACATCGACCGCCATCGCGCGTTCCTGCGGAAGCAATTCCGCCAGCCCTGACTCTCTACGGACAACGCCCATGGCCACCGCCAAATCCTTCGAGACGCCCGACTTCAAACTCTTCCCGTCGCCGCGCAATGTGCACCGCGTGGTGTTCGAGCACCAGGTGTTCGTGCCGCACCCCTACATGCTGATCGACATGGAGAGCTACTACCTCAAGGGCCGCTACAGCCTCTTCGCCGCCTGCCGCCTGGCCGACGGAAAGATGGGCCAGCTCGTCACGCTCGAGGATGACGCGGACGAGACCAAGTTCAAGGCGAAGTTCGTGCCAGACTGACCCGCGACGTCTGACAGTTCAACGAAGGAGACACAACCCCATGTTCCAACCCGCCCTCATGACCGGCCAGCGCATCCTTATCACGGGTGGCGGCACGGGCCTTGGCAAGTCGATGGCCGAGCGCTTCCTCGGACTGGGTGCCGACGTCGCGATCTGCGGCCGTCGGCAGTCGGTGGTCGAAGCCACGGCGGCCGAGTGGCGCGAGCGCTTTCCGGGGCGCCGCGCCGATGCTTTCGGCGTCGACATCCGCAACGCGCAGGCGGTCGACGAGATGGTCGAGTCGCTGTTCGCGGGCGGCGGCCTCACCGGCCTCGTCAACAACGCGGCCGGCAATTTCGTCTCGCCGACCGAGGCGCTGTCGCCACGCGCCTTCGACGCGGTGGCCAACATCGTGTTCCACGGCAGCTTCTACGTCACGCAGGCCGTCGGCAAGCGCTGGATCGCAGAGGCCAAGTCGGGCGCGTGGAAGCCCGGCAGCGCGTTCCGCAGTGTCATGAGCGTCATCGTGACCTGGGTGGACAACGGCGGCCCCTATGTCGTGCCGTCGGCGATGAGCAAGGCGGGCATCGAGGTCATGACCAAGTCGCTCGCCATCGAGTGGGCGCGTTACGGCATCCGCCTGAACGCGGTCGGCCCCGGCGAGATCCCGACCGAAGGCATGAGCAAGCGCCTCAACCCCGGCGAAGAACCGGGCGAGCGCAGCAGGAAGAGCAATCCGATGGCGCGCACCGGCGAGATGAGCGAGCTGCAGAACCTCGCGGCCTTCCTGATGGCGCCTGGCCAATGCGACTGGCTCACGGGCCAGTCGATCATGATGGACGGCGGCCAGGCCGCAGCCACTGGCGGCAACTTCTACGAACTGCGCGAGTGGAGCGATGCCGACTGGCTGGCAGCGCGCGAGCGCATCGAGGAACAGAACGCCAAGGACAAGCTGCAGCGCTGACGCTGCCAGCCGGCCGGACCCCGATGAGCGCCACGAGGCGCTTTTTTTACGCCTTTTTTACAACCCGCCGCCCACTCCATTTCCCGTTTTTACGCGCCCCTGCCGAGACTGACCGCCATGTCTCGAAACAGGAGTGACCGAATGGACGTCGTATGGATCGCCGCGATAGCGGTGTTGTGGGTGGCCCTGGTGGGCATGGTGGCGGGCTTGCACAAGCTGCAGGCCGCCAAGGGAGAGCGGCCGTGATCAGCCTCGAAGTCCTCTACGGGTTCGGCGGGCTGGTCGCCGTGCTGCTGTTCGCCTACCTCGTGTTCGCGCTGATCTGCGCCGAGGAGTTCTGACATGAACCTCTCCGGCTGGACCTTGCTGGTCATTTTTCTCGCCGTGCTCGGGCTGCTCGCCTGGCCGCTCGGCCGTGGGCTCGCCGCCCTGTGCAATGAGCGCTTGCCGCGCTGGATGCAGCGCGTCGAGTCACCGCTCTTTCGTCTCGCGGGCGTGGCGCCCGGCGAATCGATGCACTGGCGCAGCTACGCGCTCGCGCTGCTCGCCTTCAACGCGCTCGGCGCGCTCGCCGTCTATGCGCTGCAACGCCTTCAGGCCGTGTTGCCGCTCAACCCCGCGGGGCAGGCTGCGGCGACGCCCGATTCGGCATTCAACACCGCCGTCTCGTTCGTGACCAACACCAACTGGCAGGGCTACGGCGGCGAATCGGCCATGAGCTATCTCACGCAGATGCTCGGCCTGACGGTGCAAAACTTCCTGTCGGCGGCCACCGGTATTGCGGTCGCGTTCGCGCTGGCTCGCGGCTTTGCAGCGCGCCGTACCGATGGCAAGGGGCTGGTCGGCAACTTCTGGGCCGACGTGACGCGCATCACGCTTTGGGTGCTGCTGCCGATCTCGTTCGTGGTCGCGGTGTTTTTCGCGGGACAGGGCGTGATCCAGAACTTCGACGCCTACAAGACCGTCGACACGCTCGAAACGCAGACCTACCAGCAGCCAAAGAACGGCCCCGATGGCCAGCCGCTGAAAGATGCGGCCGGCGCGCCGGTGATGGAAGACGCCAGCACCGCCACGCAGACGCTGGCCATGGGCCCGGTCGCGTCGCAGGAAGCCATCAAGATGGTCGGCACCAACGGCGGCGGGTTCTTCAACGCCAACTCGGCGCATCCGTACGAAAACCCCACCGCGCTGTCCAACTTCGTGCAGATGCTGGCGATCTTCCTGATCCCGGCGGCGCTCTGCTTCGCGTTCGGCCGTGTGGTCGGCGACCTGCGCCAGGGCTGGGCCGTGCTGGCGGCGATGACGGTGATGTTCGTCGTCGCGGTCGTGTTGCTGATGCCAGCCGAGCAGGCCGGCAATCCGTTGATCGGTGGCCTGGGCGTCGACCAGACGGCGAGCGCATTGCAGGCCGGCGGCAACATGGAAGGCAAGGAAGTGCGTTTCGGCATCAACGCCTCAGCGCTGTTCGCTGCCGTCACCACCGCAGCATCGTGCGGTGCCGTCAACACGATGCACGACTCGCTCACACCGCTCGGCGGCATGGTGCCGATGGTGCTGATGCAGCTCGGCGAAGTGGTGTTCGGCGGCGTCGGTACCGGCCTCTACGGCATGCTGATCTTCGCAATCCTCGCGGTGTTCATCGCGGGCCTCATGATCGGCCGCACGCCCGAGTACCTCGGCAAGAAGATCGAGGTGCACGAGATGAAGCTCACGTCCATCGCGATTCTCGTGACGCCGATCCTCGTGCTGGCCGGCACCGCGATCGCGGTGAGCCTGGCGGCGGGGAAGGCGGGCATCGCGAACCCCGGCGCGCACGGCTTCTCGGAGATCCTCTATGCGCTGACTTCGGCCGGCAACAACAACGGCAGTGCCTTCGCCGGCCTTTCGGCCAACACGCCGTTCTACAACGCACTGCTCGGACTGGTGATGTGGCTCGGCCGCTTCGGCGTGATCGTGCCGGTGTTGGCCATCGCAGGTGCACTCGCCGCCAAGAAGCGGCTGCCCGAAACGGCCGGAACGATGCCCACGCACGGTCCGTTGTTCGTCTCCCTGTTGATCGGCACCGTGCTGCTGGTCGGCCTGCTCAACTACGTGCCGGCGCTCGCGCTGGGCCCGGTGGTCGAGCACCTGATGCTCTGGAAGTGATCCCATGAAGACCGAAAATTCGCCCGTCGGCCTGTCGTTGCTCGACGCCGCGTTGATCAAGCCCGCGCTGTGGAGCGCCTTCGCCAAGCTGAGCCCGCGCGTGCAGTGGCGCAACCCGGTGATGTTCGTCGTCTACATCGGCAGCATTCTGACCACGCTGCTGTGGCTGCATGCCATCGGCTTCGCCGGCGAAAGCGGCATGCGCGCCGGCTTCGTGCTCGCCATTTCGGTGTGGCTGTGGTTCACGGTGTTGTTCGCCAACTTCGCCGAAGCGCTGGCCGAAGGGCGCAGCAAGGCGCAGGCGGCGTCACTGCGCGGCCTGCGCAAGGACACCTGGGCCAAGAAACTCAACGGCCCGCGCCGCAACGCCGGCTTCCTGCCCGAGCAGGCACCCAACCTGCGCAAGGGCGACGTGGTGCTGGTCGAGACCGGCGACGTGATCCCGCTCGACGGCGAGGTGATCGAAGGCGTGGCCTCGGTCGACGAAAGCGCCATCACTGGCGAATCGGCACCGGTGGTGCGCGAATCGGGCGGTGACTTCTCTGCGGTCACCGGCGGCACGCGTGTGCTCTCGGACTGGCTGGTGGTGCGCATCAGCGTGAACCCCGGCGAGTCGTTCCTGGACCGCATGATCGGCATGGTCGAAGCGGCCAAACGCAGCAAGACGCCGAACGAAATCGCGCTGACCATCCTGCTGGTCGCCCTCACGCTGGTGTTCCTGATGGTCACCGTCACGCTGCTGCCGTTCTCGCAGTTCAGCGTGGGCGCCGCGGGCACCGGCACCGTGGTGTCGCTGACCGCGCTGGTCGCGCTGCTGGTGTGCCTGATTCCGACCACCATCGGCGGCCTGCTCTCGGCCGTGGGCGTGGCCGGCATGAGCCGCATGATGCAGGCCAACGTGATCGCCACCTCGGGCCGTGCGGTGGAAGCCGCCGGCGACGTCGATGTGCTGCTGCTCGACAAGACCGGCACCATCACGCACGGCAATCGACAGGCTTCGGCCTTCCTGCCGGCACCCGGCGTCACGCCGGAGCGCCTGGCCCGTGCCGCGGTGCTGGCCTCGCTGGCCGACGAAACGCCCGAAGGCCGCAGCATCGTCGACCTGGCGCGCCGCCAGGGCGTCGAAGCCGACCGTGACGAGCACATGCAGTTCGTGCCCTTCACCGCCCAGACCCGGATGAGCGGCGTCGACCTGCCGGCCGCCGGGAACAGTCTCGATGCCGATGCCATTCTCTTGCGCAAGGGCGCGGTCGAGGCGGTGCGAAAGCACATCGAAGCGGTCGGCGGCACGATGGCGCCCGAGGTGCTGCGCGCCTCCGACGAAGTGGCACGCCGCGGCAGCACGCCGCTGGCCGTGTCCGAAGGCAACCGCGTGCTCGGCGTCGTCGAGCTCAAGGACATCGTCAAGACCGGCATCAAGGAGCGCTTCGCCGAGTTGCGCCGCATGGGCATCAAGACCGTGATGATCACCGGCGACAACAAGCTCACGGCCGCCGCCATCGCGGCCGAAGCCGGTGTCGACGATTTCCTCGCCGAAGCCACGCCCGAAGACAAGCTCGCGCTGATCCGCAGCTACCAGGCGGAGGGCCGGCTGGTCGCGATGACCGGCGACGGCACCAACGACGCCCCGGCGCTGGCGCAGGCCGACGTGGCGGTGGCCATGGGCAGCGGCACGCAAGCCGCCAAAGAGGCCGGCAACATGGTCGACCTCGACTCCAACCCGACCAAGCTGCTCGAAGTCGTCGAGACCGGCAAGGCGCTGCTGATGACGCGCGGCTCGCTCACCACCTTCTCGATCGCCAACGACGTGGCGAAGTACTTCGCGATCATTCCGGCGATCTTCGTGTCGACGTATCCGCAGCTCGGCGCGCTCAACGTGATGCAGCTGGCGAGCCCGTCGTCCGCCATCCTGAGCGCCGTGATCTTCAACGCCCTGGTGATCGTGTTCCTGATCCCGCTGGCGCTCAAGGGCGTGCGCTACCGACCGGTCGGCGCGGCCGCGCTGCTTCGCCGCAACCTCGCGATCTACGGCCTCGGCGGCCTGATCGTTCCCTTCATCGGCATCAAGGCCATCGACTGGCTGCTGGCCCTCGTCGGGCTGGTTTGAAAGCACTTCCATGACCACCAAACTCATTCGCCCCGCGCTCGTGTTGTTCGCCGCGCTCACCCTCATCACCGGGGTGCTCTATCCGCTCGCCGTCACCGGCGTGGCTCAGGCCGCTTTCCCGGCGCAGGCCGCCGGCAGCCTGGTGATGCGCGACGGCAAGGCCATCGGCTCGACGCTGATCGGCCAGGCCTTCAGCGACCCGAAGCACTTCTGGGGACGGCCGTCGGCCACATCGCCGATGGCCTACAACGCGGGCGCCTCCGGCGGCTCGAACCAGGGCCCGCTGAACCCTGCGCTGGCCGATGCGGTCAAGGGCCGCATCGAAGCGCTCCGCGCCGCCGACCCGGGCAACACCGCGCCGGTGCCGGTCGACCTCGTCACGGCGTCGGCGAGCGGACTCGATCCGCACATCACGCCGGCGGCCGCGCGCTACCAGGCGGCGCGCGTCGCGCGCGTGCGCGGCGTGTCGCCGGATTCGGTCGAGCAACTGATCGCACGGAACACCGAAGGCGTGTCGATGGGCTGGCTGGGCGAGCCGCGTGTGAACGTGCTGGCGCTCAATCTGGCGCTGGATGCGAAGAACTGACCAAGAAAGCAATCGATGGCTTACGCCGTTTACCGTGAACAGTTCGGGGTCTCGCGGACCGCTCCCCGGGGTGACGCCTTCTATGTGCTCGACGTCACTGTCGCGTGCGTGGATGCGGCTTGCGTGCGCCGCAATGTGGCGCGCTGTCCCGATGCGGGCGTGGTGCGCTGCGAGCCGCTGCTGCATGACGACGGCACGCAGGAAAGCATGGCGCCGCGCGTGCGGCTGATGATCCGTCTGCCGCTCGCCCGCTACGCCGAGCTGCTGCATCGCTTGATCGACTGCGTTCCGTCCGGCGAGATCGGTCGGCTGGTGAGCTGGCGCGCGCACCTCGCGCGCTGCGGACTGTCCCATGGGAACTGACCTTCTTCACGCGTTGCTGGCGCTCGCAGTGCTGTTCCTGCCGCTCCTGTTCTGCTGGTTCGTGCTGTCGCGCACCGCGCGTCGCCATCCGCATGGCCACGAACGGGATCGCGACCGAGGCGACCCTCACGGCGATCGCCCGCCGCGCGGCGACCGGCCCATGCGCTAACCTGCCGGCACCTCGCCATGAACGATGTCGCCCGTCCCGATCCCGATGCGCTGATTGCCCAGTTGCGCAGTGACGAGGCGCGCGCGTTGCGCGGCAAGCTGCGCATCTACTTCGGCGCGAGTGCCGGCGTCGGCAAGACCTGGGCGATGCTGAGCGCGGCCCAGCGCGAGCGCGCCGCGGGCCGCAACGTGCTGATCGGCGTGGTCGAAACCCACGGCCGCAGCGAAACGGCGGCGCTGCTCACCGGTCTCGAACAGCTGCCGCTGCGGCAGCTGCCCTATCGCGACCGGAGCCTGCCGGAATTCGATCTGGACGCCGCACTCGCGCGCCGCCCGACCATCTTGCTGGTCGATGAGCTCGCGCACACCAACGCGCCCGGTTCGCGCCACGCCAAGCGCTGGCAGGACGTCGAAGAGCTGCTGGGGTCGGGCATCGAAGTCTGGTCGGCGCTCAACGTGCAGCACCTCGAAAGCCTCAACGGCACCGTCGGCGCGATCACGGGCGTGCGCGTGCACGAGACGGTGCCCGACGCGGTGCTCGACGAGGCCGACGAGGTGGTGCTGGTCGACGTCACGCCCGACGAACTCACCGCGCGGCTCGCGGCCGGCAAGGTCTACGTGCCGCATCAGGCCGAGCGCGCCGCGCAGAACTTCTTTCGCAAGGGCAACCTCATGGCGCTGCGCGAGATCGCGCTGCGCCGCACCGCCGAGCATGTGGAAGACGACATGCGCGGCTGGCGCGTCGAGCAGTCCGGCGCCGGCGCGCTGCAGGCCTGGAACACCTCGGGCGCGATCCTGGCGTGCGTCGGCCCGCATGAAGACGCGGCCCAGACGGTGCGCACCGCAGCGCGGCTCGCCGGTCAGCTGAACGTGCGCTGGTATGCGGCGTATGTCGAAACGCCGCCGCTGCAACGGCTCACGTCGACGCAGCGCGACCGCATCCTTGCCGTGCTCAAGCTGGCCGAAGAGCTCGGCGCCGACACCGCGGTGCTCACCGGCGCCGACGTCGCGCAGCAGCTCGCGGCCCAGGCGCAGCGCCTGAACTGCGCGGTGCTGGTGATCGGCCGCGCGGCGCCCGCCACCGGCTGGCGCCGCGCCTTCCCGCGGGCGCGTCTCGCGCACTTGCTCGCGCAACAGGCACCCGCGCTCGACATCGTCGAAGCTGCGCACGCCGACAGCTCGCGTCGACTGGCGCGCGCGCCGCTCGGGCCGCTGCGTGCGGACGACGACGACACCGTCCGACAGCGTGCGCGCTGGCCCGGCTACGTCTGGGCAGCGGCCGTGTGCGTGGGGGTCACGCTGCTCGCGACGCCGCTCGCGGGCGTGCTCGAGCTGGCCAACATCGTCATGCTGTTCCTGCTCGGCGTGGTGGGCGTCGCGGTGCGTTTCGACCGTGGGCCGGCGGCGTTCTCGGCGCTCGTCAACGTCGCGGCTTTCGACTATTTCTTCGTGCCGCCAAAGCTGTCTTTCACTGTCAGCGATGCCCAGTACATCGTCACCTTCGTCGTGATGCTCGGTGTCGGCCTGCTGGTCGGCCAGCTCACGGCGGGTCTGCGTTTCGCAGTGGGCGTGTCGACGAGCCGCGAGCGGCGGGCCCAGTCGCTGTTCGAACTCACGCGCGAGCTGTCTGCAGCGCTCGAGGCGGCACAGGTCACGGCCATCGGCGCATCGGCGGTGGAAGGGCATTTCGGCGGTCATGCACTGGTGCTCGTCACCAACGCGGCCGATCAGCTGGTGCCGCCCGCGTCGGCGCCTGCCGGCTTCGATCCCAGCGTGGCCGACTGGGCCTTTCGCCACGGCCAGCCGGCGGGCCTCGCCACCGCGACACTCGCTGCGCAGCCATGGCATTACGTGCCGCTGAAGGCGCCGATGCGCGTGCGCGGCGTGCTTGCGCTGGTGCCGGCCCAGCCGCGCTGGCTGCTGATTCCGGAGCAGGCGCAACAGCTCGACACGCTGGCGCGGCAGATCGCGATCGCCCTGGAGCGCGTGCACTACGTCGATGTGGCGCAAGGCGCGGTGGTCGAAATGGAGTCCGAACGGCTGCGCAACGCGCTGCTCGGCGCGATCTCGCACGACGTGCGCACACCGCTCACTGCGCTCATCGCCCTGGCCGAGTCGCTGCAGACGCTGCCGCCGGCCGAGCATGCGGCAGCGGCGCAGGCCATCGTGGCGCAGGCCCGCCAGCTCAATGCACTGGTCAACAACCTGCTCGACATGGCGCGGCTCGAGGCCAACGGCGGCACGGTGAATTTGCGGCGCGACTGGCAGTCGGTCGAGGAAGTGGTCGGCTCGGCCATCCGCGCAGCCCGCCCCGCGTTGGGCGAGGGCAAGGTGACGACGGCGTTGGCATCCGACCTCCCGCTGGTCGAGTTCGATGCGGTGCTGATCGAGCGTGTGCTGGTCAACCTGCTCGAAAACGCCGCCAAGTACGGCGCGCCGCCGGTGGTCGTGGGCGCCAGCGTCACGCCGTCGGCGTTGCGGCTCACGGTACGCGACCACGGGCCGGGCCTGCCGACGGCGCTGCACGGCCGCGAGCACACGCTGTTCGACAAGTTCACGCGCGGCGAGGCCGAATCGGCCACGCCGGGCGTGGGGCTGGGTCTGGCGATCTGCAAGGCGGTGGTGAGCGCGCACGGTGGCGACATCACGACCGCCAATGCACCGGGCGGCGGCGCAGAATTCACCGTCACGCTGCCGCGTCGCGCGCCGCCGGCCGAACCTGCCGCCGACATCGCCAACGTCTGAATCCGCCATGCCCCAACCCACCGCCATCGTCATCGAAGACGAACCGCAGATCCGCCGCTTCGTGCGCGGCGCGCTCGAGGCCGAGGGCTGGCAGGTGCACGAGGCCGGCAACCTGCGCGATGGGCTCGCCGCGGCCGGCACGCGGCAGCCCGACTTGCTGGTGCTCGACCTCGGCCTGCCCGACGGCGACGGCGTGACGCTGATCCGCGACGTGCGTGGCTGGTCGGCGGTGCCGATCATCGTGTTGTCCGCCCGCAGCGACGAGGCTGACAAGATCGCCGCGCTCGATGCCGGCGCCGACGACTACCTCACCAAACCCTTCGGCACCGGCGAGCTGCTGGCCCGTGTGCGCGCCAACCTGCGCCGCCCGCGCGCAGCGGGCGGTGGCGAGGCGGGCGCCGAACCCGAGGCCGTGTTCCGCTTCGGCGAGATCGAGCTGGACCGCGCGGCCCGGCTGGTGCGCCGCGCCGGCGCCGAGGTGCATCTCACGCCGACCGAATACCGGCTGCTGTCGGTTCTGGTCGCCAACGCCGGCCGCGTGCTCACACAACGCCAGCTGCTGCGCGAGGTGTGGGGTCCGTCGCATTCGGAACAGAGCCACTACCTGCGCATCTACATGGGCCATCTGCGGCAGAAGCTGGAAGCCGATCCGGCGCAGCCGAAACACTTGTTGACAGAGACGGCGGTGGGGTATCGGCTGGTGATTTGAGCGGTGTAGACTGCGAGGTTTTTCGCTCTGGCGGTATGGTGCAAGTGTCACGGCGTACAGGGATTCCCGGCTCGACGCTCGCTCGACTGCTCGCTCGGCTGACCGATGCCGACGCCCCCGAATCCAAACAGGCTTTCGCGGACCGGCTGAGTCAATGGGTCGGCTGGACCGATGCCATCTCGCTCTCGGCAGCGCTGAACAGCGTGTCCCTGCCGGCACCGCCGTCTTCCGGGCCAGCGCCGTCGCACATCGAGGACGTCCAGGCCGAGCGCGTGAAAAGCGCGCAAACCGCGGCCATCGCCGAAGACATGCGAAGTGCCTCCAACGACGCCGCGGCCGCGTTCTCCGCATACCGCCGACGCTATCTCGCACGACAGCAGGCCATGGTGGCCAGCATCGGCCCGCTGCGCGGCCGGCTGCGGGAAACGCTGGCGACCCGCTCGCCCGCGATGGCCCGGCTGGCGGCGGTGGACGCGGTGATGGAGCAGGTGCTTGGCGCGCAGGAGCATCGGTTGCTCGCCACCGTGCCCGGCCTGCTGGAGAAGCATTTCAAGCGTCTGCGCGAAGCCGAAACGCCAGACGATCGCGCGTTCGGCAAGGACATGCACAGCGTGTTGCTCGCCGAACTGGACATCCGATTTCAACCCGTCGAAGCGCTGCTCGAAGCCCTTCGCACCGGCTCACCCGACCGCCCATGACCCGATCTCTGACCCGCTCTCCTCGCACCCCTATCACCGCCATCGCCGCTTTCGGGGTCGGCCTCGTCGCCATCGGCTGGGTCGCCTTCGGCTATCTCGGCACCCACACGCTGGCACTGGCCATGACGCTGCTGATCGGCGCCTTTTATGTCGTGGGCGCGCTGGAATTGCGCCGCTTCCACGACGCGACATCGACGCTGACGCGCGCCGTCACCGACCTGCCGGAAACGCCGACCACCTTGGGCGCCTGGCTCGACCGCCTGCATCCGTCCCTGCGCAACGCGGTGCGGCTGCGCATCGAGGGCGAACGGGTCGGCCTGCCGGGGCCGGCCCTGACGCCGTACCTCACCGGGCTGCTGGTGCTGCTCGGCATGCTCGGCACGTTCCTCGGCATGGTGGTCACGCTGAACGGCACCGGCACCGCGCTGGAAAGCGCGTCGGACCTGCTGGCGATCCGCTCATCCCTCGCGGCGCCGGTCAAGGGGCTCGGCCTGGCGTTCGGCACCTCGCTCGCGGGCGTCGCGGCCTCGGCCATGCTGGGGCTCGTGTCGGCGTTGTGCCGGCGCGACCGCTTGCAGGCCGCGCAGTCGCTCGACACGCGCATCGCCACCACCTTGCGGCCCTTCACGTCGGCCCATCGCCGTGAAGAATCCTTCAAGCTGCTGCAGCAGCAGGGCGAAGCGATGCCCGTGCTGCTCGATCGGCTGCAAACCATGATGTCGGCGATGGAACGCCAGCACCAGGCGCTCAACGAGCGGCTGCTCGCGAGCCAGGACGCGTTTCATGGCAAGGCCGAGGCGGCCTATACAGGTCTCGCCAATTCGGTCGGCCGTTCGCTGACCGAAAGCCTCACCGAAAGCGCCCGCCTGGCCGGCGCGGCGATTCAGCCCGTGGTGGAAGCCACGATGGCCGGTATCGCACGCGAAACGGCCGGCTTGCACGACACCATCGGCGCGGGCGTGCAGCGCCAGCTCGACGGGATGTCGACGCGGCTCGAAGCCACCACCACCACCGTGGCCGATCTCTGGAAGACCGCACTCGCCGGCCACGAGCGCACGAGCAAAACGCTGTCGTCGGACCTGCGCGCATCGCTCGACCGCTTCAACACGACCTTCGACCAGCGCGCGACCGCATTGGTCGACGGCGTGGCCGAACGGCTCGCGCACACCACGGCGTCGTTGTCCGGCACGGTGAGTCGCGCGCACGTCGACCTGCAAACGCAGCTCGCCGCCAACGACCAGCAACGGCTGGCTGCATGGACCGGCGCACTGGAGGCCATGGCCGACGCGCTGGGCAAGGAATGGCGAGAAGCCGGCACGCACGCTGCGAGCCGCCAGGAGGACATCGCCCGCACCCTGGCGAACACCGCCAGCGAGATCACCGCGCAAAGCGAGACGCATGCGAAGAACACGATCGCGGAGATCGCGCAGCTGATGCAGGCGGCATCGGAAGCGCCGCGCGCCGCCGCCGAAGTGATCGCGGAACTGCGCCAGAAGCTCTCGGACAGCATGGTGCGCGACAACGCGATGCTCGACGAGCGCGCGCGCATTCTCGGCACGCTGGAAACGCTGCTCGACGCGGTCAACCACGCGTCCACAGCGCAACGCGCGGCCATCGATTCGCTGGTCGGCGCATCGGCCGAACTGCTGGAACGTGTCGGCACGCGCTTCACCGACCAGGTCGAGGCCGAGACCGGCAAGATGGCCGGCGTGGCCGCGCAGCTGACCGGCAGTGCGGTCGAAGTGGCGAGCCTGGGAGAAGCGTTCGGTGCGGCCGTCGACCTGTTCAGCCAGTCGAACGACAAGCTGGGCGCGCAGCTGCAACGCATCGAAGGGGCGCTCGGCCAGTCGATGACGCGCAGCGACGAGCAGCTCGCTTATTACGTCGCGCAGGCGCGCGAGGTGATCGACCTCAGCCTGATGTCGCAAAAGCAGATCGTGGAAGACCTGCAGCGCATCGCCAGCCAGCGCGCACTCGCGGGCAGCGACGCGTGAGGAGCGAACTGACAGACGACATCGACGGCGGCATCGAGCCGAGCGTGCCGGTGTGGGCGGTGTTCGGCGACCTGATGTCGGGCCTGCTCGGCGCCTTCGTGCTCATCCTCGTGTGCGTGCTCGCGATGCAGTTCGAACTCGCGACGAAACTCGAAACGGAAGTGAAACAGCGGCAGGCCGCGGCGCAGCGCTTGCGCACGCTGGAGCAGGCGCTGGCCGGCCCGCTCGCCGCGGGCCGCGTGACGCTCGACAACGGGCGCATCGGCATCAGCGGCAACCTGCTGTTCGCGCTCAATTCGGCCGAGCTGCAGCCCGAAGGACGGCAGTTGCTGAAGTCGCTGGCGGCGCCGCTGGTCGACTACCTGAAGGCGCGCGACGAAATGCTCATGGTGAGCGGCTTCACCGACGACCGGCAGGTGCGCGGCGGGAATCGGCCGTTCGCCGACAACTGGGAGCTGTCGGCCCAACGCGCGCTGACCGTGACCCGCGCGCTGATCGACGAGGGCATGCCGTCGTCATCGGTGTTCGCGGCTGCTT
This sequence comes from Variovorax sp. PAMC 28711, assembly GCF_001577265.1. Lineage (NCBI taxonomy): Bacteria > Pseudomonadati > Pseudomonadota > Betaproteobacteria > Burkholderiales > Comamonadaceae > Variovorax > Variovorax sp. PAMC 28711. Next base: position 1,578,188 of record NZ_CP014517.1, on the reverse strand, counting down.
TCGGTTCAGAGCAATCGGTGGCCTCGAATGCCGACGCGGACGGTCGCTCGAAGAACCGCCGTGTCGAAATGGCGCCGACGCCCAAGCGCGCGGACGCGGCCGCGAAGAAAAACCGTGAGTGACATCGAGGCCCTGCGCGCCCGGGGCGACCACCGCGTCAACCCGGTCCGTTTCCGGCTGATCGAGGCGCTGGCGCGGCGCAGCGCCGCGCACGAAGGCGAGGCGCGAAGGCTGCTCGACGCGCGGCTGGCGCAGTTGCTCGCGGCCTATGCCGAGGACGTGGCACACCGCGCCAAAGGCGCTGCCGTCGCGCCCGCCGATGCGGCGCCGATGCAGGGCGGCCATGCGCTCTCCGCGCTCGGCGCGCACATCGCACAACAGGCGGCGTTGCGCGGCGACGGCCCGACCGCACCCGAGGGCCAGACGCTGACCTGGTTCCGCAACGTGTGGACGCGTCTCAGCGCCGAGCGGCGGCTGGTCCAGTCACTGGAAAAGGTGCCGACCAACGCGGGCCCGCTCAACTCGCACAACCTCGTGCACCAGTCGCTCACGCTGATGCGCGATGTGTCGCCCGAATACCTGCACCGCTTCATGTCGTACGTCGACACCTTGTTCTGGCTCGACCAGACGACCGCGCCGCCTCAGCGCCGCGAGCGCAAATAAACGGCGCCGGCAAAAGCGCCGAGCGCGCCGACGACGAGCGCTGCGCACCACAGGAGCGCAGCGTGCTCCCCACGCGCCGCGTAGTCGCCGTACTGCGCATGCGCCAGGAACAACAGGGCGGCGCCACCGATCGCGCAGCCGACCGCGCGCAACTGCCGTACCTGTTCCGCGTTCACGTCACTTGCTCGGGTTGATCAGGAACTTCTCGCCTGTGGCAGCCTTGCCGTACACGGTGATGGCGTCGAGTGTGAGCGCTTCGGCCAGTGACACCTCACGCGTGTAGTGGCTCGCGAACGTGGTTTTGAGCTCCGACGCCACGCGGTCTTTCAGGCGCTGCACATCGGCCGCACCGATCTTCTGCAGGAACGGGAACAGCAGCCAGCCGCCCACGCCCCACGCCATGCCGATGTTGCGCACGATCTCGGTGTTGCTGCGGTCGAGGCTGCCGTAGAGGTACACCTGCTTGTGCACGGCAGAACCGTAGCGGCTGTATTCCTTGGCGGTGCGGTTGATGGCGACTTCCATCGCGCTCAGGATCTGGCCGGCCAGCTTGCCGCCGCCGATCGCATCGAACGCGAGCGTCGCGCCGGTGGTGGCGAGCGCGGCGGTCAGGTCTTCCACGAAGGTGGGCGTACTGGAGTCGACCACGTACTTCGCACCGAGCGATTTCAAGAGCGCGGCCTGCTCGGGCTTGCGCACGATGTTGACCAGGTCGATGCCGTCTTTCAGGCAGATCTTGTTGAGCATCTGGCCGAGGTTGGATGCGGCTGCCGTGTGCACCAGCGCCTTGTGGCCTTCGCGCCGCATCGTCTCGACCATGCTGAGCGCGGTCATCGGGTTGACGAACCACGACGCGCCTTCGGCCGCCGTCGTGCCTGCGGGCAGCGGCATGCACTGGTCGGCGCGGATGCAGCGCATCTGCGTGTACATGGCGCCGCCGATCATCGAGACCGTCTTGCCCAGCAGCGCCTGCGCTGCGGGCGACGCGCCGGCCTCGACCACCACGCCGGCGCCTTCGTTGCCCACGGCCATCGACTCGCCGTGGCGCGCCTTCATGCCGGCGAGCACGCGCTCGGGCACGGTGGCCGTGACGACGGGCTGCGCGGCGGTGCCCGCGGCCTTCAGCGTCGAGAGGTCGGCCGCGGCGAGCAGCAGGCCGAGGTCGGACGGGTTGATCGGCGCGGCTTCCATGCGCACGATCACCTCGTCGGCGGTGGGCTCGGGTGTCGGCACCTCGACCAGAGAGAGTTCGAGTTCGCCGGTGGGCTGAAGGAGGGAGCGGAGTTCGAGTGCCATGAGGGTGTCGCCTTGGGAATTGAAGTCTTCCAATGCTAGCCTCCGACGCCATGACCCAACTTCTGATCCTCAGCGTGAGTGCCGGCAACGGCCACGTGCGCGCTGCGCAGGCCCTCGCCGCCACCGCCGAGTCGATGGTGCCGCCGGTCCACGCGACGCACATCGACGCGATGGCGCATGTGGCCGGCGGTTTCCGGAAGGTTTACACCGACTGGTATCTGCAGCTCGTGAACCGGGCGCCGGAGGTCTGGTCGTACCTGCACCAGCGCGCCGACATCACGCCGCACAGCGCGACATCGCAGCGCCTGCGCCGCGGCATCGAGCGCGTGAGCGCGGGCGCGTTGCTTCGCGAAATCCACCGCGCGAAGCCGGACGCCATCGTCTGCACGCATTTCCTGCCGGCCGAACTTCTCATGCGGGAGCAGACCCGGGGCCGCATCGACTGCCCGGTCTGGCTCCAGGTGACGGACTACGACCTGCACAACATGTGGATCGTGCCGGGGATGGCGGGCTACCTCGCCGCGACCGAGGAGGTGGCGTTTCGCATGCGGGCGCGCGGCCTGCCGTCCGACCGCATCCACGTCACCGGCATCCCGGTGATGCCGGCCTTCGCGCGGCCCGACGCGCCGGCGTTGGCACGCGATGCGAACGTCATGCGGATCGGACTCGACCCGGCGCGCAAGGTGGTGTTGATGGCCGCGGGCGGTGCCGGCGTGGGCGACCTGCCGAGCATGGTCGCGCGCGTGCTGGCGATCCGCGGTGCGGGGTCGGACTTCCAGGTGGTGGCGGTGGCCGGGCGCAACGCGGCGGCGCTGCAGGCCCTCGAAGCGCTCGCGCAGAAGTGGCCGGGTCGGCTGGTCGCGCTCGGCTTCACGAACGAGATGGAAAAGTTGATGGCCGCGGCCGACCTGGTCGTGACCAAGCCGGGTGGGCTCACGATTTCGGAATGCCTCGCGCTGGGCAAGCCGATGTTGCTGGTGTCACCGATTCCGGGGCAGGAAGAGCACAACGCCGGCTTCTTGCTGGAGGAGAGCGCCGCCTGGCTGGCTTACGACGCCATCGGCCTCGAGTACAAGATCGCGCGCCTGATGGCCGCGCCCGAGCAACTCGCGCGCATGGCGCACAAGAGCCACGGTTTGGGCAAGCCCGACGCGGCGCGCGCCGTGCTCAACTGCGTGCTCTCCGCATGAACGCCGCAGAACAATTCGAGCGGCGCATCGGCCGCACCGTCGTGTACCTCGTGTGGGTCGTGGTGATGGCGTTCTTCTTCGCCAACGCCGAGATCCAGATCGAAGGTCCGGCCGGCTGGGCCGCCAACCTGCCGACCTGGCGCATCGAGCACCATTGGTTGCTCGACATCTTCTGGGGCGGGCGCGCGATGACGGGTTATCACGCGTGGGTGTTCCCGTTCATGGCACTGGTGTTCTTCGGGCCGATGGCTTTCAACGGGCGCTGGAGCTGGCGCGACGCCGGGCTCGCACTCGTCGGGCTCATGGTGTTCTGGATCGCCGAAGACTTCATGTGGTTCATCGTGAACCCGGCGTACGGCTGGGAGCGCTTCAACCCGGCGGTCGTGACCTGGCACAAGCACTGGGTGTTCGGCGCACCGGTCGACTACTGGGTCGGGCTCGGGGCAGCGGGGCTGATTCTCTTCGTGCGACACCGGCGGCGGGTGCACCACGAAGAAGAAGCGGCGGAGGGCGCGCCATGAAGCGGCGCTCGAAGCGCCACTACGCACCGGTCGCCGTCCGCCCCGAGGCGTGGGCCGATCCGCTGGCCGGCGGCGAGCACCGCATCGAGAACCTGCACCGCATCACGCCCACGCTGTACCGCAGCGCGCAGCCTCGGCGCGAAGACGTACCCGCGCTGAAAGCGCTCGGCATCCAGACCGTGATCAGCTTCCGCTCGTTCAACAGCGACGAGCGCGCGCTGCGCGGAAGCGGCATCGATCTGGTGCGGGTGCCGATCAACACCTGGTCGATCAACGACGACGAAGTGCGCCGCGCCTTGCTGGCGATCCGCGAGGCTGAGAAGAAGGGGCCGGTGCTGATCCATTGTTGGCACGGCGCCGACCGGACCGGCGCGGTCGCTGCGGTGTACCGCATGGCCGTCGAGGGATGGAGCAAGGACGCCGCGCGCCACGAGATGTTCAGGGGCGGCTTCGGGTATCACACGTTGTGGCGGAACATTCCGAGTTACTTGGCGCGCGTGGAGGTGGAGAAGATGCGCGATTCGCTTCCCTGATCCGCTATCGGCACCACGGGCCTGCGCTGAAGCATTCAGGCAAGGACAAAGGAAACGCGCAGTCGAACGAGGACTTCGGAGCGGCCTGAGCCTCACCGCAAGGCTGCACTAGCCCAGCGGCGCCGCGAAACCCCAGCCTCCGGCCAGCAGCGCATCGACTGCACACAACGCCGCATCGAGTCGCTCCACGCGATCACCGCGCAAAACGACGTGGCGGCGGGCAGTCTCTGAGAGGCGGGTAGCGAAGCGATCCGTCATCCACTCGCGGAGGGCTTCGCCGTCGCGCAGGCCGTCGTCTTCAAAGGGCACCCCGTCGTGATGCGTCAGCAGGTAGAGCCGTCCGCGGTCCTGTCCGGCGATGGCTTCGACGGCAGGGCTGCGGTGGCCCACGTAGCGCTCGTGCCAGATCGCGGTGGCGAAGGCATCGGTGTCGCACACCAGCAGCGGGCCGCCCACCGCGGCTTGCTCGCGCGCCATGGCGTTCTGCGTGGTGGCGATGCGAGTGAACTCGTCGCTGGGCCAGAGCAGGTCTTCGGGGCCGGGCCGCGGCGCGCCCTGCAGTTGCGCCTGCGCGATGGCCGCCGCCAGTTTTTCGACGCTGAGCGCGCGGCCGTACTCGGGCACCCAGCGCGTGTGGCCATAGGCGCCACCGCGCTCGCGCAGTGCCTGTGCCAGCGCGATCGACAGGGTGGTGGTGCCCGTCGATTCCGCGCCGACGACCACGATGCGCCACGCGAGGTCGGAACGCACGGGCGCCGCAATGAAATCCCAATACGCCGGGGGATCGTTGCGAAAGCGCGTGGCCGAGACGGGCGCGAGCAGGCGGGCCGTGTCGAGCGTGACCGGCGTCGCGTCGAAATGTCGGGCCAACTCGGCGCCGTAGGGCTCGGAGGTGAACACCGCGCTGACCCGCGGCGCGTCGATGGCCGCGAGCGCTTCGCGCATCAGCGCCACGTGCGCGCGCCAGATCGCGTCGTTGCCATAGTCGATCGGAATGTCGTCGACGATGCCCGTCACCACCACGTTCGGCAGGGCCGCATGCAGCTCGCGCAACCAGCGCACGCGCAGCGCGAGCGGGATGGATTCGTGCGAGGCCGCCATCGCGATGACGGTGACGCGCGCGCATTGCGAGGCCGCGGCGCCGATGAGCAGCTGGTGCCCGGCATGCGGCGGGTAGAACTTGCCGATGACCAGACCGTGCAATGTGGTCATGCGTTGGCCAGTGCCGGTGCGACCTGCTGCTGACGCTGCCAGGCACGCCGCCAGTCGACGTAGCCCGCGATGCAGATCAGCAGGAAGATGACGTAGAGGACCGCCGTCAGCGGCAGGCTGCGCTTCCAGTACAGCGGCACCGATATCACGTCGACCGCGATCCACATCAGCCAGCATTCGAGCCGCCGTCGCACCTGCCACCAGGTGGCGAGCAGGCTCAGCACCAGCAGCGTGGTGTCGGCGATGGGCACGGGGCTGTCGGTCCATCGGCGCAGCACCCAGGCGCCCGCGGCGATGGCCGTCGCGCACAGCGCCAGCGATAGCCCGGCTTCGCGCAGCGAAGTGCGTGTCACCGGCACGTCGTGCGCGGCATCGCGGTCGGCCGCGCGCGTCCATTGCCACCAGCCGACGATGCCGAGCACCGCGAAGGCAATCTGCAGCAGCGCATCGGCGTAGAGCTTGGCGCTGTAGAACAGCACCATGAAGCAGGCCACGTTGAGCAGGCTCACCGGCCAGTTCCAGATGTGACGCATCTTGGTGAGCCAGACCGTTGCGAGCCCGGTGACGAAGGCCGCAACTTCGAGCGCGGTGACGGGTTGGCCGAGCAGGTTCACAGCGGTGCGCGCGAGGTCACCAGCGCGCGCGCGCCTGCCGCCGCCCGTTCGCGTACCGCATCGAAGGTGGTCTGCTTCACGATGCGACCGTTTTCGAACACCGTCTCGAGCAGATCCGTCTGCGTCGCTTCCAGCGTCTCGATGCGCTGCGTCTGTATCGTGCCCTTCGCGTCGCGCGTCAACGTCAGCCGCCCCTTCTTTGACGCCTTGGTCATGTCGCCGACCGGAGCCTTGTACACGTCGCGCCATTCGCCATTCACCTGCATCGCCGAGCACTTCATCGCCCACTGCATGGTGTCGCGATGGACCTGCTGCAGCAGACCGCCGCCCATGCCGAAGGCGATGTTCTCTGCCGAGAAGCCGTTGTGGAAGAGGTTCGAGAGGCACAGGCGCAGCGAGTCGAGGTTGATGCCGTCGCCCTGGATCACACGCACGTTGTTCAGCACCAGATAGCCCTTCGTGTTGCGCGTGGTGCCGAAGCGCGCGGCCAGGATGCGCACCACCTTCAACACCGTCTCGGCCGGGTCGCCGGAGTCCGGCCGCACCACCAGCGTGGCGCCCGACTGCACGACCAGGTCCTTCAGCTCGGTGCCCCAGATCTGGTCGCAGGCATTGAAGATGTTGTAGCTGTCGCTGACCACGGCAAACACCGCGCCGGGCTTGCCGAACTGCTCGACCATGTTGCGGTACGCGTCCGATTCCTTGTCGCGGCCCCATGCCGTGATGGTGCTGTGCTCGGCCGCGGGAATGGAGAAGCCCGCCACCTCGCAGTCGTAGTAGCGGCGTGCCGCGACCAGCGCGGCGAGCGTGTCGGTGCCGAGGAAATTGACCAGGTGCGCCATCCCGCCGAGCGCTGCCGATTCGAGGCTCGACACGCCGCGCGCGCCGAAGTCGTGCAGCTTGAAGCCGATCTGCGCAGCCGGGTCTTCACAGGTGGCTTCGAGATAGCGCAGGAGCGTCGCCTTGGCCGCGCCCGAGAGCGTCGCGACGGTGGTGGGGTACCAGATCGCGCGCAGCAGTTCGGTCTCCAGGAAGCTGGTGATCCAGAAGAATTCGGGGTCGGTGTTCTCGATGGTGGCGAGCACGTTGTGCACCGGCAGTACGCTGCCTTCGGGCACCGCGCGGATGCGCACAGGCATGAGGCCGCCGTGCTTCTCGACCAGGCGCATCCAGCCCTCGCGGTTGAAGGGTTCGCCGTGCACCGCCATCAGTGCGGCGGCCTCGTCGATGTCGTCGACCGTGACGGGCGTGGAGAGGTATTCGCGCAGATAGGCCTGCAGGCCGAAGAAGACCGAATGGCTGAAGGCACCGCCGCGCGACTCGATGTAGCTGAACACCGTTTCGGTACCGGGCGGGTACTGCATCCAGTGCGACACCTTGTAGGAATCGGTGCGCAGCAAGAGGTTGCTGCCGAGGGAGGTGGGATTGCGCGTCATGGTGAAAGCTCCTTTCACATGGACCCCGTCAACCAGGGCCCGTTCTTGCTGAAATGGCCGGGACTTCTAGTTTTTGCCCAGGCCGCCGAGGAAATGGTTGGCGATGAAGTAGTGGTCTTCGTACATGCGCTCCTGCATGTCGAGGAATTCGGCGATCGGCACCCAGCGCACGTCGGCCGCGTCGTCGTCGGCCCGCACGTCGGAGAGGCCCGTCCACTGGTTGTGCGCGAGTTCGAAGAAGAAGCCGTGCGTGATGGTGCGGCCGCGCTGCGAGCGGTCGGGCGCATCGAACACATGGCTGGCCTTCAGGCTGCCGTTCAGCACCGGCACCGGCACCTTCAGGCGCGTCTCTTCCTTCAGCTCGCGCACGGCCGCTTCCTGCAGCCGCTCGTGCTGGCCGACGAAGCCGCCAGGCAGCGCCCAGGTGCCCTTGCCGGGATGGAACTTGCGCTGCACGAGGAGGATGTGCCCCGCCTCGACGACGACCGCATCCACGGTGGTGTAGATCGGCGGGAAGTCGCTGCCGGCGTAGCAGTACTTGGCCTTGTAGTCGGCGAGGAACGCACGTTCGTCGCAAAGCGCAGCGTAGTCGTCGCTCGCGGTGAAGCGGTCGAGGAAGGCCGCGGTGCCGTCGGGCAGGTCGGCCGGCGACAGTTGGCCGCGCATCTCGGGGTCGAAGTACAGGGCGCGCACGTCGGTCGCGTTGATGCTCTCGACCACCTGGTGCGCCACGAACTCCCAGCTCGGAAAGAGCCTGAGGTAATAGCTCGACGCGTCCTTCAGGTGCCCGACGAGCGCGATCTTCGCCCTGGCCGGTGGCACGCCATCCTGCAGGATGAGCCGGTCGACCGCCGACTGGATCGACGCGATCCAGAGCTGGTCGTTGTAGGGCGAGTCGCCCACGCCGATCACGCTCACGCGCATCTGCTCGGTGCTGCGCAGCGACGCGCGCACCATGCGTTCGCGTTCGTCGAAGGTGAAGGGGTTCTTGAAGCTGCGCGGCTTGCGGTCGGAGCCGACCACGACGATCACGCGTTCGGCCGCACGCAGGCCTTCTTCGATGAGTCGTTGGTGTCCGAAATGGACGGGCTGGAAACGCCCGATGACGATGGCGTACTGAAACTTGCGTGTGCTGCTTTGACTGTTCACTTGGGAATCCCCCAAAAATGTTGCGGTCAACCCGCGACGTGCATCGAGAATATCAGTCTCTGCCTGATCGTTCAACGCCTTTCTCCATGACCTCCCCCGAACCCGTCCGTCTCAACAAACGCATGGCCGAACTCGGCCTCTGCTCGCGTCGCGAGGCCGACGCGTGGATCGAGCAGGGCTGGGTCAAGGTCAACGGCAAGCCGGCCGAGATGGGCGTGAAGGTGACCCCGGCCGACCGCGTCGAGGTCGACAAGAAGGCGCAGGGCCACCAGGCGACGCAGGTGACGATCCTCCTGCACAAGCCGATGGGCTATGTGAGCGGGCAGGCCGAGGATGGCCACGAGCCCGCCGTGATGCTGATCAACCCGCGCACGCATTGGCGCGAAGACCCGAGCGCCAACCGCTTCTCCCCGCCGCAGACGCGCGGACTCGCGCCGGCGGGTCGGCTCGACATCGATTCGGTTGGCCTGCTGGTGTTCACGCAGGACGGACGCGTCGCGCGCCAGCTCATCGGCGAAGACTCCGGCATGGAAAAGGAATACCTGGTGCGCGTGGCGTACCACGGGCTCGGTCAGCCTGCGCCGCCCGGCCAGCTCATCCGCATGGACGACGACGACCCGATCACCACCAACGTGCGCGCCATTTTTCCGCCGGCCCTGCTGGAGCGCCTGCGCTTGGGCCTCAGTCTGGACGGCCAGCCGCTCAAGCGCGCGCAAGTCGACTGGCAGAACCCGGAGCAGTTGCGCTTCGTCCTGACCGAAGGCAAGAAGCGCCAGATCCGGCGCATGTGCGAGCAGGTCGGGCTCAAGGTGGTGGGTCTGAAGCGCATCCGCATCGGGCGCGTGGTGCTCGGCAACCTTCCGGCCGGCCAGTGGCGCTACCTCGGGCCCAACGAGCGCTTCTGACGACCGGCGCCGCCGTGTCGAGCTTGCTCAGGTTGTCCTAAGAATCGTTCGCTAGCGTCCGTGCCGGATCGCGATCGGTCCGAAGGAGACAACGTGCGCGTTCTGCTGGTGGAAGACGACGACATGATCGGGCGCAGCCTCATGCAGGCGCTCGAAGGCGCCGACTGGTCGGTCGATTGGGTGCGCGACGGCGCACTGGCGCAGAGCGCACTGGGCGACGGCGGCTACACCTGCGTGCTGCTTGACCTGGGGCTGCCGCGCGCCGACGGCACCGAGGTGCTGCGCCGGGCCCGCGAGCGCGGCGACCTGACGCCGATGCTGGTGCTCACGGCGCGCGACGGGCTCGACGATCGCATCCACAGCCTGGACCTTGGTGCCGACGACTACCTGCAAAAGCCCTTCGACTTCCGCGAGCTCCTGGCGCGCATGCGCGCGGTGATTCGCCGCCGCGACGGCAGTGCGCATTCGCTGGTCGGAACACCTGCACTGCAGCTCGACCTGACGACGCGCGAGGTGCTGCTGAACGGCACGCGCGATGCGCTCACCGCGCGCGAGTTCGCGCTCCTGCACGCGCTGCTGGAGCGGCCTGGCGCCATCCTTTCGCGCGAGCAACTGGAGAACCGCATCTACGGCTGGGGCGAAGAGGTGACCAGCAATGCGGTCGACGTGCTTATCCACGGCATGCGCCGCAAGATCGGTCCCGGGGCCATCCGCAATGTGCGGGGTCTCGGCTGGCGCGTGGTGCCCGCGTGAAACTGCCGTGGGCAGCGCCACGCTCGCTGCGCGGACAACTGCTGCTCTGGCTTTTGACGCTGCACGTGATCGCGGCCGGCATCACGGCGTGCCTGGCCTACGTGACCTACGGGCGTCTCGTGCACAACTTCATGGACGAGCAGATGCGGCTGGTCGCCGAATCCTACGCCTCGCACCGCAAGCCGCCAGCGTTGCAACCGCTCGCCGATGCAGCCGACCTGACGCGCGGCGCGTTCGTGCTGCAGGTGTGGAGCGCGGATGGCGGCACGTTGCTGGCCAGTTCTTGGCCCACGCTGGCGGTCCCGCTGCAGCCGGCGCCGGGCTACGTCGAGATGCGCACAGCGGCAGGTGACGATGGCGTCTGGCGCATCTACACCGCGCCGCCCCCGACGACGGAAGGCCTGCCGCGGGTGCAAGTGGTACAGAACGATGGCTTTCGCCGGCACCGCGTGATCCGGCGCGCGCTGTTTGAAGGCTTGCCGATCGCACTGCTGCTGCCGCTGGCCATGGTGCTGCTGTGGTTCATCGTGTCTGCGGCCTCGCGCTCGCTGCGCGCCGTTGCGCGCGAAGTGGTGGCGCAGGACGAACGCAGCCTGTCCGAATTGTCGGCGGCGCGCGTGCCGGACGAGATCAAGCCGCTGGTCGACGCGTTCAACAGCCTGCTCGGCCGGCTGCGCGCAGCGTTCTCGACGCAACGCCGTTTCGTGCAGGACGCCGCGCACGAGCTGCGAAGCCCGATCGCCGCGATCGGGCTGCAGATCGAGAACCTGCGGCCCCACGTGCCATCGGGCGAGGCGACGGAGCGTTTCCGGCAGCTCGAAGCCGGCGTGATGCGGACGCGGCATCTGGTGGAACAGCTGCTGTCGTTGTCGCGGCAGGAAGCGCCGTTGACCTCAGCGGGTGCGGGGCCGGTGGCCGTGGCCGCGTTATTGCGCGAAGGTCTCGGGCAAGCGATGCTGCTGGCCGATCAGCGCGGCGTCGACGTGGGATTCGAGGGCTGCATTTCGCCATGCGTCAATGCGCCGGCCGCCGAGCTGCGTTCCGTGTTCGACAACCTGATCGACAACGCGCTGCGCTACACGCGGGAGGGCAGTGCGGTCGATGTGCGATTGCATGCGGTCGATGGCGAGGCGGTGGTCGACGTGATCGACCACGGGCCGGGCATTCCGGACGCTTTGATAGGCCGCGCATTCGACCGTTTCTTTCGCGTGCCGGGTTCCGCGGCCGGCGGCAGCGGGCTGGGCCTGGCCATCGCGCAGGCTGCAGCAGCGCGCAACGGCCTGGACATCGTGCTGCGCAACCGCAGCGAGGAAGAAGGAGGACCGGGCCTCCTGGCACGCGTGCATCTGCGTGTGAATCAGCCGGCGGACTTGCTCACGTCCGCCTAAGTGATCGCTCATGGTCAGCTCACTCTGGCTGCCTACAGTGAATTCAGGTCAGTCGCGGGCAATGCCGCTTGCGGTGCGAGACCGGACACTGTTCGAACTTGAGGAGACAACCATGCAAGCTTCCACCAAACTTTTTGCTGTCACCGCGCTGGCTGCCTTTGCCGCGCTGGGCTCGGCGGCCGCCTCGGCGCAAGCCTGGGACGGCGGCGGTTCCGAGTCGATCGGTCAATCGACCAGCATGGCCGCCACCGCATCCACCGAAGCCTCGCGTGAAGTGGATGCGGGTGCGGTCGCGGCGGCGCATGCCTCGGGCACCGAAGCGGTCGGGCAGTCGACGTCGATGCCGATGCCGACCTCGGCCCTGTCGGCCGAAGAGGCCTACAAGAACGCCTACGCTGCGTCGCACGCTTCGGGAACCGAAGCGATCGGCCAGTCGACGTCGATGCCGATGCCGCGATCGTCCGGCTCCTGAGCGTCAGGCCGCAGGGTCGCGCGCCAGCGTCGGGTGCGGTTCGTCGGCGACGGAGGTCAGCACCAGCTTGTAAATCAGCGCGCCGATGATGGCGCCGACGATCGGCGCGACCCAGAAGAGCCACAGCTCGCTCATGGCGTAGCCGGGTGCGAAGAGCGCCGGGCCGGTGCTTCGCGCCGGGTTCACCGAAGTGTTGGTCACGGGGATCGACACGAGGTGAATCAGCGTCAGGCACAGACCGATGGCCAGGCCACCGAAGCCGGCCGGATTGCGCTTGGAGGTCGTGCCGAGGATGACGATCAGGAAGATCGCCGTCAGCACGACTTCGCACAGCAAGGCCGAGGTGAGGTTGAAGCCGCCCGGCGAATGCGCGCCGTAGCCGTTGGTGGCGAAGCCGCCAATATCGGCGCCGGCCTTGCCGGTGGCGATCAGGTAGAGCACGCCCGCGCCGGCGATGCCGCCGAGCACTTGCGACACCACGTAGCCCGGCAGTTCAGCCGCCCGGAAGCGACCCGCGACCACGAGGCCCACCGACACCGCCGGATTGAAGTGACCGCCCGAAATGCCACCGAGCGCATAGGCGCCCGTCAGCACGGTGAGGCCAAAGGCCAGAGAGACGCCGGCAAAGCCGATGCCGAGGCCCGGAAATCCAGCAGCGAGAACTGCGCTGCCGCATCCCCCGAAAACCAGCCAGAAGGTGCCGACGAACTCGGCGGCCCACTTTTGAAAAGTGTTGTGTTCCATATCCCTGAACTCCTTGTGTGACAAAAGAAAAAGCGTGTGTCCTACACACCCCCGAGGCGGATTGTAGGAAGGCAATTCGGAAAATTGCATCCCATGAGCTGCATCAATTCACGGAATACCCCGATTTCCGGCACTGTGTTGGACGTTTAACCTTGTGCTGTGTCCAACCGCTCCGGAGTGCAGATTGCATCGTTTTCACCAAGCCCGAAAGGTCATTGCAACGCGTGTCTTGATCGCCAGTGCGGCCGCTTTTTTTTCCGTGAGCACATCTGCCCAGGGCGTGGTGAACGCGCTGTGCAGCACGGACGGCCCGTGGTGCGAAGCGGCCGCCGCCGAGTTCACGCGGACCACCGGCATCAAGGTCAATCAGGCGCACAAAGGCACCGGCGAAATTGCCGCACAGATCCGTGCCGAGGCGGCCAATCCCAAAACCGATCTCTGGTGGGGCGGCACTGGCGATCCGTTCCTGCAGGTGGCCGAACAGGGGTTGCTCGATGCGTATCGCCCGGCTTACATCAACGATCTCTACGACTGGGCGGTGCGCCAGTACGCGATGAGCGGCAACCAGGTGGGCGGCTTCTATACGAGCACGATCGGTTTTGGCTTCAACACCGAGGTACTCAAGAAAAAGAAGCTGGCCGAACCCAAATGCTGGGCCGACCTCGTCAAGCCGGAATACAGGGGCGAGATCGAAATTTCGCATCCGGCGTCGAGCGGCACGGCCTACACCATCATCGCGGGGCTCGTGCAGCAGATGGGGGAAGACGAGGCTTTTGAATACCTCAAGAAGCTGCACAAGAACACCACGACTTACACGCGCAGCGGGCAGGCACAGGCGCCCAACGTGGCCAAGGGCGAAGTGGCGATCGGCGTGAGTTTCCTGTTCGGATTCGAAAAGTGGCGCTTCGAAAAGTATCCCGTCAAGACCTCGTCCCCCTGCGAAGGCACCGGCTACGAGATCGGTGGCATCGCGCTGGTCAAGGGTGCGCGCAACAAGGCCAACGCACTCAAGTACTACGACTTCCTGATGAGTCCGGCAGGTCAGTCGCTCGGCGCCAAGGTCGGCAGCCTGCAGACGCCCGCCAACAAGACGCTCAAGCCCGATCCGCGCATCCCCTCGTCGAGCAGTGTGAAGCTGATCAAGTACGACTTCGAAAAATACGGCAAGGCGGCCGAGCGCAAGCGGCTGATCGACCGCTGGACCCGCGAAGTCGAGTCGTTGCCGCGCTGAAACGGCGTCAGCCTGTGCAGGCCTTGTTGTGCGAGGCGTGCATGCCCTTGGCCTTGGCGTCGGCTTCGCTCAGATATTCGCCCTTTTTGGTCTTGCCGTAGTAGCGGTCGCCCATGCAGTGGTAGACCTTGGTTTCGTCGTTGGCCCACACCTTGCCGGCACCCCCGCCCGGTGCTGCGGTCATGGCCGCAGTCTTGTCGGTCTTGGCGGGTGTCGCAGGTGTTCGGCTCGCGGCGCCGGTGCTGGGCGCCACGCCGGTCTTGCTGACCGCGGCCGCTTGCGTCTGCACGGCTGGCGTTGGCGCCGCCGCGGGTGCAGGTGTCGCGTCGGCCTTGCCGTACCAGGTCTTGATGCCCTTGTGGCCGCGGCAGGCGCCCGATTTGGTGTCGGGGCTCGCGTAGCTGTCGTCCTTGCATCGCACCGTGGTGCCAGCCGGCGCGTCGGCTGGCACCTGTGCCTGTGCAGCAAAGGCGGTGAGAGCGAGGCAGGCGGCGCCGAGCAGCGACCGGGTTGAGGCGAAGGTCATGAAGAATCCCTGGAGTTGAAGAAGTCGACGACCATCTTGGCGGGCCGATCCCACCAGCACCTGACCAACTTGCAGCGTTCGCGCTGCACCCGCGAAGTCCGCGATCGCCGTGCTGCGCGTCGGTGCGCGCCGCGCGGCTCGGGTCCGTTCAGTAGGTGACAGTCACCGTCACCACGTCCAGGTACTCCCCCGCCGGCACGTTCTGCGGCGCAGGAACGCGGCCATACACCGCTTGCGGCATCGAAGTCCCCGTGCCCGTTCCGGTCGCGACCCCCGCACCGGTCGTGCTCCATGGCGTGGTGCGACCGCTGTCGCGATAGAGTTGGTAGGCGACGAAGTCGGTGCTCGTGCCCTTGCGCATGCGGCGCGTGCCGCCGGAAAAGTTCTGGCCATCGTCGAGGCCCAGCGTCCATGCCGTTCCCCTGCGGCACGTGAGTGCGACGCTCGACGCGTTGTCCAGCGGCGCAGTGATCGCCCCGGCGTTGCTTCCGAATTGCAGGTTGCTGGCGCTCAACACGTCACAGCTCGGCGGAATGTTGGCCTTCACATCGAAACTGAAGTTCGTGGGCGTCCCAGCTTCGCCGCCAGAGGTACAGGTCGCGGGGGGAGAAGCGGGCCCGAGAAGGCTGGAGTTCGACTGGAACACGACCGACGTGTCGGCTGCGCTGTAGCTGTGAAGGTAGTTGCCGGCGGCGGCATTGGCCTGTGCCGGGATCTGGCCGTACAGCGTTCGCGTGACGGCGCCGCTGCCGCCCACCAGCACGAGGACCGGATAGTCCAGATCGATGATCAAAGGTTGGTTGGCAGGGGCAGCAGTCGTACTGCTTCCCCAGATCAGGGTGCGCGACGCGTCCTTGTACAGCTGGTAGCTCAATGCGGCACCGGCAATGGCTGCATTGGGCATGTCGCGCACCGCCTTGCCGATGTTGATGCACATCCTGACCTTGGTGTTCGCGAGGAGCGACAAAGCCGTGGTGTTGCAGGTGACCGTCAGCGTTGCCGCGCCCTGTGTCGATTGGGTGACATCGCCAACGCTGCCGAAATCCAGTGTGGTGACCGTGGCCGAACAGGTGGTGACCGCCCAGGCGCTCTGTGTCGACCACGCCCACGCCGTGAACATGACGAACGCCATCCGCACAACAAGGGATCCGTTCATGGTGGGGCCTCCTCCGGCACACAGCGCAGCGGGCCGACGCGCGGCGTCGCGCCATCGGCGTCCGGGAGGTC
Source organism: Variovorax sp. PAMC 28711 (assembly GCF_001577265.1). Classification (NCBI taxonomy): domain Bacteria; kingdom Pseudomonadati; phylum Pseudomonadota; class Betaproteobacteria; order Burkholderiales; family Comamonadaceae; genus Variovorax; species Variovorax sp. PAMC 28711. The sequence continues at coordinate 1,562,328 of NZ_CP014517.1, read as the reverse complement.
GAATTCGACGATGCATGGGGTTGCGGTTGCAGCCGGAAATACGCGCAGACGGTTGTGCATTTGCAGCGTGTCCAGGTAGGTTTCGCCGTCGTAGCCCACGACCGCCCGCGCCCCGCTGCCGTTCGCGTTTTGCACTCTGGAGCCGAGCGCCATCGCCTGACCGGTTGTGTCGTGCAAGACGATCAGTGCGGCCCGGACGGGGCGGATGGCAAAACGAACGATGGTTCCTGCGCGGTCTGCGGGCGTGGCGTTCTTGTCGACTTCGAGAACCTGCGTATTGGCAGGCAGGTTCATCGGATCGATGGACAGCCGGTTGCGCTGCCATGCGTTCAGGCGCGTGACCAGCAACGTCCCGCGGTCGTCTGTCACGCCGACCACGCGGTTCTCCAGCTTGACTGGCACGCCCGCGATGCCGTCGGTGGTCACGAGGGCGAAGCCGTCGCTCACGTCGCGCGCCGCGAAGAAGCCGCTGTTCATGAGCACCAGAGAGCCGCTGGCGCTCGCATAGCTCGCGCTGTTGCCAGCGAAGTTGGCCGCGCCCAGGTTCGCGCGCCCGTAGCGCCCCAGCCAGCCTGCTTCGATCTGGCCGCCTCGGGTGCCGCCGTCGTCGCTAGCCTGTGCGCGCCAGCCCCACCCGCCGTCGCCTGGCACCGGCTGTGTGACATCGACGCTCGCGCGGGTCCGCCCCTCGCCACGCTGCAGCGTGGCGCTGGCATTCAGGCGCCCGTCCAGGCTGTAGCTCAGGCCGAAGAAGGCGTTCAGGTTCTTCCGGTCGTTCAGCTGCTGTGTCAACGAGGCGCTCAGTGTCAGCCGGTTGCCCAGCTGCCTGGACCATGAGATGCCGGCGTAACGCGAGTCGTCGCTGCCGGGGTAGGTCAGCCGGATGTAGCTCAACCCGAAGCTGCCGATCGCCGGAAACGTCATGCCGCCCGTGGCCCGGTCGCTGATGCGCGCCGGATCCTGGCCGTAGCGCGAGGCGATGTCTCGGTAGTGGCCTCGGGTGCGCTGGGTGTTCATTTCAAAGAAGAGGTTGTCATGGCTCCATTGATAGCCAAGCGATCCTTGAGCGCCGCGTTGTGCGGCACCGGCGCTGGCTGCAATGGAAGCGCTGAGCACGCCTGCCGTGCCGGCGTTGCCGAGCAGCCAGGAGGCGCCGATGCCGGTGTTTCGAACCTGTCCGCTGCCTTCGGCATGCGCCTCGACAGTCCATCGGTCGCTGACGCCGTGGCGCACCGTTGCGCTGGCGACCGGGGAATGGTCGTATGCAAAGGATCGTTGCCCATACCCGAGGCGCACGACGCCCAGCGATGCCGACCAATCGGTCAACCCCGTCTCGAGCAGGCGTTGCGTGTTGTAGAACGGCAGCGACAAGGTGCGGCTGCGTCCGAATGCATCTGTCAGGACCACCTGTGCATTGCCCGCCCCCGAGATGCCGGGATTGGCATTCAGCTGGAAGGGTCCTGCAGGCACCTGTCCGCTGTATTGTTTCAGGCCATTGACGTAGAGATCGACCGCTGATGGCACCGTGACTTCGCCGAAGAATGCGGGCTGTGGCGTCGTGAGGCGATACGGCTCCAGCGCGAAGTTGCTGCCGATGCGCACGCCACCGATCCTGACGGACCGGGTCCAGTCCAGGCTGCGTGTCACGCTGTCGCCCAGTTGAAGCGAGAGGAGGCGATCCGGCCATGACTTCTCCCATGAGGTGTCGAGCCGAACCGACTGGCTTTCCCAACCGTCGCCCGGGGCGCCGGTGTCGGTGCGCAGGAGCCGGGTGATCATCGTGTTGCTGTAGACCCCCTCGCCGATGCCGAAAAGGCGGGTTTCGTGGGCGGCGCTCAACTGGCTGCCGCCGCGGTCATGGGCTGTGTAGAGGTCGTAGTTGAACAGCACGCCGGGCGCCGTCGGGCTCGGGGTGGCCGAGGTGCTGCGGTTCGCCTCGAGACGGGTGGTTTCCAGGGCGAGAAGGCGCAGTGGCGCCGTGAGCACGACCCGCTGCAGTCGGGTGTCGAGCTGCGTGGTCAAGCCAGGCAGATCGGCGAGGTCGACGAGTGCGTCCGCGTGGATGTCCATCAGGACAAAGCCCAGTGTTCGCAGATCGGAAGCGCGCGCGAACAACTTGCCATTGCGCTGAACGAAGGGAGTCAATCCGCCGACGCGCGTCTGGTTGAGGGTCACCTCCAGGTACCACTCGGTTCCCTCGGCCGAGGTGGCAAGAGACGGCGCCGGCTGCGCGTGCGGCTGCGACGTCGTCGCAGCCGCACCGATCAACAGCGCCAGGATGCCGATCGCGCCACCGGGCCGGCGGTCTCGGTGCTCAAAGGGCGTCACCGGATGCGCGGTTTGGCGGCCGCTGTTGCAGAAGCGTTCGATCGGTGAGCTCGCCGTCGACGCGCCCCTTGAACGCCCCTGCATCGCCGAGAGGCAGGGTCGCGGGGACTGTCCACCGCCTGTGCTGTCCGGGCAACACGTAGCCTGCCAGTCCGTCGCGCACCGCAAGGCGGCGGCCAGCAGCGTCGACGAACGCCAGATCGGTGATCTGCGCGTGCACAGTCCCGCTGTTGCTGATCTCCAGGTAAGTCTTGCCATTGGAGCCGCCCAACCGACCCTCAAGGCTGGAGCGCAGCGCTGGCGCATCGGGGCGGGTCGCTGTCATCGGGGGGGTGAGAAAAACCGGCAGCGAATACCGGAGCACCAACTGAAGTCCTGCCCGTCGGCCAGCCCCTGCGGCAGGCGGCACCGTGTCCGGCAAGGGCAGCTCGTCGATGATGACGCGGTAGCTCGCCTCGACTTCGGCCGGTGGCGCACCGAGGCGAATCACCCGCACCAATTGCTTCTCTCCTCCCGGCAACTGGACCATGGGTGGACTGATCGTGAGATCGCGCGTCGGCTCGAGCTGGTCTTCGCCATCGAGTTGTCGCCAACGGTAGACGCGCACCTGCGCCGTCAGCGGCGCGTCGCCGGTGTTGCTCAGCCAAAGTCCGTCGGCGTTCTGTGCCGCCGCCAGCGTGAGAGACACCGGCGCGACTTGAAGGCTCGCCGCAGAGGCCTCCGAGGTCAAGACGCCAAAGCCGACCACCGCCCAGGCCACCGCGAATGCGAATGGACCCGTCGTTCCGCGCAAATCGTTTCGCACCGACGGGAGGTCAGTAGGTGACGGTTGCGGTGATCACGTCTTTGTAGCTGTCGGCCCGGAAGTTCGCGCTGGGCACTGTGCCGTAGACAGGGACGATTTGCTCCTGACCGTTGCCCACGCCTGCAACGGTGTCGGTTCCGACCGTGGCTCCCCAGTTGCTGCTGCGGGTGCTCTCCCGGTACAGCACGTAGGGCACTTCGTCGGTGTTGCCGCCGGTCAGTCCCTTCATCGTGCGTGCCGACACGGTGGCACCCGTACCGGTGCCGGCGCCGAGGCCGATGTCGTAGGCCGTGTTCTTCGTGCAGGTCACATACAGGTTGCCGAGGTTTTGCACGTTCGTGGCTGTCGACAACTGCGATCCGAAGTTCACGTCGCTCGCCGCGGTGGTGAAATTGCAGGCCTTGGCAATCGTGAGCAGGACGTTGAAGGTCGTTGTCTTCGTGTCGGCCCCGGCGACGGGTGCAGCGGAAACAATCGCAAGGGCCAGGATGACGGGTTTGAGCATGACGTCGGCTTCGAAAGATGGACGCCCCGACACGCGATGGTCGTCGCTGCCCCAGGGCTTGGAGTTGTCATCGTAGGAGGCGCCCTACACTCTCGCGACGTTTCGGGACACACACACTTCTTGGGTGTCTCCACATTTCGACCGTATTTGAGTACTTTGGTGTTAAGAGCTCAAAACTATTTGCAGCGTGTAAGTCGAACGTAGCCATGAGGTGCAGGACCCGCCGCACCGGCGACCATTGAAAATGCGGGTTGCGGCGCCAGCTGCTCGCACTCTTGCTATCCCTTTTTTTTATTTTGAGAACCATGGCCGAAGCCTCCAAGACAAAACTTCCCTTCCAGGCCGAAGTCGCCCAGCTGCTTCACCTCGTCACCCACGCGCTCTATTCGAACAAGGAAATCTTCCTGCGCGAGTTGATCTCGAACGCCTCCGACGCGTGCGACAAGCTGCGCTTCGAGGCCATCGACCAGCCCGATCTGTACGAAGGCCAGACCGATCTCGACGTGCGGATCACGTTCGACAAGGCCGCGAAGACGCTCACCATCACCGACAAGGGCATCGGCCTGTCGCGCCAGGAGGCGATCGACAACCTCGGCACGATCGCCAAGAGCGGGACCAAGGACTTCATGAGCAAGCTCAGCGGTGACCAGAAGGCCGATGCGCAGCTCATCGGCCAGTTCGGCGTGGGCTTCTACTCGGGCTTCATCGTGGCGGACAAGATCACGGTCGAATCGCGCCGCGCGGGCAAGCCGGCGGAAGAGGGTGTGCGCTGGGTGAGCGGCGGCGCCGGCGACTTCGAGGTCGACGACATCACGCGTTCCGAGCGCGGCACCAGCGTCACGCTGCATCTGCGCGACGATGCCGAGGAGTACCTCAACGCCTGGAAGATCAAGTCGATCGTCGGCAAGTACTCCGACCACATCTCGCTGCCGATCCTCATGGAAAAAGAGGAATGGAAAGAGGGCGAGAACGACCAGCCCGGCGACATGGTCAAGACCGGCGAATGGGAGCCGGTCAACAAGGCCAATGCGCTGTGGGCCCGTCCCAAGAAAGACATCACGCCCGAGCAGTACGCCGATTTCTACAAGGCCATCAGCCACGACTTCGAAGCACCGCTGGCCTGGAGCCACAACCGCGTCGAAGGCAGCACCGAATACACCCAGCTGCTGTACATCCCGGCCAAGGCGCCGTTCGACCTCTGGAACCGCGACAAGAGCGCGGGCGTCAAGCTGTACGTCAAGCGCGTCTTCATCATGGACGACGCCGAGGCGCTGATGCCCAGCTACCTGCGCTTCGTCAAGGGCGTGATCGATTCGGCCGACCTGCCGCTCAACGTGAGCCGCGAGCTCCTGCAGGAAAGCCGCGACGTGAAGGCGATCCGCGAAGGCAGCACCAAGCGCGTGCTCGGCATGCTGGAAGACCTGGCGAAGAAGGCCGTTCCCACGGCCGGCGCACCCGCCGAAGAAGGCGTGACCGATGTGGTCGACAAGAAGGAAGAAGAAGCGGCCGACGAGAGCGGCAAGTACGCGACCTTCTATGCCGAGTTCGGCGCCGTGCTGAAGGAAGGCCTCGGCGAAGACACCGGCAACCGTGACCGCATCGCCAAGCTGCTGCGCTTCGCGTCGTCCACGACCGACGGCGTGACCGTAAGCTTCGCCGACTACAAGGCGCGCATGAAGGACGGCCAGGACGCGATCTACTACATCACCGCCGACAACCTCGCCGCCGCCAAGAACAGCCCGCAACTCGAAGTCTTCAAGAAGAAGGGCATCGAGGTGCTGCTCATGACCGACCGCGTCGACGAGTGGGCGCTCAACTACCTGAACGAATTCGACGGCACCCCGCTGCAAAGCGTGGCCAAGGGCGCGGTCGACCTCGGCAAGCTGCAGGACGACGACGAGAAGAAGGCCGCCGAAGAGGCTGCCGAGTCGTTCAAGCCGATGCTCGAGAAGCTGAAGGTGGCGCTCAAGGACAAGGCCGAAGACGTGCGCGTCACCACGCGCCTGGTCGATTCACCGGCCTGCCTCGTGGTGTCGGACAACGGCATGAGCACCCAGCTCGCGCGCATGCTCAAGCAAGCCGGCCAGCCGGCGCCCGACCTGAAGCCGGTGCTCGAGGTGAACGCCGATCACCCGCTGGTGAAAAAGCTGGCGGTTTCGGAACATTTCGAGGACCTGGCGAACATCCTGTTCGACCAGGCCTTGCTGGCCGAGGGCGGCATGCCCCAAGATCCGGCGGCTTACGTGCGGCGAGTCAACGCGCTGCTCGTCTGACCGAGGCGGCCTGTCGGCCGCTTCGATGGCGACATCACAGGGAGCGACCGACACCATGAAGAAATATCAGAGCCTTTCAACGTCCTTTGCAGCCGCGTCGCGCGTCGGCTACTTGCTCGCCGCCGTGGCGCTCGCGGGCTGCGCATCCGGGTCGGGAGGCGTCGGTCTGGGAATCGGTATCCCGCTGGTGCCGGGCCTGTCGCTCGGCCTGGGCATCGGGTCGGGCGGCCCGAGCATCGGGCTCAACACCGGCTGGGGCCCCCTCGGCGCGGGTGTGGGGTTGAACAGCGGAGGCCAGGTCTACGGCAGCGCTGGCATCGGGGGCGGCATCGGCCTGGGCGGCGGCGCCTCCGTGGGCGCGGGCATCGGGAAAAGCGTGCTGCTGCACGACCCGGCGACGTCGGTAGCGACGGCCGACCGCCCCCTCGGCCCCCTCGGCACGCCGGGCCAGCCGATCGCGCCCTGAGCGTGCTCAGGCCGCTCAGGCGTAGAGCGGCTCTTCGGCCATCTGCTCGCACTGCTCTTCGAGCATCAGCACCTGGCCTTTCCAGTAATCGCTGGAGCCGAACCACGGGAAGTTGATCGGGAAGATCGGGTCTTCGAAGCGCCGCGCCAGCCACGCGCTGTAATGGATGAGCCGCAGCGTGCGCAGCGGCTCGATCAGCGCGAGCTCGCGTCGGTCGAATTCGCGAAACTGTTCGTAGCCGTCGAGCAGGCCGCTGAGCTGGCCGGTCCGCTGGGCGCGGTCGCCCGACAACAACATCCAGAGGTCCTGCACCGCGAAGCCGGTGCGCGCGTCGTCCAGGTCAACGAAGTGCGGACCGCCGCCGGGGCGGTCGGTCGGGGTCCACAGGATGTTGCCGGGGTGCACGTCGCCGTGCAACCGCAGCTTGCGGAAGTTCGAATCGGGCGAAGTCGTGGCGCTGGCGGACAGCGCGGTGGTGGCGATCATGTCGAGGGCCGCGTTGCACGCCGTCTCCCAGGCGCGCTGCACGTCGAGCGGAATCTTGTCGTTGCCGAGCAGCCAGTCGCGCGAGGCGATGCCGAAGGACTGAAGGTCGAGCGCCGGACGGGCCTCGAAGGGCTTGCGGCTGCCGATCGTGTGGATGCGCGCCAGGAAGCGGCCGACCCATTCGAGCACCTCGAAGTCGTCGAGCTCGGGCGCACGGCCACCCCGGTACGGGCTCACGCTGAACGCGAAGCCATCGTGGTGGTGCAGGGTGGCGCCGTGCAATTCGAGCGGCGCCACGGCGGGCACTTCGGCGGCCGCGAGTTCGAGCGAGAAGCTGTGTTCTTCGAGAATCTCCGCCCGCGTCCAGCGATCGGGCCGGTAGAACTTGACGACGACTGCGCTGCGGTCTTCCAGGAACACCTGGTACACGCGGTTCTCGTACGAGTTGAGCGCCGTGAGGCGCCCGTCGCCGTGCAGGTCGAGCGTCGCGAGCGCATCGAGCACCACGTCCGGTGTGAGGCTCTCGTAGGGATGGGTGTTCATGCACCCATTGTCGCTACACCGTCGGCTTGCCCTTGGCGAGCGAGAGGATGTGGCCGGTGCGCGGATCGCCCTTGCCGGCCAGCACCGCCGCGTAGGCCGCCTCGACCGCGGCCGCGCCGTCATGGTGCTCGGCGCGAAGCCAGGGCGCTTCCGGCTTCGTCACTTTCGCGATGAAGGCGTGCCACGCGGCCACCATGCGGCGCCCAAACTCGGGGCCGCCCCATTCTGCAGTGCGCTTCTTGATCTGCGCGGGCGCGAAGAACAGCGTGGCGCGCGGGCCGGGCGTGTGCTTGCCGGCGCCGCCGGCGGCCAGCTGCTCGACGTGCGTGCCGCCGATCGAGGCGCTGTATTTCAGATCGGTGAAGCGCGTGTGGACGGCATGGCGCAGCGCGCCGCTGCCGGCGAAGTCGATGTAGACGCACGGCGTGTCGGCCGCGAGCCCGTCGAGTTCGTCGTAGGCGAGCACGCGGTCGTAGCAGCCCAGGCTTTCGCAGAAGGCCCTGTTCGGTGCCGACGTCAAACCGACCACCTCGATGCCCTCGCGCTGCGCGAGCTGGAAGGCGGTTCCATAAGCGGTCTTGCTCGACGCGCTCGACAGCAGCATCGTCTTCGCGCCGAAGAATGCGTTGTCTTGCAGGAAGTCGTCGATGAGCCACGACGTGATGAAGAGTGGCCGAAGCAGTGCCTGGATGTCCTCGGTGTCGGCGGTGTAGAGCGCATCGGAGGCACTGCGGAAGTACTGGTTGTAGACAGCGGGCAGTCCGGCGCGGTGTGCGGCCGCGTCGGTGAAACGCTCGGCCGAAAGGCGGTCGGGCTGTAGCACCACGCTCGACGCCATCGGCCAGTAGCCATACAGGCGTTCACCGACCGCGACGCCGGGATGCAGCGATTGCGTCACGCTGCCAAACCCCCACACCGGAATGCTGCCCCAACCGTCCTCGCCGGTCGGGAAGAATTGCCAATAGCTCATCGCCTCGCCGAAGGCCGCGTAGGTGATGTTGTTGGACGTGAGGGCGAAGGCGTCGATTCGCACCCGCACCTGGCCGGCGGCGAGCGGCCCGTCTTCTGTGGTGTGAAGGTGCGTCGTGGCGAGGTGGTCCTTGCGGACGTGCAGTGCGGTGGTGCTCATGCGTGCACCATAAACACAGCGGCCCGCCTGATCAACACAGGCGGGCCGCGAAGGAGACAGAAGGCCGGGCAGGCCCTCGTGCGTTCGATCAGACGATTTCGAGGTCGACGTCGATGTTGCCGCGCGTGGCGTTCGAGTACGGGCACACCTTGTGCGCGGTGTCGACCAGCAGCTTCTTCTGCTCGGCGTCCAGGCCCGGCAGCGTGATCGCGAGCTTGACCGACACGCCGTAGGCGGCGCCGCCGTTCGTCGGGCCGAGGGAGACCTTCGAGTCGATCGACACGTCGTCCGGCACCTTCACGCTGATCTTCGGGCCGACCGCCTTCATTGCGCCGATGAAGCAGGCGGCGTAGCCGACCGCGAACAGCTGCTCGGGGTTGGTGCCCGGCTTGCCCGAACCCGGCGAGCTCAGTTGCACGTCGATCGCGCCGTCGCTGGACTTGCCGGCGCCGTCACGGCCACCAGTGGTGTGCGCTTCTGCGGTGTAGAGAACTTTGTCGAGTTTCGTCGTCATGGTGATTTCCTTTGGGTCTTCTGGGTTGCGGGAGGGTGAAAGAATCAGGCGGCCTTGATGTGGTCGCGCAGCGTCTGGATTTGCTGGGTGAGTTGCACCAGCTCGGGCACCGAGCACTGCGATGCCGCCATGAGGCAGGCTGGCACGCCGGCCGCCCGGCTCTTGAGCTTGCGGCCCGCCGCGGTGAGCGTGATGTGCACGCGGCGCTCGTCGGCGATGTCGCGCACGCGGGCGACGAAACCGCTGGCTTCGAGCCGCTTGAGCAGCGGCGTGAGCGTGCCGGAATCGAGCGACACGCGCTCACCCAGTTCCGACACCATGACGCCGTCGCGTTCCCAGAGCGCGAGCATCACGATGTATTGCGGATAGGTGAGGCCGAGCTTCTCGAGCAGCGGCTTGTAGAGCCGCGTCATGGCGAGCGATGCCGAATACATCGCGAAGCACAGCTGGTTGTCCAGCTGTTGCATGTCGACAGTGTTCGGTGCGGGGCGCATGGCCTGAATTATGACGAGCGATTAAATTGCGTGCAACCTAATTCCATTCGACCGGGAAGGTCGAATCGCCACGGACGCTCAGGGCGCCATCAGGGCCTTGGCGACCGCATGGAAAGCGGGCAGCGTGAGCGGGTCGTTGCCTGCGTTCGCGGCGATCGGGTGCGCTGCGTAACGCACGATCACCATCTCGGCCTTCGGATCCACGTAGATGCTCTGCCCGTGGATGCCGCGCGCCATGTAGGCGCCGTGTTCGTTGTTCGTGATCCACCACATGTCGCGGTACGACCAGCCGGGCAGGAGCGCATAGCCGGCCTTGGCGAACTTGGCTGGATCGCCGCCGCGCGTGATGTCGGCGACCGCCGCCGCCGGAATCGCCTGCTGGCCGTTGGCGCGACCGCCGTTGCGCATGGCTTCGCCGAAGCGCGCCAGGTCGCGCAGGGTGGTGTTCAAGCCGCCACCGCCTGATGCGGTGCCGATGCGGTCGACCATGAAATAGGCATCTTGCTCGGCCCCGATGCGGCGCCAGATCTTCTCGCTCAGCAATTCCGGCAGCGACTGTTTGTTGACCCGCGCGACGATCCACGCCAGCACCTCGGCATTCACCGTCTTGTAGGCGAAGCCGTCGCCGTTCGCGCCTTCTTTCTGCAGCGTCTTGAGGAAGTCGTAGAACGTCCTGGGGCCGGCGTAGTTCGGGCCTGGCGGCAGCATGCCGCCGGCGCGCGCATAGTCGAATACTTCAGCTTTCGGGTCGGCGTAGTTCTCCGAGTACTTCACGCCGATGGTCATGTCCATGACCTGCCGAACCGTCGCGTCGCCGTATGCGGTGTCCTTCATCTCGGGCAGGTATTGAACGACCGGCGCGGCCGGGTCGAGCTTGCCTTCGGCCACGGAAATCGCGGCCAGCGTACCGACAAAGGATTTCGTCACCGACATCGCCAGGTGCGGCCGCTCGGGCGTGAGTGCACCGAAGTACTTCTCGTAGACCACGCGGCCCTTGTGCAGCACGAGCACGCCATCGGTGTAAGTGCGCGTCAGCATCTGGCCGAAGTTCAGGTCCTCGCCGGACATCGATTTGAAGGCGATGCCGTCGAGCTCGCGCGGTGCCGTTACCAGCGCGCTGCCGGCACCGCTGCCGCGCCACACATTGGCCGTCGGCCCGAGTTCGCGAACGTGCGAGAAGGTCCAGCGGTTGCGCGGAAACGCGCCGCTCATCGGGTTTTCGAAAACGATCTGCTTGTCGACCGTCGGCGGGAAGCCCTGCATCCAGCCCATCGCGCCGACCGACGTCGTGGCGGGGTCGGGAAGGGCCGGGGTGGGCGGCGTCTGGGCCTGGCTGATGGTCATGGTGAAACTGAAAAAGGTCGCGGCGAGGGCGAGCGGGCGGAGCAGGAACGACATGGCGGTGCGAAGCTCAACGGCCCGTGAACTTCGCCGGGCGCCGCTCGATGAACGAGCGCACCCCTTCGGCCGCATCCTCGCTGTGCAGCAGGCGCTGCTTGACGGGTTCGAAATCCTGCGTGGCCTGCACCGCGCCTTCCTCGATCGCGCGCAGCACGTTCAGGCGCGTTGCGATCACCGCTTGCGGTGCCTGTGCGGCGATGCGCTGGGCGATCTTGATCGCTTCGTCGAGTTCCTGCCCCGCGGGCACCACCTTCTGCACGAAGTTGAGGCGATAGGCCTCGGCACTGTCGAACTCGTCCGCCGTGAGCAGGTGCAGCATCGCATTGCCCATGCCGGCACGCTCGGCCATGCGGATCGTCGCGCCGCCCGAGGCCATGATTGCGCGCTGCACTTCGAGTTGCGAGAAGCGGCAGTCGTCCGCCGCCACCACGATGTCGGCGGCCAGCATCAGCTCGATGCCGACCGTGAAGCAGATGCCCTTGACCGCGGCGACCATCGGCTTGGTACGGCGGCGGTAGCCGGGCTGCCCCATGTTGTGCGGCTCGACCAGCGTGCCGTCGTCGGGAATCACCTTGGCGCCCGTCTTCAGGAACGCCGCGAACATCGGCAGGTCGAGCCCGGCCGTGAAATGGTCGCCCATCGCGTGCAGCACGCCGACGCGCAAGCTCGGGTCGTCGTCCAGGCGCGTATACGCCTCGGCGAGTTGCCTGAACATCTGCGGCGTCCAGCCGTTGCGCTTGGCCGGGCGGTTGATGCCGATCAACAGCACGTGGTCGAGCACTTGCGTGTCGATGCAGCCTTCAGCGGGTGGGGTGGTGGCGATGACGGTCATGGTTTTGTCTCCTGGGGTTTTTTTGAAGGGGTCAGTACGTGTACACGCCGCGTTGGGTCTTGCGTCCGAGCTGGCCCGCCGCGACCATCTCCTTGAGCAGCGGGCAAGGGCGGTATTTGGAGTCGCCGAACTGGTCCAGGTACACCTCCATCACGGCGAGGCACACGTCCAGGCCGATCATGTCGGCGAGCGCCAGCGGGCCGATGGGCTGGTTGCAGCCGAGCTTCATGCCGGCGTCGATGTCTTCTGCGGTCGCGATGCCTTCCGACAACACGAAGAAGGCCTCGTTGATCATCGGCACCAGGATGCGGTTGACCACGAAGCCGGGCGCGTTCTTCACCGTGATCGGCGACTTGCCCAGCTTCTCCGACAAGGCCTTCACCGCATCGTGCGTCGCGTCGCTCGTGAGGTAGCCGCGGATGATCTCGACCAGCGCCATCATCGGCACCGGGTTGAAGAAGTGCATGCCGATGAAGCGGTCGGGGCGCGCGGTGGCGGCGGCCAACTGTGTGATCGAGATCGACGAGGTGTTCGACGCGATGATCACTTCGGGCGCCAGCAGTTCATCGACCTGCTTGAGGATCTTGAGCTTGAGCGCGTGGTTCTCGGTGGCCGCCTCGATCACCAGCTGCGCGCCCTTCAGGTCGTCGTAGTTCGTTGAGCCTTTGATGAGCGCGAGCGCCGCGGTTTTCTGCGCCTCGGTCAGCTTCTCTTTCTTGATCAGGCGGTCCAGGCTGCTCGCCACGTTGGCCACGCCCTTGTCGACCGCCACCTGCGCGATGTCCACCATCACGACGTTGACGCCTGCCACTGCGCAGGCCTGCGCGATGCCGTTGCCCATGGTGCCGGCGCCGATGATGCCGACCGTTTGAATCGTCATGGAAAAACTCCTTGAATGTGAAAGCTGGGAAAAGGGAGGGGCGCGCGGGCGCCCGATCTGGCCGACATTGTGGGACAGCGTCTGATTTAAAGTCGTCACCATGACGACCCTCGGCACCCCACTTTCCCCTTCTGCAACCCGCGTGATGCTTCTGGGCTCCGGCGAACTCGGCAAGGAGGTGCTGATCGCCCTGCAGCGCCTCGGCGTCGAGACCATCGCGGTCGACCGCTACGAGAACGCACCCGGCCAGCAGGTGGCGCACCACGCGCACACCATCACCATGAGCGACCCGGCCGCGCTGAAGGCGCTGATCGAGGCCGAGCGGCCGATGCTCGTGGTGCCCGAAATCGAAGCGATCGCCACGTCGATGCTGCAGGAGCTCGAAGATGTCGGCGTGGTGCGGGTGATTCCGACCGCCCGCGCAGCGCGCCTCACCATGGACCGCGAGGGGATTCGGCGCCTCGCCGCCGAAACGCTGGGCGTGCCGACCAGCCCCTACAAGTTCTGCGATTCGCTGGAAGAACTTCAGGCCGCGGTCGATGGCGGCGTCGGGTATCCCTGCATCGTCAAGCCCGTCATGAGCAGCTCCGGCAAGGGCCAGAGCAAGATCGACGGTCCGGCGGACGTGAAGAAGGCGTGGGATTACGCGATGGCCGGCGGCCGGGTCAGCCACGGTCGCGTCATCGTCGAGGGCTTCATTGACTTCGACTACGAGATCACGCTGCTCACGGTGCGCTCGCTCGACGCGGCCGGCCAGGTGCAAACGTCGTTCTGCGAACCGATCGGCCACGTGCAGGTGAGCGGTGACTACGTCGAAAGCTGGCAGCCGCATGCGATGGCCTCGCCCGCGCTGAAGAAGGCGCAGGAGATTGCCGAGAAGGTCACGTCCGACCTCGGCGGCCAGGGCCTTTTCGGCGTCGAACTGTTCGTCAAGGGCGACGAGGTCTGGTTCAGCGAGGTGAGCCCACGGCCGCACGACACCGGCATGGTGACGATGGCGACGCAGTGGCAGAACGAGTTCGAACTGCACGCCCGCGCCATCCTCGGCCTGCCGGTCGACACCGGTTTGAAGAGCCCGGGCGCGAGCGCGGTGATCTATGGCGGTGTCGACGCGACCGGCATCGCGTTCGATGGCGTGGCCGACGCGTTGCGCGTGCCGGGGTCCGACATCCGTCTGTTCGGCAAGCCCGAGAGCTTCGTCAAGCGCCGCATGGGCGTCGCGCTGGTGCATGCGGCGGATGTCGAGACCGCGCGCACGCTCGCCAAGGATGCCGCCTCGCGCGTCAAGCCGCGCCGCTAGCTTTTTCTGTCACCCGATCGATCAACGGAGAAACGTCCCATGCTGCATCCCCAGGCCCGCGCGCTGATCGACTTGATGGTCGAGCGCGGCGTTCCGCCGACCCACACGCTGTCGCCCGCCGACGCGCGCAAGTTCTATCGCGAGCGCCGCACCTTCACGCAGAACGAGCCACTGGCGGTCGCCGAGGTGCGCGACCTGACCGCCGAATCGGGCGGCGCCGCAATCCCGCTGCGCCTGTACCGACCGGCCGGTTCGCAGGCGACGGATGCATTGCCCGTGCTCGTCTACTACCACGGCGGTGGCTGGGTCATCGGCGACCTCGACACGCATGACGTGCTGTGCCGCGAACTCGCCAACGGCTCGGGCTGCGCGGTCGTCGCGGTCGACTACCGCATGGGGCCGGAGCACCGCTTCCCGGCCGCGGTCGACGACGTGCTGGCCGCCACGCGTTGGGTGCGCACCAACGCCGTGAGCCTGGGCGTCGATGCCGACCGCCTGGCTGTTGGCGGCGACAGCGCGGGTGGCAATCTCGCGGCCGTGGTCGCGATCGCCGCACGCGATGCCGGCGACCTGCCGATCGCGTTCCAGCTGCTGATTTACCCCGCCACCGACATGCGCCGCGGGCACGCCTCGCACGTGACCAACGGCGATGGCTACATGCTCACCAAAGACACGATCGCCTATTTCCACGACCACTACATCATCGACCCGGCGCACGACCTCGACTGGCGCGCCTCGCCATTGCTGCAGTCCGACCTGAAGGGCTTGCCGCCGTCGCTGCTGATCACCGCCGGCTACGACCCGCTGCGCGACGAAGGCCTCGACTACGCACGCGCACTGACGGCGGCCGGCAACCGGGTGAGCTACGTTTGCTTCGAGCGCCAGATCCACGGGTTCATCACGATGGGTCGCGTGCTCGACGAGGCGAACACGGCCGTTTCGCTGTGTTCAGCGGAATTGCGCCGTGCGTTGAAAGCCCTCGCCTAGGCGGACGACTCCGGCGACCGAGACATCGCGACCATGAAAAAAGGCTCCCGAGGGAGCCTTTTTTAGTTCAGCGAGTGCTGATGGGGGAGCTTAGTAGCCGCCGCGACCACCGCCGCCGCCGCCACCACTGCGGCCACCGCCGCCGCCGTAACCACCACCGCCGCCGCCAGCGCCACCACCGTAGCCGCCACCACCGCCGCCGCCGCTACGGCCGCCGCCGAAGCCGCCGCCAGCAGGACGGGGTTCCATCGGACGGGCTTCGTTCACGGTGAGTGCACGACCGTCGAGCGAATGGCCGTTCATGCCTTCGATGGCAGCGAGCGCTTCAGCGTCGGTGCCCATTTCGACAAAGCCGAAGCCCTTCGAGCGGCCGGTGTCACGTTCCATCATGACCTTGGCGGATGCCACCGAGCCGTACTGGCCGAAGGCCTGTTCCAGATCGTTGTCGCGGATGTTGTAGGACAGGTTGCCTACGTAAAGTTTCTTGCCCATGTGGGACTCCTAAATCAAACCAAAAAAATACAAAGCGATGGAGTCCCAGAATCACAACAAACAAAATGGCGCTGTGGCGCGAAACTGACCGATCACCCAATCCGTGCAGCAGTAAAACCGCTTGCACGTCTGAGGATTATCCGCTCGAAATGGAGATTGGGGGCGAAATTGTGTTTTATTACTTCCGAACACCGGTTGACGGGCGGTTGCGCAACGGTTTCAGCAGGTCGGACAGGCCGTTGTGGTCGATTTCATGCATCAACGCCAACAACCGGCCGATCTCACCCGAGGGAAAACCCTCGCGCGCGAACCAAGTGAGGTAGTTTCCGGGCAGATCGGCGATGAGTGTGCCCTTGTGCTTGCCGAATGGCATTGGAAGGGTCACCAGCCGCTGCAGGTCTTCGGGTTGCATCGCGGACTCAGCCTCCGGCGCGTTTCACGGTCTTGCCCAGCTTCACGAGGGCTGCGATGACCAATTCGCGGTGGTCGCCCTGGATTTCGATGGTGCCGTCTTTCACCGTGCCGCCCGAGCCGCAAGTGGCCTTGAGCTGTTTCGCGGTCTGCGCCAGCGTCTCGACATCGCGCGCGAGGCCCTTGATCAGCGTGACGCCCTTGCCTTTGCGGCCCTTTGTTTCGTGCGACACACGCACAATGCCGTCTGACGGCGCTGCGGCGCCCAACGCCCGGTTGGCACGGCAGGCGCATTGCGCCACGGGCTGACCGCATTCGGGGCACATGCGCCCCGCATCGGTCGAGTACACCAGGCGGGTGGCGCCGGCAGCGCCCGTCGAACTGTTTTTTTTCATCTTTCCAACCGACCTCGCATCAGCGCACCCTCTTCGTCATGTCATTCCAGTCTCTCGGCCTCGTCGCCGCCCTCGTCAGCGCTGCCACCGAGCGGGGCTACGCCACGCCGACGCCGATCCAGACCGCGGCCATTCCCGCGATTCTGCAGGGCAGCGACGTCCTCGGCTCGGCGCAAACCGGTTCGGGCAAGACGGCCGCATTTTCGCTGCCGATGTTGCAGCGCCTCGCAGCCGGCCAGGCGGACCCTCATCCGTCGGGCTCGCGCCGCGTGCGTGCGCTGGTGTTGGTGCCTACGCGTGAACTGGCGGCGCAGGTCGGCGAGGCGATTCGCGCGCTGGCACAGCATCTGCCGCAGCCGATGCGCATCGCGATCGTTTTCGGCGGCGTGTCGATCAACCCGCAAATGATGGGCTTGCGCGGTGGCGCGGACATCGTCGTGGCCACGCCCGGACGGCTGCTCGACCTGGTCGCGCACAACGCGCTCAAGCTCTCGTCGGTGTCGACGCTGGTGCTCGATGAAGCCGACCGCCTGTTCGACCTCGGCTTCGCCGAGGAACTCGGCAACATCCTCGCGCTGCTGCCGGTGCGCCGCCAGAACCTGCTCTTTTCGGCCACCTTCCCGCCGGCGATCCAGACGCTGGCCGACAAGCTGCTGCAAGACCCCGTCCGCATCGAGGTGCAGGGCGAGCCCGGTACCGAACCCGACATCGTGCAACGCGTCATCGAGGTGGATGCCAACCGCCGCACCCAGCTGCTGCGGCATCTCATCAAGGAAAGCAAGTGGGAGCGCGTGCTGGTGTTCGTGGCGACGCAGCACGCGGCGCAAACGGTGGCCGAGAAGCTCTACAAGAACGGCATCTATGCGGTGCCGTTCCATGGCGATATCGCCCAGGGCACCCGCACCGACATCCTTTCTCAGTTCAAGGACAGCCGCTGGGACGTCGTGGTCGCGACCGATCTCGCCGCGCGCGGCCTGGACATCGTCGACCTGCCGGTGGTCGTCAATTACGACCTGCCGCGTTCCACCGTCGACTACACCCATCGCATCGGCCGCACCGGGCGCGCCGGTGAAAGCGGGCTGGCGATCAGCTTCGTCACAGCGGCCACCGAGCCGCACTTTCGTCTCATCGAAAAGCGCCAGGGCCTGAGCTTGCCGCGTGAGCGCATCGAGGGCTTCGAGCCGGTCGAGACAGCGCCGGAGGCCGTGCCGCAGGGCAATGGCGGCGTCAAGGGCGCGCGCCCCAGCAAGAAGGACAAGCTGCGCGCCGCCGCGGCCGGCGCCATCAAGCCCGACTGAGCCCCGTGCCGCAGGCCCACTGCGGCTTACGCATGCGGCATCCGCCTGGATTCAGGCGCTTTCCCCCTACCGTTTCGGGCCGCGCGGCGTAACTTTGACGTCTGGTCAGGGAGTCGTCTGTGATCTTCGCGGAGACGGGCATGCGGAACAGGACAAGCGAATTGGGACCGGTGTTCGGCGACTGGCAGGACGCGGCCGACGCTTATGCGGTGCAACTGGACGCGCTGATGCGGCGCGAACCCGGCGCGGCCGAAGCGTTGGCGCGGCTGTCGAGGCGGCTCGCGCAATGCGCGTCCGAGTTCCGGGAGACCGGTGGCGAGCTGAACGACTGAAAAGCGCTGACGGACTCCCTGCCCATGCGTGCAAAAGTGTGTGGGCTTGCGGCAACTGGCGGGCTGTGTCCGACACCCGGTGTCGGATATTTTCGCTAGAGTAAAGAGCTCATCAAAGGAGAGCAAGCCGTGGAAAACAACGACGCAGGTCTGGACGTCAATGCGAAGCTGGTGTTCGACATGAACCTGGCGCTTTACCTCGACCTGATCGCCGTCCTCGAAAAATCCGGGGTGGTCACTTACCGCCAGATGGCCGCACGCGTGCTCAACATCAGCATCGATGCGCGGGACGATGGCGACACCAACCTGGCGACCGCACTCGAAGGCGTGGCCAAGGGCTTCGCGGGACAAGACGGCGGCCTGTCGATCGGCTTGCTCAAGACGGCTGGCGACCTGCGCAACGACGAGGCGCTGGGCGACATCCCGATGCGCCCGAACGACCTCTGAAAAACTCCTGAGCGTTGGGCGGCGCTAGGCTCTGAAGCGTTTGCGCGTCAGCGCCAGCGCGATCCAGAAGGCCGCCACCGCATACACCGCGAGCACGGTCGCATGGCGCCACCAGTCGGTGGGCCACTGGTCCATGAAGAGCGGCCGCACCAGCGCCACCGCGTTGGCCAACGGCAGCCATCCCGCCACCGCACGCACCACGCCCGGCAGTTGGTCCAGCGGAAAGAACACGCCACTCAGGAACATCATCGGCGTCATGTAGAGCGTGAAGTAGTAGGTGAAGAAGTCGTAGCCCTTGGCGAGCGCGTTGAAGATCAGCGCGATGCTCGAGAATGTGATGCCCGATGCCACCAGCACGAGCCAGGCGACCACCAGTTTCGGGCTGTGGCTGATGCCGAGTGCCAGCATCACGAACAGGATCGCCGTCACCGTGAAGATCGACTTGAACGCCGCCCACAGCATTTCGGCCAGCACGATGTCGTCGAGCCCGACCGGCGCGTTCATGATGCCGTCCCAGGTCTTTTGCACATGCATGCGCGAGAAGGCGGAGTAGAGCGCTTCGAAGCTCGCTGCGTTCATCGCGCTCATGCAGATCGAGCCGCTCGCCAGGAACAGGATGTACGGCACCTTGACGCCATCGACCGCGACCTCGCCGACCAGCGCGCCCATGCCGTAGCCGAAGGCCACGAGCCAGATCAGCGGCTCGGCGATGTTGCCGATCAGGCTCGGAATCGCGAGCTTGCGCCACACCAGCAGGTTGCGCAGGAACACCGGCCACCAGCGCATCGAGAGTTCGGGTGCGCGCCACACCGAGGGGGACGCGGCTTGCGCTTCAGCCGTCTTCACGAATTTGCCTTCCAGTCAATTTGAGGAACAGGTCTTCGAGGTTGGCCGGCCGGTGAAAGGTGCGCAGGCCGCCGCGCTGCGTGAGCGCATCGCGCAGGCGCCGCGCATCCTGCGTGTAGAAGAACACCGTCTCGCCGCTGACCTCGACGCGTGCGGCCATCGCCGTCAGTTCGGGCACCTCGGCCAGGGCCACCGCGCCGTTGCCATACACCTCGACCACGTCGGGTTCGAGGTGCTCGGCGATCAGGTCGCGCGGCTTGCCTTCGGCGATCTTGCGACCGTGGTCGAGCACCAGCAGGCGAGAGCACAGGCGCTCGGCCTCGTCCATGAAGTGCGTGGTCAGCAGGATCGACTTGCCCTGCTGCAACAGCACCTGCAGCCGCTCCCACATGAGGTGGCGGGCCTGCGGATCAAGGCCGGTGGTGGGCTCGTCGAGCAAGAGCAGCTTCGGGTCGTTGACCAGCGCGCGCGCCAGTGAGAGCCGCCGCCGCATGCCGCCCGACAACTCGCCCGGCTTGGCATCGGCCTTGTGCGACAGTGCCGCGAACTCGAGCAGTTGCGGCACGCGCGGCTGGATCTGCGACTTGGCCAGCCCGAAATAGCGTCCGTAGACAACCAGGTTCTCGGCACAGGAAAAGTCGGGGTCGAGCGTGTCGAACTGCGTCACCACGCCGAGCTGCGCCTTGATGGCCAGCGCATCGCGCGGCATGGCGAGGCCCATGGCCTCGATGCTGCCGCCGTCGGGGGCGGTCAGCCCGAGGCACATGCGGATCGTGGTGGTCTTGCCGGCGCCGTTCGGGCCGATCACGCCGAGGCATTCACCGGGAGCGATCTCGAACGAGAGATCGTCGACGACGGTAGTCTCGCCGTAGCGCTTGCGCAGCTGGTGCGCCTTGAAAAGGGGAGGTGCGGACACCGGCGCATTGTGGCGCAGGGCAGCGATCGCGCGCTGCGCAGCCCGACGAACCGGAGCCGTACACTGCCGCGCAGCGCCCGTCGGGCAGCCAAGGATTTGCGATGAAGGTTCGAATTTCGGCGGGATGGGTTGGAATCGTGGCGCTGGCCGCACTGCTGACGGCCTGCGCCGCGCCGACGTTGACGCCGGAGCGCGTGGGCCAGCTGGCCTATGCCGCGCTCGGCCCCGAAATGCAGATGGGCGAGCAGCTGACGCTGGTGTGGATCGAGGCGCCCGGCGCCACCGCGCAGCCGGTGGCGAATGCAGCCGCCGAAGCGGCGCGTTCACCGATGGTGCCCGAGCTCACGGCAGCCTTGTCGCGTGCGGCGCGGGAGCCGATCAACCTGGCCGTCGGCGGGCCCGACAGCGCCTATGCCGCGCAGGTGTTCCTGCAGGCCTTGCGCGCGGTGCCGCAGCCCGAACTGCCGGGGCTGCGCGTGGCCTTCGTCGGGCAACGCGCGGATGCCGCGCAGCTGGCGCCCGTCATGGCCGCCAAGCGCGCGGCGCTGCACTTCGAGCCGCCGTCCGACTGATCACTGGAACGCCACTTCCGCGAAGCTGCGCAGCTTCCGGCTGTGCAGCTTGCTCGACCCTTCGCTGCGCAGGATGTCGACGGCGGTCATGCCGATGCGCAGGTGCTGCTCGACGCGCTCGCGGTAGAAATGATTGGCCATGCCGGGCAGCTTGATCTCGCCGTGCAGCGGCTTGTCGCTCACGCACAGCAGCGTGCCGTAGGGCACCCGGAAGCGGAAGCCGTTGGCGGCGATGGTCGCGCTTTCCATGTCGAGCGCGACCGCGCGGCTCTGGCTGAAACGGCGCTGCGGCGTGTTGTTGGGCAGCAGTTCCCAGTTGCGGTTGTCGGTGCTCGCCACGGTGCCGGTGCGCATGAGGGTCTTGAGCTCCGGACCCCCCAGGCCGGTCACCTCGGCCACCGCGCGCTCGAGCGCAAGCTGGATTTCCGACAGCGCCGGGATCGGCACCCAGAGCGGCAATTCTTCGTCCAGCACATGGTCTTCGCGCACATAGGCGTGGGCCAGCACGTAGTCGCCGAGCTGCTGGCTCGGGCGCAGGCCGGCGCAGTGGCCGAGCATCATCCAGGCGTGCGGACGCAGCACCGCGACGTGGTCGGTGATGGTCTTGGCATTGGCCGGGCCGACGCCGATGTTCACCATCGTGATGCCCGTGCGGTCTTCGCGCACCAGGTGGTAGGCGGGCATCTGCGGCAATCGCGGCGGGGCCATGCCCTGCGTGCCGTCGAGCAGTTGGCCGAACACCTTGCTCGCGCCAGCCGTCAGTCCGCGCCGCCGCGTGACCACGTTACCGGGCTCGACGAAGGCGATGTATTCGCTGTGCTCGTCCGCCATCGCCTCGTGGCCGAGCCGCACGAATTCGTCGATGTAGAACTGGTAGTTGGTGAACAGCACGAAATTCTGGAACCACTCGGGCACCGTGCCCGTGTAGTGGCGCAGGCGGTGCAGCGAATAGTCGACGCGCGCGGCGGTGAACAGCGCCAGCGGCTGCGCCTCGCCCGACTTCGCTTCGTAGGTGCCGTTGGCGATGCCGTCGTCCATCGCGTGCAGGTCGGGCAGGTCAAACACATCGCGCATCAGCGCACGGCGTTCGGTGGCCATGGTGCCTTCGATGTGGTCGTTCTCCGCGAAGGAAAAGTGGATGGGGATCGGCTGCGTGCTGGTGCCGACCTCGAGCTCGACCTCGTGGTTCTCGAGCAGCAAGCGGAACTGTTCAAGGTAGTACGCGGCGAACAGGTCAGGCCGGGTCAGCGTCGTCTCGTAGCGGCCCGGTCCGGCGACGAAGCCGTAGCTCAGGCCGGCGTTGGCGGGCGGCGTCTTGCGCGCCGACGTATGGGTGTGCACCCGCACGAACGGGTAACAGGCGCGCACGCGGCCCGGCAGGCTTTCGCCGGCCACGAAGCGCTGCATGGTGTCGCGCAGATGCTGCAGCCCGCCGTCGTAGATGCTGCGCACCTGGGCGAGTGCCGCGGCGGCATCGGTGAAACGGGCGGGCGCGATGAAGGCGGGCATGTAAGGCATCGACGGATTGTGCAATGCGGCCCGCAGGAGCCGGCGCCACTCACACTCGGCGCAACCAGCGCTTGATACGACGAAGTGGCCCGGTCACGCGCCAGCTTGTGCTCGCGTGCACGGCGGCCAGCATTTCTTCCAGCGCTCGCATCTGGTCGGTTGTTGCGGCTTGCAAAGTGGCGAACCGTTGCGCTGCATGCTCGGCGTCAGTCCGCTGTCTGTCGACCATGGCTTGCACTTGGTCGAGTTGTCGGGCGCGCGCCGTGATGCCGTCGAGGAAGCCGTTGGCTTCCTGGCGAGAACCATCCAGCTCGACTTGAGCAACCTGCAGTTTGGCTTGGGTGCTCTCCAGTTCGTGGCGCAGCTGTGCCAACTGCGTCTGCGGCGGCATGAACGACGTCAGCGGATTTCTGGGTCCCGCGAAGCGCTCGCGCTGTGGCGTGTGCGGCCATGTATGAAAAAAGGAATCGTGGTTGTCGATCTCCCAGCGGTCGGGGACGAGGCCGACTGAGCGCATGGCCGTGTTGAACGACAACTGGTCCCGCCTCGAATAACGCAGAACGTGGAACATCCAAGATTCCATGGCGCGCCGTACCTTGTCGTTGCGGTGGTCCCGCAGCAGGATCGCGGTCCAGTGGGGCCGCTCTTCCAGTGCGGCATCCCCGGTGGCCAGGTAGTGGTTCAACTGCTCGAAGATCCGGTTCTGGTCGTCGAAGCCAACCCGCGCCACCTCGATGAATTCGTCGTGAACCGTGTTCCTGAAGCTGTGGGTCGGAAGACCGATACCGCTGGCAGCTTCCAGGCTTCCGACGAATCGCTCCGGCGCCTCGCGCAAGATCACCGAGTTGTCGATGTAGAGCGATCGATCGAATTCCGACAGGGCCGGGATCCAGTGAGGGCATGTTTTCAGGATGCGCTGGCTGCGAATCGGATCCATCGGAAACGCAGTGGACACCTGGACAATGGTCCAGCTCTCGCTCGTGAGCAGCGGGTTGTCGGTCAGGCAGATGAACGGAATGTCCGATTCCAGTGCCATGGGCTGTTCGTTCAGCGCTTCATAGTCGCCGATCAGCAACGTGTAGACACAAAATTTGGAAGGAATGTTCATGAAGCTTGGCCGGCCGGGCGAACAGCGCGGCGAGCGTGACTAGCGTTGAGGTCTGCGCCGCAGGGCGATGTCTTGCGAGTGGAAGGCGCGGGTCGCCAGCACGGCGGCCAGACGTCTTCCGTCGCCTTGGATCGGGGTGAAGGCGCCGGTGGCGGGATCAAACACCTCCGGCTGGAAGCGGCTCACGAGCCAGTCGATGTCCGCCTGTCCCAGGTGATGGACTTCGAGAAAGATGACAAGGTCGGCCAGCGCGTCGCCAACGCCATGAAGGCCGCGAAGGACATCGCACTCCCAGCCCTCCACGTCCAGCTTGACCAGCACTCGCTTTTCCTTGAGAGGTGTGCCGTCGTCGATCAATGCGGCCAGCGTGGTGACCGCCACATCCAGGCTTCTGACGGTATGGCCTTGGCTTTCGGCATGAGGTTCCGCCCCGAGCTTGCTCAATCCGGACCATGTTTCGTCCACGAGCAGGGGCAGCGTGCCATCGGCTCTGCCGAGCGCCTTCTCGACGACCGGGATTTCCAGCCCCGCGTCGGCGATCGAGCGCCGGAGCAAGGCCGCGAGCAACGGATTGGGTTCGACCGCTACGCATCGTACGGCCAGAGGAACATCGATGTTGAGCAGCATTTCGCCGTAGTTCGCGCCGACATCGACGATGTCGGTCCACGCGGAGGCCGCCAGCCGTTGCCATGCCTTGAGGGACAGGGGGTTCAGGTTCCCAGCGCACTCGCGCAGCCGCACGCCACGCAGGTCGTTGGCCGCCACATGGATGCGTCGTCCGTTGGTGCACACGGCGACCAGGGGATCATCGGCAACATTTTCGAGAGTCACGGGCGCACCCCCTGCTCGGAGCTCACGGGGCCGCGCTTGCTGCCCTGAAGATTCCCTTTCCCCAGCCCGGTGTAGGCAAAGCCGGCGGCCACAGCGGCTTGCGGGCAAAAGATGTTGCGCAGGTCGATGAGCACCGGTGTGCGCATTCCGCGGCGCAAGCGGGGAAGGTCCAGCGCACGGTATTGCGACCACTCCGTGGCAATCACGATGGCATCGCAGCCCTTGCTGCATTCGTAGGGATCGTCCAGACACGTCGCTTGGGGCACCAGTGCAAGCACATGGTGCAACGCCTGCGGGTCGGACAGCCTGACGGTGGCGTTGGCAGCGCACAGTGCGATGGCCAGGGCCAACGCCGGCGCTGCCCTGACGTCATCGGTGTCCGGCTTGAATGCGACGCCCAGGATGGCAATCGTCTTGCCGTCAACATTGCCATCGAACGCACGTCGGATCTTCTCGACCATGGCTTCGGTGCGTTGTTCGTTCAACGCGATGACCGTTTCCACGATCCGCAGCGGCGCGTGGTGCGCCTGCGCCGTTCCGCGCAGCGCGACGAGGTCTTTCGGCAGGCAGGAGCCGCCGTAACCCGGGCCTGCCCGCAAGTATTGCGACCCGATGCGGGGGTCGAGGCCCATCCCCACCGCAACCTCCTCCACGTCGGAGCCGACCTGCTCGCAGAAGTCGGCGATTTCGTTGATGAAGGCCAGCTTGGTGGCGAGAAACGAATTCGCCGCGTACTTGATCAACTCCGCCGTGCGCCGGCTCGTCACGACGACGGGGATGCCTTTCGCCGTCAGTGGTGCGTAGAGGCGTCGCACCAGCGCCGAAGCCTTGTCCGATTCGCTGCCAATGACCACGCGAGCGGGTTCGATGAAGTCGTCAATGGCACTGCCTTCGCGCAGGAACTCAGGATTCGACACCACGGCGATGTGCGCCGAAGGGCGCACCTCCTGCACGCGGCGCTGGATGTCGTCGCCTGTGCCGATCGGCGCGGTGGACTTGATCACCAGCACCGCATCGGGCTGCATCGCTTTTGCGCTGGCCTCGACCGACGCGTGCAGTTGGGAGAGGTCGGCGTTCTCGCCGTCCTGCGCCATCGGCGTGCCCACGGCGATGATCACCAGCTCGGCTTGCGCCACGCCTTCTTCGAGGTTGCTGGAAAAGCGCAGCGGCGTGCGGCCGTCTGGTCGCACAACGCGGCCTTCGGCCACCAGTGCCTGCAATCCTGGCTCGAAGAAGGGAATCTTCCCCTGCTCCAGGTCCGCGATGCGTTGGACGTCTCGGTCGACACAGGTGACGCCGTGGCCCAGCGCGGCCAGGCAGGCACCGGAGACGAGACCGACGTATCCGCTGCCCACCACGCAGATGCGCAATGCGGGATGGTCCGGGTCGGGCGCTGAAATTGGGGGGTGGGAGAGGAGGGAAGTGAGAACGGATGAGGGCACTGAGAATGGGTCATTCGAAGAGGATGGGGGGCAGTACCCGGCACCTCGACAAGCTGGTGACGCCCAGCTGGAGCCGATTAATCTTTGTGAAAAATTATTAAACAGTGGATGCCCGGCGATCTCAAGCAGGCAAAAGTATTCGGCAACCCCGGTCGTGAACCTTGGAGACAGCCCTTCGCTCAGGCCATCGACCCCGCCACCGGATCGCGCATCGTGACGAATTCTTCCGCCATCGTCGGGTGGATGCCGATGGTGCTGTCGAACAGCGCCTTGGTCGCGCCCGCGCGCATCGCCACCGCGAAGCCCTGCACGATTTCGCCGGCGTCCGCGCCGACCATGTGCAGGCCGACCACGCGGTCGCTCGCCGTGTCGACGATCAGCTTCATGAAGGTGCGCTCGGTGCTGCCCGACAGCGTGTGGCGCAGCGCCCGGAACTCGCTGGAGAACACCGTGACCTTGCCGTATTTCGCGCGCGCGTCGGTTTCTGAATAACCGCAGGTGCCGATGTTCGGATGCGTGAAGACGGCGGTCGGAATGAACTCGTAGTCCATGCGGCGCCGACGCTCGCCGAAGAGCGCGTCGACCACCACCATCGCCTCGGCCAGCGCGACCGGTGTGAGCTGCACGCTGGTCGAGACGTCGCCCACCGCGTAGATCGACGGCACCGAGGTGTTGTAGTGCCCATCGACCGCGATCGCGCCGCGCTTGTCGACCGCGACGCCCGCGGCTTCGAGCCCGAGTGCCTGGGTGTTGGGCACGCGCCCGGTCGCCATCAACACCGTGTCGACCTCGAGATGGCGTCCGTGCGACAGCATGACTTCCAGCCCGTTCGCGCCGCGCGTGATGCTTTGGACTTCGGTGCTCAGCATCAGGTCGACGCCGGCCTTGCCCATCTCGGAAGAAACGAACTGGCGCACGTCGTCGTCGAAGCCCGACAGCACATGGGCGCGGCGATGCACCTGCGTGACCGTCGCGCCGAGGCCGTTGAAGATCGATGCGAACTCGCACGCGATGTAGCCGCCGCCGACCACCAGCAGCCGCTTGGGAAAGGGGTCGAGGTCGAACATGCCGTCGGAAGTGACGGCGTGCTCGCGGCCCGGAAGCTCCGGCACGAAAGGCGTGCCGCCGGTCGCGATGAGGATGTGCCGCGCGGTGAAGGGCTGCCCGTCGACATCCACCGTGTGCGCGTCGAGCAATTGCGCCCAGCCGTTGAGCAGCTTGACGTTGGCGTTCTGCAGCAACGCACCGTAGATCCCGTTGAGCCGGGTGATCTCGCGCGCGCGCTGCGACTTGAGCAGCGACCAGTCGAGCTGCGGCGCCTCGGGCGGCACGCGCCAGCCGTAGCCGGCGGCTTCTTCGAAGGCCTCGCCGTAGCTGGCCGCATAGCTGTAGAGCTTTTTGGGAATGCAGCCGACGTTCACGCAGGTGCCACCCAGCTCGGCGGCCTCGGCCACGGCCACGCGCGCACCCCGCTGGGCGGCCATGCGTGCTGCGCGCACGCCGCCGCTGCCACCGCCGATGACAAAGAGATCGAAGTCGTATGTGCGCATCAAAAAGCTCCTTCGCGATGACTGTAGCGGGCTTGCATTGTCATCAAGCGTTGGCTTTCGGATGTGCGAGGAAGAAGCGGAGCATTTCGCTGCTGGCGTCGGCGCCGCGTGGATCGGTGAAGCTGCCGCGTGCGCTGCCACCGGACCACGCATGTCCCGCGCCGTGCAGTTGCCAGTATTCGACAGCCTGATGGCCGTCGGCTGCGGCGTACACGGTGCGCGTGAAGCGCTGGCCCCCGGCCGAAGCGCCTTCGGCTGCGCGCTGTGGTGCTGCGTCGCCGGCGTTGCGAGCGCCGAGCGCGCCCGCCACCACCGCCTCGCCATTGCGCGCGCTCACGGTGGCATCGGCATCGCCGTGGAAAACGATGAGCGGCGGCATCGGCGACGCGTCGGTTCGGTGTGCCATGGCCGGGCCGCCATGCATCGCGGCCATGGCCGACATCACGTCGTGCGCCGCGCCGGCCGGCAGGCCCGAATGCACGCCCACCGCTGCGAAAACGTCGGGGTAGCTGCGTCCGAGGATGTCCGCCATCGCGCCGCCTGCCGACAGGCCCGCCACGTAGACGCGCGCCGGGTCGATGCCGTTTGCCGCCATGACCGACTGCGTCAGCGCGACCAGCGCCGCCGGTTCGCCCCGACCGCGCTGCTGGTGCTGCGGCTTGAACCAGTTCCAGCATTTTTGCGGGTTGGCGGGCTGCGTCTGCGCCGGGTACAGCACCGCGACGCCGAGCTCGCGCGCCAGCGTGTTCATCTGCGTGCCGGCCGCGAAGTCGTCGGGGTTCTGCGTGCAACCGTGCAGCATCAACACGAGCGGCAGGCGCTGTGGGGCGTCGGCGATCGCGCGGGCCGCTGGCGGCAGGTAGAGCTTGTAAGCGAGCGTGCGGCCCTGGTGGGTGAAGCTGCCGTCGGTCCACTGCTCGGACGCGCTGTCGGTGCGCTGCATGGGCACGGCTTCATCGCCGACCACGCGCGCCGGTACGTCGATGACAACGGCGGCGTGGTGCGGCGGGGCATCGGCCGCAGGCATTGGCGTCGGCGCGCTTGCGACGCTCGGCTCGCCACGCAATGCGCGCTGGATCGCGTCGGTGGCGTCCTGCAGGTTGCCGCCGCGGGTGAGGCGCGTGGCTTCGTTCATCAGGCGTTGGAAGAGGGGGTTCATGGGCGCTGCTTTCGGATTGTTCGGATGTCAGTGGATGCGGCCGGCAAGCGCGACCTTGACCGGACCGCTGGCGTGCAACGCGCCGAGCACGGTGATCGACTCGATGGTGGCCAGCGCCAGTTCGGGCGTCACGTCGGCCGCGAGGGTCGCGAGGCCCAGCACGCGAATCTGCAGCGTCTGGCCGGCGGCGCGCACCGCCTCGAGATCGGCGGCAGAAAACTGTTGCAGCCCGAGCACCAGCATCTTGCGGGCGACCACCTGCCGAAGCGCGTCGCCGTGGGCGGTGAGCTGGTTGCGGATGGCGGTGCGGATGAAGTCGGTGCGGTTCGAATAGAAGCCCTCGGCGACGAGCAGGTCGATCTGGCCGAGATCGACGTAGCCGAGGTTGATCGTGATTTTTTCGGAATCGAGCGGTTTGACTTTGGCGGGAAGGGGTGCGGTCGCTTGAGGCATGGCTCAGAGCATAAAACCATCTGTATGGATGGTCAAGGGATGGAAATTGATAGGAATGCCTAAATCCCGGGCCGCTGTCACAATTTCTCCATGACGCTTTCCCACACACCTTCCGACCCGGTCCAACCCGCCGAGGGCTACGCCGGGGACATCTCGCCGCCGATGGCCGCGCATTGGGTGACGGCAGGCGATGCCGTGCTGGTCGACGTGCGCAGCGATGCCGAACGCGAGTGGGTCGGCTACGTGCCGGGCGCCGTGCCGGTGGCCTGGAAGCAGTGGCCCGGAATGGCAATGAACGAGGGCTTCGATGCCGCGCTGCGCGCCGCCGTGCCCGCTGGCCAGAAGGTGGTGCTCCTGTGCCGCAGCGGCGTGCGCTCGATCGCGGCCGCCCGGCGCGCGACCGAGTTGGGCATCGAGGCCTACAACATCCTCGAAGGCTTCGAAGGCAACCCCGATGCGCAGGGCCAGCGCGGGCGCACCGGCGGCTGGCGTTTTCGCGGCCTGCCCTGGAAGCAGAACTAGGCCTGCTGCCCGCGCGCAATAATCCGGCCAATGGCCTTCCTCGCAATCGACATCGGCAACACCCGGCTCAAGTGGGCGCTCTACGAGGCGCCACGGCCGGGCGCTCCCTTGCTTGGGCAGGGCGCTGAATTTCTCGACCACATCGAGCGGCTGGCCGAGGGCCCGTGGGCCGACCTGCCGCAGCCGACCTCGATGCTCGGCTGCGTGGTGGCCGGCGATGCGGTGCGACGGCGCGCCGAAGAGCAGCTCCACGAACGCTTCGACTGTGCGCCGCGCTGGGTCGTGTCGAGCGGGGCTGAAGCCGGCATCGTGAACGGCTATGACCATCCGACGCGCCTGGGCGCCGACCGCTGGGTCGCGATGATCGGCGCGCGCCACCGCATGCTGCAGCAGCACGGTGCCGCCCGGCCGATGGTGGTGGTGATGATCGGCACCGCCGTGACGGTCGAAGCGGTGGATGCCGACGGCAAATTTCTGGGCGGGCTGATCCTGCCCGGCCACGGCATCATGCTGCGCGCACTGGAATCCGGCACGGCTGGCCTGCACGTCCCGACCGGCGAAGTGCGGGAGTTCCCGACCAACACCAGCGATGCGCTCACCAGCGGTGGCACGTACGCCATCGCGGGCGCGGTCGAGCGCATGGTGCAGCACCTGCGCCAGCGCTGCGGGGCCGAACCGGTCTGCTACATGACGGGTGGCGCAGGGTGGAAGATGGCACCGTCCATGAACGGCAGCTTCGATCTGGTCGAGAGCCTGATCATGGATGGTTTGCTCGTCATCGCGCAGGATCGCGCGTTGGCGAGCTGACGCCGCGCGGCATCAGCCGCTCAGCCCGTCCACTGCCTGGAACAGCGCCTGCCGGGCCTGGCTGACGATCTGACCTTTCCAGGCATCCGTGTCCGTGTAGAACGCAGCCAGCGTCCCCGCGCGAATCGCGTCGGTGAGTTCGGCAGGAGCTTCGGGATGCTTGTGCAGCCAGTGGTCGGCGCGCAGCGCGCCGGTCACTTCCAGGATCGGCTGGGTGCCGTACTCGAGCGCGATGGCGGTGTAGTCGGCGTCGGGGCACTCGTCGTAGATCGCGCTCCACATGAGCCCGGTGAGAAAAGCCGATGTCGACGAGCCGTCGTAGATCGAGGTGACCGGCGCAGCGGGCGTTCCCCACCACGCATTGGCGCGCGCATAGGCGGCCTTGTCGTCGCGACACGCGAAGATCCGCTCGCCCAGGCCGTTCGGGCCGAGGCCGGTGTGCAGGTCGATCCAGGCGAGCTGGCGCGCGGACTGAGCGTATTTTCTCAGCACCTTGCGGAAGGTCTGGTTGCTCCAGGTCGGGGCCTGGCCGCCGAAGAAGAGTCCGTCGGGAAACTGGTACTGCCCGCCCGTGACCGCCGCCTGATAGGCCGTCGTGCCGTGCTCGGCGATCCAGCCGTTGATGGCGGCCTGGTTCTCTTCGGTCGGTGGCCACGCGTCCGGGAGCAGCAGCGCATGCAGCTTGGCGTAGGCGGCGTTCACCGGCAGCGGCTTCGTGTAGTCGACGAAGTTGCGGTTCAGGTCGACGTTCTCGTTCGTGACCCGACGGCGGTGCGAAAAGCCGTGCGGGTTGAGCGCGTGCACGTACATCACCGCCACGCCTGCAGCTCGCGCCTTCTCGCGCCACTCGTCGTCGTGCAGCGCGAACACCTGCACGCCGCTGCCGCAATGGCCCTCGACGCCGTGGCACGCGCTGGTGACGATCAGGAGGCGCATGGCATCGGGCGAGCCGTCCAAGGCGATGTCCATCGACAGCTCTTCGCCGTCACGGCCCTTGGACGGATGCACGTTGGCATCGACCTGCAGACCTGCGTCGGCAGCCGCCTTCAGGAATTTCTGGCGCGCGACGGCGTAGCTGGGCGAGAAAGCGTCTGGAATCCCGATCACGCGGCGGCTCCCGGTTTCAGGAACTGTTCCGCCAGCTCGACCCAGCAGGTCGCACCGAGCGGGATCAGGTCGTCGTTGAAGTCATAGCTCGCGTTGTGCAGCGTGCACGGACCGCCACCGTGGTGCATCTCGCGGTGCGCGCCGTCGCCGTTGCCGATGAAGGCATACGCGCCCGGCTTGGCCAGCAGCATGAAGGAGAAATCTTCGGCCGTCATCGCCGGTTCCTGTGTCAGCACGTTGTCGGCGCCGACGATGCCGGCCATCACGCGGCGCGCGAAGTTCGCTTCGTCGGCGGAATTGATGGTCGGCGGGTAGTTGCGGACGAACTCGAAATCGCACTCGGCGCCGTGCGCCGCGCAGAGGCCCTCCGCGACCTGCTTCATGCGCGACTCGATCAGGTCGAGCACCTCGAGCGTGAAGGTGCGCACCGTGCCGCGCAGCTCGACGTTGTTCGGGATCACGTTGACCGCTTCGCCCGCATGAAACATCGTCACCGAGATCAGCCCCGCATCGGTCGGCTTCTTGTTGCGCGTGAGGATGGTCTGGAAGGCCTGCACCATTTCGCAGCCGATCGG
Source organism: Variovorax sp. PAMC 28711 (assembly GCF_001577265.1). NCBI lineage: Bacteria > Pseudomonadati > Pseudomonadota > Betaproteobacteria > Burkholderiales > Comamonadaceae > Variovorax > Variovorax sp. PAMC 28711. The sequence continues at coordinate 1,530,613 of NZ_CP014517.1, read as the reverse complement.
CACCGGATCGATGCCGGTGTGCGGCAGCGCGGCATGGCCGCCCTTGCCGCGGATGACGATGCGGAACTCGTTGCTCGACGCCATCGCCGGGCCGGGGCTCACCGCGAACTGGCCGACCTTCATGCCGGGCCAGTTGTGCATGCCGAACACGGCGTCCATCGGGAACTGTTCGAAGATCCCTTCCTTGACCATCTCGCGCGCGCCGCCGCCGCCTTCTTCCGCGGGCTGGAAGATCAAATAGACGGTGCCGTCGAAATTCCGGTTCTTCGAGAAATGCTGCGCCGCGGCCAGCAGCATCGCGGTGTGGCCGTCATGGCCGCAGGCGTGCATCTTTCCTTCGTGCGTGCTCTTGTGCGCGAAGCCGTTGAGCTCGGTCACGGGCAGTGCGTCCATGTCGGCACGCAGGCCGATGGCCCGCGGGCTGTTGCCGTTCTTGATGATGCCGATGACCCCGGTCGTGGCCATGCCGCGGTGGATCGGGATGCCCCATTCGGTGAGCTTCGCCGCGACCACATCGGCCGTGCGCACCTCCTGGAAACAGAGCTCTGGATGGGCGTGGATATCGCGCCGGATCGACGCGATCCCGGCCGCCTGCGTGACGAGGGAATCGATGAGTTTCATATGGGGAGACAGTCTAGGCTTTGCGGTCCATGCCCGCAAAACCCGTGCCGTGTTTCCCCACGAACGACTCAGCGCCCGATTTCTTTCAGGTAGGTCGCGCGGGCCGCCAGCGCCGTGTCGGTGAAATCGGTGAAGACACCGTCCACGCCGAGGCGGTAGTAGGCGAGGTACTCGTTCTTCGGATCGCCCTTGTAGTCGGCTGCGAGTCGACGGTTTTCGTTCCGGAAAGTGAAAGGGTGCACGAACAGTCCGGCCTGGTGCGCATCGGCGACCAGCGTGGTCGGCGCGATCGAGTTGGCGTCGGCATCGTTGACCTTGCCGTCCTTGTTCGCGTCGATGGCCTTGCCGTCGGCGCCCATGTTTCCCTGGATGCTGACGATGTAGCGCTTCCATGGGCCGATGCCGTCGGCATAGGTCTTGATCTCGGCCAGGCCGGCCGGCGTGACCATCACGCTGAAGGTGCGCATGTCGCCGGCCTGGGTCCATTCGTAGGGGCGGTCGACCGGCACGGCGTACGTCATGGCGCCGGTCTTCATGTCGATGCCGTCGCCGTCGATGAGCTGGATCAGCCGCGTGTTCAGGCCCTTGCTCTTCATGTACTTGAGGCTGCCGGGCTCGAAGGACTGCACGAAGATCGGCGCCGTCTTGCTGTTGAGGCCGGCGGCGTTGATCATCGCGATGAGCTTGTCTTCCATGGGCAGGCCCATGTCGCGAAACCAGGTCGGGTTCTTGGTTTCCGGGTAGATCGCGATGGGGCGGCCTGTCTCGAGCGTCTTGGCTTTCTGGAAATCGAGGATTTCCTGGAATGTCGCCACCTTGTACTTGCCGTTGAATTCCTGCGGGCGTTCGGCATCGGTCGAAATGGCGCCCAGCGTCTTGAGCTCGCGCAGCGTGAAGTCCTGGACGAACCAGCCGGTCTGCGTCTCGCCATCGACTTTGATCGTCTTTTTGCGCGCAGCGAATTCCGGATGCTTCGCGATGTCGGTGCTGATCGACAGGTTGGGGTCGTGGCGTGCGACCAGCACACCGTCTTTCGTGACCAGCAGGTCCATCTCGATCACATCGGCGCCGAGGTCGACGGCACGCGCATACGCTTCGATCGTTTCTTCGGGCAGATAGCCGGACGCGCCGCGGTGTGCGACCACCAGCGGTGCCTTGCCGTCGAGCGTGAGCAGGCCGTTGGGAGCAGCCCGCGGCATGCTGCAGGCAGAAAGACACAAGACGGCCGCTGTTGTGAGCGCGGTTGCAATTGGTTTCATGAGCGGGTCGCCTCCGGCAGGGTAAAACGGCAGCGTACACCGGCAGAGTGACACTTCAATGGCGCACGCATCTTGCATGCCGACTTTTCGGACAATCGATCCATGGCGAACATTCTTTCCTCCCGCAGCCTCGAATTCGCGCAGACGCTCGTGCGCATGAACACGGTCAGCGCGAACAGCAATCTGGAACTGATCGACTTCGTGCGCGACCACCTGGCCGGCCTCGGCGTGCGCAGCCGTCTCACCTACAACGCCGACAAGACCAAGGCCAATCTCTTCGCCACGCTCGGCGCGGGCAAGCCGGCCGGCGTGATCATTTCGGGCCACACCGACACGGTGCCCTGGGACGGGCAGGACTGGAGCATCGATCCGCTTTCGGCGATGGTGCAGGACTGGCCACAAGCCTCGTTGCGCGAAGACGGCGAGATCCAGCGCGCCGAGGCCCGCCTGTATGGCCGCGGCGCCGCCGACATGAAGAGCTTCATCGCGATCGCACTCGCCAACGCCGAGCGCTTCATGGAAAGCACCTCGCCGTTCGCGGTGCACTTCGCGTTCACCTACGACGAAGAAGTGGGCTGCTTCGGCGTGCGCGAACTCATCGCCGACATGAAGGACCAGGGCGTGAAGCCGCTGGCCTGCATCATCGGCGAGCCCACCAACATGGTGCCGGCCATCGCGCACAAAGGCGTGTACCGCTACAAGTGCTGCGTGCGCGGCAAGGAGGCGCATTCGTCGCTCACGCCGCAGTCGGTGAATGCGATCGAGATGGCGGCGCGCGTGGTCTCCCGCCTTCGCGACATGGCCGACGGCTTCGAGAATTCCGAGAAGCGCTACGAAGGCTTCGACGTGCCCTTCAGCACCGCGAGCGTGGGCCAGTTCCACGGCGGCATCGCCGACAACGTGGTGCCGCGCGATGCCGAGTTCCGCTACGAATTCCGCAACCTGCCGACCGCCGACGCCCAGCTCATGCAAAAGGAAGTCGTCGCCTACGCCGCGCGCGCCGAAGAGGCCATGAAAAAGGTCGCGCCCGACGCCGGCTTCAGCTTCGAGACGATCTGCGAAGTGCCGAGCTTTCTGGGGTCGGCCGCCGATCCGGTCACGCGACTCGCGCAGCGCCTGGCCAACGAAGACCGCACCACGCTCGTCGCTTTCGGCACCGAGGCCGGCCTCTTCAAGAACGCCGGCATCCCGACCGTGGTGTGCGGCCCCGGCAGCATCACGCAGGCGCACCAGCCCGACGAATACGTGTCGCTCGACCAGCTCGCGCGCTGCGAGCTGTTCATGCACGGCCTGGCCAACACGCAAGAGATTCGCTGAAAGTCGCCGCATGAAGCGCGTCGCGCTCGGCCTGCTCTGCGCTGCCGCACTGCTGTATGCGCTGGCCAAGGCGTTCGAGCCGCGCCATGCGTGGCTCGGTTACGTGGCCGCGTTCGCGGAGGCCGCGATGGTCGGCGCCATCGCCGACTGGTTCGCGGTGGTGGCGCTGTTCCGCCACCCGCTCGGCCTGCCGATCCCGCACACCGCGATCATCCCGGCCAACAAGGACCGCATCGGCGCCAACCTTGCCGGCTTCATCTGCAACAACTTTCTGAGCACGACGCAGGTGCTCGGGAAGCTCAAGCAGTTCGACCCGGCTGCGCGCATCGCCGACTGGCTGGCGGCGCCGGCCAACGCGGCGAAGCTCGGCGACCACGCGGTGACGGTGGTGCGCTACGGCCTCACCGCGTTCGACGATGCGCGCGTGCGCGATTTTCTCGGCCGCACCGTCGTCGCGGGCCTCGGTCAGGTCGACCTGTCGCGCCTGCTCGGCCAAGCACTCGATGGGCTCACCGCAGGCAACCGGCACCAGGCGCTGCTCGACGATGTGCTGGTGCAGGTCGCTGGTCTCATCGAAGGCGAAGAATTGCAGGAGCGCATCACCGAAGCCATCGCGCGCGAGATCAAGACGCTGCGCTACGTCGGCCTCGATCAGTTGGCCGCCAAGCTCGCGACGCGCAAGATCGTGGCGGCCGTGGCGCGCACCCTCACCGAACTGGCGGCCGAACCCGACCATCCGCTGCGCCGTCGCTTCGATCATTTCGTCGACGATTTCGTGGTGCGCCTCAAGCACGACCCGGAGTTCCAGGCGCGCGGCGAGCAGATCCGTGCCGAGCTGCAAACGCATCCGGCACTTGCCGAGTACGCGCACGGCCTGTGGACTGAACTGCTCGCGTGGTTGAACGACGACCTGTCACGCCACGACTCGGGCATCCGCCAGCGCGTGGTGACCATGGCCACCTCGCTCGGCGCGCGGCTGCAGCGCGATGAGGCGATCCGCCGCTGGATCAACGAACAGATCGAAGCCGCCGCCCCCGCCGCGATCGACCGTTACCGCGAAGACATCCGCCGCTACATCGTCGAGCGCGTGGGCGAGTGGAACGCGGACGAGATGACCGATGAGCTGGAGCGCAACATCGGTCGGGACTTGCAGTTCATCCGGATCAACGGGACGTTGGTGGGTGGGCTGGTCGGGCTCCTGATCTATTCGGTGACGCAGTTGTTTGCGTGAGTGCGTGACAGTGCGGGCGGCGTCGGCGGGCGGTGTGCCTGTGGGCGGCTGGCGCCTGCGGTCCTTCGGACTTCGCTGCTGCTCCTCGCCAAAGACGGGGTCCGCGCAAACTCGCTTCGCTCAAACAAGCGCGGCCCTGATCCGTCTTTTGCTGCGGTGCTCGCCGCAGGCTGACGCTCGCCCACAGGCACACCGCCCACCGACGCTGGACAGGTTGTCGAGCGCACTCGACTACATCGCGCCGCTTGGGACAAATGCGAGGCGTCAAAATGCAGCTTATGAATCGCCTGCTCGAGATTGGCTTTGAACCCGCCGGCAATTGGTTCAACGATGCTGGAAAACTGAGGGTTGAGCTCACGCGACACTCCGCACAGAAGAACATCCTTTACGCCTTCGTCTGTGATGGCGTTGTCATGTACGTCGGGAAGACCGTTCGCATGCTTGCTACTCGGATGTCGGGCTACAGAAATCCTGGCAAGACTCAGACCACAAATATCAGTAACAACCGGCGATTGCTTGACGCCCTCGATGCTGGTTCAGCTGTCGAAATCTTGGCACTCCCCGACAACGGGCTGTTGCACTACGGTAGGTTTCACTTGAACCTGGCCGCTGCGCTGGAAGATGACATCATTCGGGTGCTCGACCCGCCTTGAAATGGTGGCAAACCCGAGAAAGTCGCGGAACCTGATGCCGCAGTCAACGCACTGATGGCAGAGGCGGCGATTCCATTCGCTGAGACCTTTCGGTTTGTTCTGCAGCGGACCTACTTTAATACTGGATTTTTCAACGTGAGCGTCGCTGCACAGACTTATCTGGGTAGCGATGGCGAAACGATCGAACTGTTCCTTGGCGACGCCCAAAATGCCGCGCTCGGGACCATTAACCGCACCGCTAATCCGAATCGCACGCCGCGAGTAATGGGGGGAGCTGCGCTCAGAGACTGGTTCCAAATTCATTCGCACGAAATGGCAACAATCTCCGTGCAAGTTTTATCGCCAACATCCATTCGACTTGCTTCTGCCGGCGAGAGAAAGGATGCCGGCTAGGTGTCGCTTGGGCGAGTCGCGAGCGATCAGCACCAAGCCCGACACGCGGAGCGCCCTGCCCGCCTCCCCTGTGCGCGGCTGAGGAGCGCAGACGCAGGCGGATCAGGGCTGCGCGTGTTTGAGCGCAGCGAGTTTGCGCGGACCCCGCCGGAGTCGAGTACCGCAAGGCAGCCCGCAGGGCCCGCGCAGTGGGGAGGCGGGCAGGGCGCTCCGCGTGCCGGGCGCTCTCACCATCGACAACGCTTTGCAAGCCAAAAGTGCCTGCAGCCCGCGCCAGTCAGGCGCTAATAGCTATTAATTCAATAGCAGATCAAGTCCGAATCCGCCCATCCCCCGTGATCATCGACAGCTCGACGAACTTGGATGCCACATGGTTCTTCGGCGAGAACGAAACTTCGAAGCCGCCGAACTGCTGGCGGTCGATGCCTTCGAGCCCGGCGATCAGGCCGTCGCGTGTGGCCTTGCCCGAGGTCTTGCGAAGGCCCTCGGTCAGCACCCGGGCGGCGAGGTAGCCCTCCATGCTTGAAAAGTTGGCTTTGGTGTCGCCGCCACTCTTGCGCAGGGCTTCGGCGAAGTCACGCGTGATGCCGTTGGCCGGGTTGTAGGGCGAGGGCACGACCTGCGTCACGACCACGCCGGCGCCTTCCTTGCCGAGCTCGTCCGACAGCGCTTGCGTGCCGACGAACGACACGTTGAAGAACGTGCCGCCGTAGCCGGCCTTGCGCGCCTCGCGGATGAACGCGGCGCACGATTTGTAGGCGCTCACCTGGACCACGGCGTCGGGTCGGGCCGCCACGATCTTCTTCACCGCGTCGCCGACGTCGACCGAGTTGCGCTCGACCGTGGCCTGCGCCGCGGGTTGCAGGTTCAGCTGTGCCAGCGCGAGGTTCACGCCGTCGAGCCCGGCCTTGCCGTAGGCGTCGTTCTGGTAGAAAACCGCGATCTTCTTCAGGCCCAGGTGCGTGAGCTGCTTGACGATCAGCGCGGTCTCGTCGTTGTACGAGGCGCGCATGTGGAACACGTTTTTATGAAACGGTTCGCGCAATGCCATGGCGCCGGTGAAGGGCGCGATGAAGGGCACCTTGTCTTTCACCGCCAGCGGCAGTGCGGCCAGGCTGGTCGGCGTGCCGATGTAGCCGAAGAGCGCGAAGGCGTCGTCGTCGATCAGCTTCTTCGTGTTGGCGGCGGTGCGTTCGGGCTCGTAGCCGTCGTCCAGGAATTTGATCTGCACATCGCGGTGACCCGGCACGGCGTTGTACTGGTCGAGGTACAGCTTGGCGCCTTGGTAGAACTGGATGCCGAGCTGCGCGGCCGGGCCGGTGAACGGGGCGGACTGCCCGAGAACGATCGGCGTCTCGCTCTGCGCGCGCACGACACCGGCACCGCCGAGCGCAGCAGCTCCAGCGCCAAGGGAAAAAATTCTTCGGTTGATCATCTGAAAACCCCTCACGACGCGGCGCCCGCGCACAAACTAGACTTCTCCGTCGCTCTCGCCACGGTGCTTATTCGATGACTCCTACATCCCTCCAGCCGGCCCCTGCAACCCTCGCGACGGTGCTTGGCGCCTGTCCGCACGATTGCCCCGACACCTGCGCGCTCGTCACCACGGTGCAGGACGGCATCGCCGTCAAGCTGCAGGGCAATCCGGCCCACCCGCACACCGCAGGCGTGCTGTGCACCAAGGTCTCGCGCTACATCGAGCGCAACGACCACGCGGAGCGGTTGGTGCAACCGATGAAGCGTTGCGGCCCCAAAGGCGCTGGCCAATTCGAGCCGGTGTCGTGGGATGCGGCGCTCGACGCCATCGCGCAGCAGCTGCGGTCCAAGAAACATCCTGAAACGATTGTGCCTTACAGCTATGCCGGAACGATGGGTTTGGTGCAGGGCGAATCGATGGACCGTCGTTTTTTTCACAAGCTCGGCGCGTCGCTTCTGGACCGCACGATCTGCTCGACCGCAGGGGGTGAGGCCTTAGGTTTTACTTTGGGCGGCAAGGTCGGCATGCGGGTCGAATTTTTCGCCGAGGCGAAGCTGATCCTGATCTGGGGCAGCAACTCGATCGGCAGCAACCTGCATTTCTGGCGCCACGCGCAAGCGGCCAAGCGCGCCGGCGCCAGGCTGGTGTGCATCGACCCGCGCAGGACCGAAACGGCCGACAAATGCGACGAGCACATCGCGCTGCTGCCCGGCACCGATGCGGCGCTGGCTTTCGCGCTGATGCACGAACTCATCGTCAACGACTGGCTCGATCACGACTACATCGCCGAACACACGCTCGGCTGGGACGCCTTGCGCGAGCGCGCGTTGCAGTGGCCGCCGGCACGCGCGGCCGAGGTGTGCGGCGTGCCCGAGGCGCAGATCGTCGCGCTGGCCAGGGCGTACGGCACCACGAAGCCGGCAGCCATCCGCCTCAACTACGGCATGCAGCGCGTGCGCGGCGGCGGCAACGCGGCACGCGCGATCGCCAGCCTGCCGGCGCTGGTCGGCGCCTGGCGCGATCGCGCGGGCGGTTTGCTGCTGAGCAGCTCGGGGCAGTTTCCGATCGACCGGGCGGCGTTGCAGCGGCCCGATCTGCTGGCCGGCCGCCGGCCGCGCACGGTGAACATGGTGCGCATCGGCGACGCGCTCACGGGCGACGCGGCGGCGCTGTCTGACGGGCCGCCGGTCGAGGTGGTGATCGTCTACAACAGCAACCCGGTCGCGGTCGCGCCGGAGTCGGCCAAGGTGGCGGCGGGCTTCGCGCGCGAAGACTTGTTCTGCGTGGTGATGGAGCAGTTTCAGACCGACACCGCCGACTACGCCGACTATCTGCTGCCCGCCACCACGCAACTGGAGCACTGGGACATCCACACCAGCTACGGCCACACCGACGTGCTGCTGAATCGCCCGGCCGTCGCGCCGCGCGGCGAGGCGCGCAGCAACGCCTGGGTGTTCCGCGAACTCGCGCGCCGCATGGGCTTCGACGAGCCGTGCTTCGCGGACGACGACGAGGCGCTGTGCCGCGCCGCGTTCGCCGAGGGTGCGATCGATTACGCGCAGCTCGAAGCGCAAGGCTTCACCAGCGTGAACGTGCCCGAGGCGCCGTTCGCGAACGGCAATTTCCCGACACCTTCAGGCCGCTGCGAATTCGTGAGCCCGCGCTTGCAGGCGCAGGGGCAGGATGGCCTGCCCGATCACGTGCCCAACTGGGAGCCGGCCGGCAGCTCGGCCGAATTCCCGCTCGCGATGATCTCGCCACCGGCGCGCAATTTTCTCAACTCGACCTTCGTCAACGTGAAAAGCCTGCGCGCGATCGAGGTCGAGCCGCTGCTCGAAATCCACGCCGACGACGCGGCCGCGCGCGGCATCGTCGATGGCGCCACCGTGCGGGTTTTCAACGCGCGCGGCGAGCACCGCTGCCGCGCCGAGGTCTCGCGCCGCGCCCGGCAGGGCGTGGTGCACGGCATGGGCATCTGGTGGCGCAAGTTCGGCATGGACGGCACCAACGTCAACCAGCTCACCAGCCAGCGCCTGACCGACATCGGCCGCGGCCCGACCTTCTACGACTGCCTGGTGCAGGTCGAGGCGGTGCCCGCGCCATGAAATGGCGGACGGCAGCGCTCGGGGTGGTCGTTGTGGCGGCGGCAACGGCGCTCGCCGGCTGCAGCAACCTCGGCTACTACTGGCAGTCCGCTAGCGGCCATCTCGGCGTGTTGCGCGCGGCACGCCCGGTGCCCGACTGGCTCGGCGACCCGACCACATCGGCCGCGCTCCGCGCCAAGCTCGAACTCACCCAGCGCATCCGCCGTTTCGCGTCGGACGAGCTCGGTCTCCCCGACAACCGCAGCTACACGGCTTATGCCGACCTGCACCGCACCGCCGCGCTGTGGAACGTGGTGGCGGCGCCGGAATACTCGCTCAAACTCAAGACCTGGTGTTTTCCGGTCGCAGGCTGCGTCGGCTATCGCGGCTACTACGACGAGGTGGCAGCGAAAGCGGAGGCCGCGCAGCAAGCGGCCGACGGCTTTGAAGTCGCGGTCTATCCGGTGCCGGCGTACTCCACGCTCGGGTTGCTGGACTGGGCCGGCGGCGATCCGCTGCTGTCGACCTTCATCGGCTATCCCGATGGCGAGTTGGCGCGCATCGTCTTCCACGAGCTGGCGCACCAGGTGCTGTATGTGCCGGACGACACGCTCTTCAACGAGTCGTTCGCGACGGCGGTCGAGCGCATCGGTGGCGCGATGTGGCTGCAGCGCGAAGGCAGCGAAAGCGTGCGCCGCGACTACGCACAGTTCGACGCGCGCCGCCAGCAGTTCCGCGCGCTCACCCTGGAGACGCGACGCACGCTGACCGCCATCTACGGTTCCGGAGACACCGCAACGCGCGACTCGCCAGCGCTGGCCGACCTGAAAGCAAAGGCCATGAGTGACTTTCACGCGCGTTACGCCGTTCTGCGCGCGAGCTGGCCCGGCCCGCGCCAGGGCGCCTACGACGGCTGGGTCGCGCGCGCCAACAACGCGATGTTCGGTGCGCAGGGCGCCTACGACGACCTGGTGCCGAACTTCGAGGCGCTCTATGTGCAGCAAGGTCGCGACTGGCCGCGCTTCTATGCGGCCGTGAAGCAACTGGCGAAGCTCCCGAAGCTACAGCGGATGGCGGCGCTGGGCGCGCTTGTCCCACCCGGGCCCGATTCGGCGGCTGCGATGATGGCGCCTTCGACAACGACCCATCGACCCCAACACGGAGACCGCGGTGCCTGACATCCATATCGAACGACAACACACGCTGGGCATCGAAGCCGCACGCGAGGCCGCGCACCAATGGATTGCGCAGGCGCGCGAGGAGTACGGCATGGAATGCAACTATGTCGAAGGCGACGCCTGCGACACGGCCCAGTTTTCGCGCGCCGGCATGGACGGAACCCTCGAGGTGACCGCCGACCGCTTTCTGCTCGAAGCCAACCTCGGCTTTTTGTTCAGCAGCTTCAGCGACCAGATCGAAAGCAAGATATCGAAGAACCTCGACGAACTGCTCGGCACCGCGGCCTCCGAGCCGAAGTACGACGACGACGGGGCCTACGGCAAGTGGTGACCGGGGTCAGCCGCGCAGGGAGTCGATCAGGTCGATGTAGCCCTGCTTCGCGTCGTCGGCGCTGAGGCTTTTCTGGGCCGTCCATGCGTCCCACTTGGCGCGTGCCACGAAGTCGCTGAAGCTCGGCCGCTTCTCGGCATTGGCGCCTTGCGTCGCCTGCTTGTAGAGGCCGTAGATTTTCAACAACGTCACGTTGTCGGGGCGCTCCGGCAGCAGTTTGGATTGGGCCTCGGCGGCTTCAAATCGGGTTTGGAGGTCGTTGGTGTCAGGCATGCGCTCAGTCTGCCAGACCGGCGCGCGCCAGTTCCACATCGAGCCGCTCGCGTGCGTCAGCGGGCGTGAGCGCCGCGGCCTTTTCGTAGAGCGCGGTGGCCTCGGCCATGCAGCCTTCGCCATGCAGCGCAAGCACGGCGCGTGCGTATTCCATGAGGCCGCTCGCGGAGTCGGGGTTCAGCGCGAGACCGCGCTCGAACAGCGTCATGGCCGTTTCGGCCCGCGCGCCGTAGGTCATGCGGCCGACCAGCGCGCCGACCTTGTCGATCACTTCGGCATGGAAGGTGGCCAGCGCGATGTGCGCATCGGCGTGGTGCGGCTGCAGCGCGATGATTCGCTCCAGCGCCAGTTTGACCTTGCTGCCCAAGCCCTTGGCGAGGGCGCGCGCGACGCTGATGCCTTGCGCATAGCGGCCGATCGCGTAGGCCTGCCAATAGAGCGCCTGGCAGTTGTCGGGCTCGGCCACCACCTGCGCATGCGCACGCTCGGCGACCTCGCGGAAGAGGGCGAGCCGCGCGGCTTCGCGCGGCTCGAGGTAGTTCGCATAGATGGCCGTCGCCTGGTTCGCGAGCGCCATGCCTTCCGTGCCGTGGGCGAGCCCGATGTTCGCGGCCGCCTCAAAATCGCCGCTGTGATAGCGCGCCCAGCCTTCGGCCAGCGGTCCGGGTGCGGGCGGTTGCAAGCCCTGGCCGGCGTGCAGCCGGACCCAGCGGTGTCGCAGTTGGTCCACGTCGATCTTCGGCGCGTCGGCATAGGGGAAGCGGGTCCACGCCCCCGTCGGGGACGCAGCGCCGGGCATCAGCAGCGAAAGGGGTTGGAGGTCGGGCGGTGACATCACGGCAGTGCCGGTTCAGCCGGTGCGTCTTCGTTCGCCTGGGCGTAGGCGTCGTTGAGCGTCAGCAGGTGCCGCCGTTGATCGGGCTCGAGGTACGGCGCCAACAGTTGCAGCACGTGGTGGCCGCCGCGCAGCAGGGCGCCCTGCACGTGGGCCGGCTCCAGCGCCTGGCGGGGGTTGCGCACGTACTCGTAGCTGAGCCAATACGTCAGCACCACCACCATGCTCTGCGCCAGCGCATCGACCTCGCGCACGTCGATGTCGAGATGGCCCGCGTGGCTCAGGCCGGCGAGCAGGCTGCGGATCGCGCGCACCTTGTTCTTCAGCACCAGCTGGAACTGCGTCTCGAGGTTGCGGTTCTTGCTGAGCAGGTCGTTCAGGTCGCGGTAAAGAAAGCGGTACCGCCAGATCAGCTCGAACAGGCTGTGCATGAAGAACCAGGCGTCTTCCACGTCGTGCACGCCTTCGCTCGCGTGCAGCAGCTCGTTGAGCTCGGTCTCGTAGCCTTCGAAGAGCTTGTTGATCAGCTCGTCCTTGGCGGGGTAGTGGTAGTAGAGATTGCCGGGGCTGATGTTGAGCTCGCCGGCGACGAGCGTGGTCGACACGTTCGGTTCTCCGAAGCGGTTGAACAGCGCCAACGCGGCCTCCAGGATGCGTTGTGCAGTGCGTCGTGGCGCTTTCTTGGCCATGCGGTGCCCCGGTGTTTTTTGTCTCGGGGCCACTCTAGCGCAATCCCGGCGTTGCCGGGTAGGACGGGACCCGACTCAGCTGCGCCGGCGCGTCGCGGTGCGGCCGGAGGGCTTGGCCGCCGTGGGCGCGGTCGCGCGCGAGGCGCTCTTGCGCGGTGCCGTCTTGCGTGCGGCCGGTGCTTCCTTCGCTTTCAGCTGCGCTTCCAGCACCTCGACCCGCGCCTGCAAGGCGGCGACCTCGGCGGCAGAGGGCATGCCGAGTTTTTCGAGCGCCTTGGCCACGCGCTCTTCGAAGATGTTTTCGAGCTTGCCCCAGCCGCCCGCGGCCTTGGTGCCGAAGTCGCCCGCGAGGCTCGCCATGCGGGCCTGTGCCTGCGCCAGGGTTTCTTCGGCCGCCTGCTGCGTTTTCTTCTGCATGCCGGTGCCGTCCTTCACCAAGGCTTCGAAGGCCTTGCTGCCCTCCTGCTGCATCTTCGCGAAGGCGCCCAGGCCGGCGAGCCAGATCTGCTGGGCGGAGTCCTTGATGCGGTCTGCGGACTTGTCGTCGTCTTTGGTGGCTGGCATGGGGGCTTTCCTGAAATCAGTCTTCTTTGCCGACCGCGATGTTGTAGCCGTGCTGTTTCAGCAATGCGTGTTGCCGAGCGCTTGTCAAATCGGCAGTCACCATCGACTTCACCAGTTCATGCAAAGTTATTTCGGGTATCCAACCGAGATCATTTTTAGCCAAGCTGGGATCCCCGAGAAGCGTTTCGACTTCAGCAGGTCGGAAATAGTTCGGGTCGACCGACACCAGCACGTCACCAGGCTTGATGCCCGGCGCATCGTCACCCGCGATGGTCTTCACGATCGCTTTTTCATCCACTCCCTTGCCGACGAAGTCCAGTGTGATCCCCAGTTGCTCTGCAGCGATACGAATAAAGTCACGTACGCTGTACTGCACACCTGTCGCAATGACGTAGTCCTTGGGCGTTTCTTGCTGAAGCATCATCCACTGCATCCGCACATAGTCTTTGGCGTGGCCCCAGTCGCGCAACGCATCCAGATTCCCCATGTACAACCGCTTTTCCAGGCCCTGAGCGATGTTGCAAAGGCCGCGCGTGATCTTGCGAGTCACGAAGGTCTCACCGCGCCGTTCGCTTTCATGGTTGAACAGAATGCCGTTGCACGCGTACATGCCATACGCTTCACGATAGTTTTTGGTGATCCAGTACGCGTACAGCTTGGCCACGCCATAAGGGCTCCGCGGATAGAACGGCGTGCTCTCCCGCTGCGGGATTTCTTGCACCAATCCATAGAGTTCGCTGGTACTGGCTTGATAAAAGCGGGTCTTTTCCTGCAGGCCAAGCAGACGTATGGCTTCGAGCAAACGCAAAGTGCCAATGCCATCAACGTCGGCGGTGTATTCCGGCGCCTCGAAGCTGACCGCCACGTGGCTTTGCGCGCCGAGGTTATAGATCTCGTCTGGCTGTACTTGCTGAACGATCCGCGTGAGATTGCTCGTGTCCGTCAAGTCGCCGTAGTGCAAATGAAGATTGCGGCCAGAGACATGTGGATCCTGATAAAGGTGATCAATGCGCTGCGTGTTGAACGACGAGGCGCGGCGCTTGATGCCATGGACCTCGTATCCCTTTTCGAGCAGAAGTTCTGCAAGGTAGGAGCCGTCCTGGCCAGTGATGCCAGTGATGAGCGCTTTCTTCTGTGTCATTTACCGCTTACTTTCTTGAGTTGGGTGACTCGCCCATAGGTGTCGTCGAACCTCACGATATCGTCTTCGCCGAGATAGCCGCCTGATTGAACCTCGATGACCTCGAGCATTGTCTTGCCAGGGTTCTCCAGACGGTGAACCACTCCGAGGGGAATGTAAACCGACTCGTTCTCGCGCAGAAGAATGGTTTCTTCATCTCGCGTGACCATCGCTGTTCCCTTGACTACGACCCAATGTTCGGCCCTGTGGTGATGCATCTGCAATGAGAGTTTTGCCCCGGGCTTGACGGTCAGTCGCTTGACTTGGAACCTTTCTCCGGCGTCGATGCTGTCGTACGCACCCCACGGGCGCGCTACGCGTCTGTGCTCGGTGGCTTCGGTGCGTCCAGCGGCCGTCAGGAGGCCCACGACGTCTTTGACCTGTTCAAGGCAGTGGATGCTTGCTACCAGTAAGGCATCCTGCGTATCAATGATTACAAGGTCCTCGGTGCCGAGCGCGACGACCGGCCGCAACGGAGCATGAACAAACGTGTTCTTTGAGCTCAGTGCAACAGCTTTGCCGCTCAAGCGATTTCCGTCCTCATCTGCAGGATGCATGGCGGCCACTGCGCTCCAGCTTCCAACGTCGCTCCATGCGCCAGCAAATGGAACGACTGCGATCCGCTCGTACTTTTCCAGCACCGCGTAGTCGATGCTGTCGATACGACAGCTTTCGAAAGCCTTGCGTTCCGGGCGGAAGAAGTTGCCATCGGTGCTTCCGCTTTGCATGGCTTGTCGGCAGCTTGCCAATATATCCGGAGCGCAGTTTTCTAGGGCTTCAATGAGCGTATCGGCGCGCGCCAGCAGGATGCCGGCGTTCCAGAGCATGTCGCCACGCAGCAACATACGCTGGGCATCGTCGGCAGTGGGCTTCTCATGAAACTCGGCAACTGTCCGGCCGGCAGACGCGCCCTTGCTTTCGTCCAGAACTCGTCCTGGCTCGATATAACCGTAGCCAGTGCTCGGAAAGCTGGGCGCCACGCCAAATGTGACGATGTAGCCAGCCAGCGCCGCATCTACGCCCTGAGCCACGGTGCTCGCGAAAAGTTTTGGGTCGGCGATGTAGTGATCTGCGGGCGCCAGCAAAAGCATCGCATCCGGTTCCGCCAAAAGCGCAGCCATTGCAACGGCAGCGGCGGTGCCACGGCCGACCGGCTCCAGAATTTCGCGGCCCGTTACCTTGCAATTGACCATCGCCTCATCGAGCATGAATCGATGGTCGTCGGATCCGATGCAAGTGACCTCGGCGTTGAGTAGCTTGAGTCGATCAAGCGTGAGCTCGAGCAGGCTTTTGCCATCGATGAGAGGCGCAAACTGCTTTGGCAGGGCCTTTCGCGAGAGAGGCCAAAGGCGGGTGCCGCTGCCGCCACACATCACGACAGGTTGAATCACAGTAGCCATGGTCAAGCTCTCAGGTTAAGCACTTTGTACAGCGGCGCAAAACACGTCGCCTGCAAACAAAAGCATACATGAAACAATTGTAACCTTGCCTCGCCTCTGGCCGTCGAAGTGAGTGTGGAAAGGCGCGAAACCGCGCAGTTTTTCACCTGTTTGCGAATGGGATAATGGGTGATTCGACTACGAGGAGTGGTCTTTTCATAACAACAGGGGACCCCATGATCCTGGTTACCGGAGGCGCCGGCTTTATCGGCGCGAATTTCGTGCTCGACTGGCTCGCGCAGAGCGACGAACCGCTTGTCAACGTAGACAAGCTCACCTACGCCGGCAATCTCGAAACGCTCGCGTCGCTCAAGAACAACCCGAAGCACATCTTCGTGCAGGGCGACATCGGCGACAGCGCGTTGTTCGACAAGCTGCTCATCGAACACAAGCCACGCGCGGTCGTCAATTTCGCGGCTGAATCGCACGTCGATCGTTCCATCCACGGGCCCGAAGATTTCGTGCAGACCAATGTGCTGGGCACCTTCCGTTTGCTCGAAGCGGTGCGAGGCCATTGGAACGCGCTGCCGGCCGACCAGAAGGAAGCTTTCCGGTTTCTGCACGTGTCGACCGACGAGGTCTACGGATCGCTGTCGAAGACCGACCCGGCCTTCACCGAAGAAAACAAGTACGAGCCCAACAGCCCGTACTCGGCCAGCAAGGCCGCCAGCGACCATCTGGTGCGGGCCTGGCATCACACTTACGGCCTGCCCGTGGTGACCACGAATTGCTCGAACAATTACGGGCCGTTCCATTTTCCCGAAAAGCTCATCCCGCTGATGATCGTCAACGCGCTCGCCGGCAAACCGCTGCCGGTGTACGGCGACGGCATGCAGGTGCGCGACTGGCTCTACGTCAAGGACCACTGCAGCGCGATTCGCCGAGTGCTCGAAGCAGGCCGCCTGGGCGAGACGTACAACGTCGGCGGCTGGAACGAAAAGCCGAACATCGAGATCGTGAACACCGTGTGCGCGCTGCTCGACGAACTGCAGCCGCACGCAGGCGGCAAGAGCTACCGCGAACAGATCACCTACGTCACCGATCGCCCCGGCCACGACCGCCGCTACGCCATCGATGCACGCAAGCTCGAGAAAGAACTGGGCTGGAAGCCGGCCGAGACCTTCGACACCGGCATCCGCAAGACCGTCGAGTGGTACCTGGCCAATGGCGAGTGGGTGCGCAACGTGCAAAGCGGTGCGTACCGCGAGTGGGTCGAAAAGCAATACGAGAAGGCGCCCGCATGAAGTTGCTGCTGCTGGGCAAGGGCGGCCAGGTCGGCTGGGAACTGCAACGCAGCCTGGCGCCGCTGGGCGAAGTGGTGGCGCTCGATTTCGACAGCACCGACTTTCATGCCGACTTCAGCCACCCCGAGCAATTGGCCGAAACCGTGCGCAAGGTGCGGCCCGATGTGATCGTCAATGCGGCGGCCCACACGGCGGTCGACAAGGCCGAGAGCGAAGTCGAATTCGCGCGAAAGCTCAACGCGACGTCTCCCGGCGTGGTCGCTGAGGCCGCGCAGCAAATCGGCGCGCTGATGGTCCATTACTCGACCGACTACGTATTCGACGGCAGCGGCAGCAAGCCCTGGCGCGAAGACGATGCCACCGGGCCGCTGAGCGTGTATGGCCGTACCAAGCTAGAAGGCGAGCAACTCGTTGCGCAGCACTGCGCCAAGCATTTGATCTTTCGCACCAGCTGGGTTTACGCGGCGCGCGGCGGCAACTTCGCCAAAACGATGCTTCGCCTTGCCAAGGAACGCGATCGCCTCACCGTCATCGACGACCAGTTCGGCGCGCCCACAGGGGCCGAATTGCTCGCTGACATCACCGCGCACGCGATCCGCGACACGCTGCGCGATCCGTCGAAGGCGGGCCTTTACCACCTGGTAGCGGGTGGCGAGACGTCGTGGCACGGCTACGCGAAGTTCGTGATCGAGCAGGCGCAGCAGGCCGGCGTCGAGCTCAAGGCATCGCCTGACGCGGTCGACCCGGTGCCGACCAGCGCATTTCCGACGCCGGCGACCCGGCCCCACAACTCACGCCTCAACACCGGAAAGTTGCAGGCCGCGTTCGGCCTCACCTTGCCGCCCTGGCAGGTCGGCGTCGCACGCATGCTGCGCGAAACACTTTGAAGTCGATCGACAAGAAAAAAGGGACACCCATGACGCAACGCAAAGGCATCATCCTCGCCGGAGGCTCCGGCACCCGGCTGCACCCGGCCACGCTCGCCATGAGCAAGCAACTGCTGCCCGTGTACGACAAGCCGATGATCTATTACCCCCTGAGCACTCTGATGCTGGGCGGCATCCGCGACATCCTTATCATCAGCACCCCGCAAGATACGCCGCGCTTTCAGCAACTGCTGGGCGACGGCAGCCAGTGGGGCATGAACCTGCAATACGCGATTCAGCCGAGCCCGGACGGGCTGGCGCAGGCTTTCATCATCGGCGACAAGTTTCTGGGCAACGCACCCAGCGCGCTGGTGCTGGGCGACAACATCTTTTACGGCCACGACTTCGAGCATCTCTTGAGCGACGCCGATGAAAGCAACGCCGGCGCGACCGTGTTCGCGTACCACGTGCACGACCCGGAGCGCTACGGGGTGGTGGCCTTCGATACCGCCGGGAAGGCCAGCAGCATCGAAGAGAAGCCGCTCAAGCCCAAGAGCAGCTATGCGGTGACCGGGCTCTACTTCTACGACAACCAGGTTGTCGACATTGCCAAGGCCGTCAAGCCCAGCGACCGCGGCGAGCTGGAGATCACGGCTGTCAACCAGGCCTATCTCGACCGCGGCCAGCTGAATGTGCAGATCATGGCGCGCGGGTATGCGTGGCTGGACACTGGCACGCATGAGAGTCTGCTTGAGGCGGGGCAGTTCATAGCCACGCTGGAACATCGCCAGGGTCTGAAGATTGCTTGCCCGGAAGAGATCGCTTGGCGCCGCGGGTTCATCGATCGCGGGCAACTCGAAAAGCTGGCCGCGCCACTCCAGAAAAATGGCTATGGCAAATACCTCAACCACCTGCTGGCCGAGAAGATTCGCTCATGAAGATCACCTCGACTGCCATACCCGACGTCCTGGTCATCGAGCCAAAGGTATTCGGCGATGCGCGTGGCTTCTTCATGGAGAGCTTTAACCAAAGCGCTTTCAAGGAAGCCGCGGGCAGTGCCGTTGACTTTGTGCAGGACAATCATTCCCGCTCTACTCAGGGCGTCCTGCGCGGTTTGCACTATCAGGTGCAGCGGCCGCAAGGAAAACTGGTACGCGTTGCCAGAGGCTCCGTGTTCGACGTCGCCGTCGACATCCGTAAGTCGTCGCCGACCTTCGGCAAGTGGGTGGGGGTTGAGTTGAGCGAAGGTAACCACAAACAGTTATGGGTGCCCGCGGGGTTCGCACATGGTTTTCTGGTCCTCAGCGAAACGGCAGATTTTCTGTACAAGACGACTGACTATTACGCGCCGGAGTTTGAGCGCAGCATTCGCTGGAACGACCCGGCCTTGGACATCACGTGGCCGGACTTCGGTGCAACTCCGAGGCTCTCGGCCAAAGATGCCGCAGGTGCATTTTTGGCGGGTGCAGACCTATTTGCTTGATCGCCAAATCGACGCGGCGCTATAAAAATTTCAGGAAACGATGAACACGAAAACGCTGCGCGAGCTCTATGAACAGCACAAGGGGAAGGTTTCGGACAAATGGTCGATCTACCTCTCCGAATACGACCGGTTCTTTTCCGCGTACAGGGATAAGCCAATTCGGCTTCTGGAAATCGGCATTCAAAATGGTGGATCGCTCGAAATATGGGGCGAGTATTTCCCGGTGGCTTCCAAGATCGTTGGATGTGACATTAACCCCGACTGCGCCAAGCTGATCTATACAGACCCACGTGTCTCGGTGGTGGTGGGGGATGCAAATTCCGACGACGTCGAAGAAAAAATCTCGGACGTCAGCCCGGGGTTCGACTTGATCATTGACGATGGGTCACATGTCTCAGGGGATATCGTTCGCTCCTTTGCGCGGTATTTCCCTCGATTGGTAGATGGCGGCCTTTTCGTCGCAGAAGACCTGCATTGCAGCTACTGGCAGAGTTTCCAAGGTGGGCTGTTCGACCCGGCTTCTTCCATTGCATTCTTCAAGCGATTGGCCGACATCGTCAGTCATGAGCATTGGGGAGTGCCCGCCTTGCGAAAGGATGTGTTGGCGAGCTTCATGCGCAAATACGATTTCGACATTGACGAGAACCTATTGACACATGTTCACTCAGTCGAATTCGTGAACTCCCTGTGCGTTATCCGAAGAGCTGCGCCCTTGAAAAACCAACTCGGCGTGCGCTTTATCGCGGGCACAGACGAAGCGATCGTCGACGGGCATAGGGGGCTGCACCTGACGCCGCCGGTCGCCGTAGATGAGCGAGGCAACTTCTGGGCTCAGCGCGACCAACTGCCCGAGGACGAACTTGAATCCACGACGGCCCGATGTCAGAAGCTGCAACAGCAGCTGACATCAACAACAGCCCAATGTCAGATGCTGCAACAGCAGCTGACCACCCTGCGCGCGACCCTGATGGAGAGTCATGCAAAAGCGGCAAAAACGGGCTCCGAATTGCAAGTGAGCCAACGTGAACTGGAACGATTGCGGTACCAGAACAATGCGATCGTCGCTTTCGACGGCACGCGTGAACTGCGCTTCGCGGATTTGCCGGCGGTGCTGATTGAAAGCCAGCAGCACGTTGTGGGGCTACTTCGGCAGACCAGGGAAATCCACGCATCGACCAGTTGGCGTGTGACGGCTCCTCTAAGGTGGGGTGGACTGCAAGTTAAACGCGTGAAGCGGACGCTGAAGGTCATTTCGCCTGTCGTCGAGCACTTCGGCGGCGTGCCTGGTGCCTTGGGCGGTATTTCAGGGATCGTTGGTGCGTCAGGTGTTAGCGGACTTCGCCAGTGGGTGAGCTTGTTCGAAGCCAAGCGCAGGGCGTCGCCGTCCTTTTCGTCTTCATCGTCATCGTCACCGTCATCAACTGTGACACCGCAAGCGCCAAACAAAACCTATGCAGAGTGGTTGCGTCTGTACGACCCTGTCCCGGTGGACGCCGCAACACAGGAAAAAATGCGCCGCCGCATCGCCGCGATGGTTGGTACGCCCCGCATTTCCATTGTGATGCCCACTTACAATGCCCGCTCCGTGTGGTTGCGCGAAGCGGTGGAGTCGGTGCAGCGTCAGATCTATCCGAATTGGGAGCTGTGCATTGCAGACGACGCATCGTCGTCTGCCGAGTCACGCGCACTGGTGGCGGAACTGGCGGCCAGCGACGCGCGCATCAAAGTGGTCTTCCGGCCGGAGAACGGACACATCTCCGCCGCCTCCAACAGTGCGTTGGAACTTGCCACCGGCGAATGGATTGCGCTGATGGACCATGACGACGTACTGTCAGAACACGCGCTCTTCTGGATAGCCGACTGCATCGATCGCAACCCCAAAGCCCGGCTGATCTATTCCGATGAAGACAAGATCGACGAAGAGGGCGTGCGCTCGTCCCCCTATTTCAAATCGAACTGGAACCTCGATCTCTTCTACTCGCACAATATGTTCTCGCATTTGGGCGTGTTTCGCGCCGATTTGGTGAGGCGCGTGGGTGGCTTCAGGCTCGGCATGCAGGGTTCGCAGGATTGGGACCTTGTGCTGCGCTGTATGGAGAAGATAGATGCCTCGCAGATCCTGCATGTGCCGCGGGTCCTCTACCACTGGCGCATTCACGCGGAAAGCACTGCTGGCTCGGCTGATGCGAAGCCTTACGCCGCGATCGCCGGGGAGCGGGCACTTAACGAGCATTTTTCGCGCCTTGGGGTAGATGCAAAGGCCGAATACACCGGCGCGGGACATCGTGTCCGCTACGCCCTTCCGGCGAGCCCGCCGCTTGTCTCGTTGATCATCCCGACGCGCAATGGCCTGCACCTGCTGCGTCAGTGCGTCGACAGCATTCTGGCGCGAACCGCCTACGAGAACTACGAGATCATCATCGTCGACAACGGATCGGACGATCCCGACACACTGAACTATCTTGGATCGTTCCAAGATTCCGCCTTTGTCAGAGTGATTCGTGACGATCGCGAATTCAACTACTCGGCGCTCAACAACATGGCCGTGGCCCAAGCGAAAGGCGACATTGTCGGTCTGATTAATAATGACATCGAAGTGATATCTCCCGATTGGCTGTCCGAGATGGTCTCACTTGCGATTCAGCCCGGAGTTGGTGCGGTGGGTGCGAAATTGTGGTACCCCGATCGAACCCTGCAGCATGGCGGTGTGATTTTGGGAGTAGGCGGCGTGGCCAACCACTCTCACAAGGGAATTGCATTTGGAGACAGCGGGTATTTTTCGCGCGCCAACCTTATTCAATCATTCTCCGCGGTGACCGCGGCATGCCTTGTCGTCAAGAAGGAGCGTTATCTTTCTATCGACGGGCTTGATGAGGCCCACTTAAAAGTTGCATTTAATGACGTTGATTTCTGTCTCAGGTTGATTGAGAAGGGATTCAGAAACATTTGGACGCCCTACGCTGAACTCTTTCATCATGAATCTGCAACCCGAGGTGCCGACACGGCGCCGGAAAAGCGAGAGCGTTTTGTCCGTGAAGTGAACTACATGCTTGATCGTTGGGATGCCCTTTTGAAAGATGACCCTGCATACAGCCCCAACCTGACTCTTGATCGGGAGGATTTCAGTTACGCGTGGCCGCCGCGGGTTGAGTTGCTTTCCACCGCGCGCATCCAGTGAAATCGACGGCCACATTCGGCACCGAAACCTTGCATGTTTCTCGGCGCGTGATCGCCGTCGACTTGGATGGCACGCTGATCCGGTCAGACATGCTCATCGAGGGGCTCTTTCTCTTCTTGCGTACCTACCCCCTGCGTATCTTCGAATTGCTTAAGTGGCTGTTCAAAGGCAAGGTGTATTTCAAGCGCCAAATCGCTCAAGCCGTCGAACCGGATGTGCAAAGCCTGCCTTACAACTCGCGTCTGATCGACTGGCTGATTGAGCAGCGAATCCAGGGTGCCACACTTGTGTTGGCGACGGCATCCGATGCGCGTTTGGCACGCGCCATCGCCGGCCATCTTGCGATTTTTGACGACGTGCTTGGCACGCAGGATCTGAACCTGGCTGGCGCCAACAAACGTGCCGCGCTGGTCGCGCGCTATGGTGAGCACGGCTTCGAATACGTGGGCAATTCCTCAGCCGATGTTTGCGTTTGGCAGGCTGCCTCATTGGCGCATGTCGTCAACCCGGAGCGCGGCGTCCTCGCGCGCGCCCGCGGGATTGGTCGCATGGGCGATGTGTTCGATGACCAACTCAGATACGCCAAGGGCGTGCGAAAGGCCTTTCGTTTGCACCAGTGGGCAAAGAACCTTCTGGTGTTTGTGCCCCTTTTGGCTGCTCACAAATTTGCCGATCTTCACTTGGTGGCGAGCGGGGTGCTGGCATTCCTGTGCTTTGGCGCCTGCGCGTCCAGCGTCTATCTGCTGAACGACCTGCTCGACCTGCAGGACGACCGGCAGCATCGAACCAAGCGCAACCGGCCTTTGGCAGCTGGAACATTCCCGATGTTCCATGCCATGGTCTGGATTCCCGCGCTGCTCTTCATATCCTTTGGCGTAGCGCTAGTCTGGTTGCCATTCAAGTTTTCGCTGGTGCTGCTGGGCTACTACGTGCTGACCCTGGCGTACTCGTTGGTGCTCAAGCGGGCGGTGATGATCGACGTGGTGGTGCTGGCGATGCTCTATACGACGCGGGTGGTGGCGGGCACCGCAGCCATGTCGCTGACGCCGACCTTCTGGATCCTGGCGTTCTGCATGTTCATTTTTCTCAGCCTGGCCTTGGTCAAGCGCTACACCGAGTTGTACGAGGTCCGAGAAAAGGGCATCCAGGAAAAAGCGCCTGGCCGCGGCTACGTCGCATCCGACTTCGAGTTACTGGCTTCATTGGGCGGCTCTGCCGGATACCTGTCGGTGCTCGTGCTGGCGCTCTATATCAATGACCCGCAATCGCACCTGCTTTATCGACATCCGCACTGGCTTTGGGCCGCCTGTCCACTGCTGCTGTTCTGGCTGAGCCGCGTCTGGATCATTGCCCATCGCGGCGAAATGCACGATGACCCGATCGTGTTTGCCTTGCGCGACCGCATGAGCCGCTGGGTCTGCATCTGCTTTATTGCGATTTTTGGAATCTCGGCGTTCTGATGCTGACGGTCGGCTCATGGGGGCGATATCCCCACCATCCCCAGACACCGCATCCCATCGCCTGGCCCTTCGAGATCGAGGGTGCCTTCTCGCGTGTAAGAAGCCAAGGGGCGGAGTCGACGCTCGGCTACGGTTGCGGGCGGAGCTACGGCGATTCCTGCCTCGCCCAGTCGGATCATGTGATTTCGCTCGCGGGTATGGACCGTCTGATCGCGGCCGACTGGCACACCGGCATCGTGACGGCTCAGGCCGGCGTAACTCTGGACGGACTGATTCGCGTCGGCCTGCCCAACGGGTGGTTCTTGCCTGTCACGCCTGGGACGAAGTTCGTGACCTTGGGCGGTGCCGTTGCGAACGACGTGCATGGCAAGAACCATCATGTGATGGGGACGTTCGGACGGCATGTACGCCGAATCGTTTTGTACAGGTCCGATACCGGCGTTTGCGAGTGCTCTCCGACGGTCAACACAGAGCTGTTCAATGCCACCGTCGGCGGTCTCGGCTTGACCGGCATCATCCTTGCGGTAGAGCTTCAGCTGCGCGCTGTGCGCTCCAGCGACATCGCACAGACATGCATCAAGTTCGGCGATCTCGACGAGTTTTTTGCGTTGTCTTCGCAGCACGATTCGAAATACGAGTACACCGTGTCTTGGGTCGATTGCTTGGCTGGTGGCAAGAGTGTCGGCCGTGGTCACTATATCGGCGGAAATCATGCGACCGAAGGCGAGCTCAAAGTGGCGCGCGGCAAGGCCAAGCGCATGCCGATCGATCCTCCTTGTTCGCTGGTCAACACCTTGACGTTGAAGGCGTTCAACACGCTGTATTACCAGCGTCAGGTGCGCAAGGTCGTGGAAACGCGGGTCAACTACGACCCCTTTTTCTACCCGTTGGACAAGCTGCTGCTATGGAATCGGATGTACGGCAAAGCGGGCTTCCAGCAGTACCAGTGCGTGATCCCCCCCGAATCCGGGCGCGACGCGGTCGCCGCCATTCTTCGGGAGACTTCGCTCAATGGCGCGGGGTCTTTTCTCGCGGTGCTCAAGCAGTGCGCAGACATCAAGTCTCCGGGCTTGCTGTCGTTTCCCAAGGCAGGCGTTTCGCTGGCGCTGGACTTTGCACAGCATGACGCCCTCAACATCCGTTTGTTTGCTCGGCTCGATGCCCTGGTGCACGAGGCGGGCGGGCGGCTCTATCCAGCGAAGGATGCGCACATGAGTGCCCATCATTTTCGGCAGGCGTATCCCGCTTGGACCCGCATGGAGTCGCTGCGCGACCCAATGCTCATGTCGCGATTCTGGCGGCGTGTGACTTCTTGAATGGTTTGATCATGAACAAAAAAAACGTACTCATCATTGGCGCCAGCTCCGGCATTGCCGAAGCGGTGGCCCGGCGCTATGCGGCGCATGGCAGCAACTTCGTGCTGGTCGCGCGCAATCAGGCGAAGCTGGATGTCATCGCCGCCGATCTGATCGCGCGCGGCGCGACTGGCGTGCAGACGAGGGTTTGGGAAGGGCATGACACCGAGTCGTTGCCAGAGATCGCAAGCTTTGCCTGGAGCACGTTGGGCACCGTCGACCTCGCGCTCGTTGCGCACGGCACCTTGCCCGATCAGGCTAGGGCCCAACGCGATCTGCCCTATGCGGTGGAGCAGTTCCGCACCAATGGCGAAAGTGCAGTGGCCTGCATGCTCGCGTTAGCCGGGCATTTCGAGACGCAAGGCAATGGCGTGCTGGCCGTCATCGGCTCGGTCGCGGGCGATCGTGGCCGTCAAAGCAACTACGTCTACGGCGCTGCTAAGGCAGCAGTGGACGCTTTTGCTTCGGGCCTGCGCGCGCAACTGTTCAAGAAGGGCGTGCATGTGCTGACGATCAAGCCCGGTTTCGTCGCCACGCCCATGACAGCGGAACTCGACCTGCCGGCAGCACTCACTGCAACGCCCGATCGCGTGGCGGCCGACATCGAGAAGGCCGTCAACGCGCGTCGCAATGTCCTCTACACACCGTGGTTCTGGGCTTTGATCATGCTGATCATCCGGCTCGTGCCGACTGCGATATTCAAGCGCCTGAGTTTGTAGGAGCGCGTGTTGACGAATGACGATGTGCGGTCTTCTGTGCCGAGGCGGTTTGCGCTGCTGCTTCAGTTCGTTGCGTTTGCGGCGACTTTGCTTGGGTTGAAGCTGTGGCTCATCCATTCCTATGGAAACGAAGTGCCGTTTTGGGACCAATGGGACGCAGAAGCTGCGCACTTGTACCAGCCGTATCTGCGTGGGGCCTTCTCATGGCTCGACTTATTCGCCCCTCATAACGAACATCGCATCCTCACGACGCGGATCCTCGGACTGTTGTTGCTGCAAATCAATGGGTTGTGGAGTCCGCTGCTTGAAATGGTGGTCAATGCCGCTCTGCACGCGCTTGCGTTGGGGACGTCTGTCTGGTTGATGAGTAAGGCTGCGAACGAAAGATCGCTTGCGGCATTGCTGCTCTTCACGCTGCTGCTCTTCGGCATCCCGTTCGGCTGGGAAAACACGCTGACCGGCTTTCAGGCGCAGTTCTATTTCGTCTTGCTGTTCAGTGTTTTGTCGATCTGGTGGCTTACCATCTCGCCAACGTTCGGTCGTTGGTGGTGGTTCGGCATTGCAAGCGCCGTCATGGCCTATTTTTCGCTGGCCTCGGGCGTATTCGCACTCGCGGCAGCATCGGTGATTTTGCTTTTGCGCTTCATCTTCGTGTCCAGGGACAAGCAAGAACTGGCTGGCGCTTTGTTGCTCCTTGTTCTCTTTATGGCGGGCGTCCTCACGACTCCTGTGTTGGAACTTCATGCCCAACTCAAGGCTTCGGACGCAAAGCATTTCTTCAAGGCTTTGAATCTCGTCCTCGCATGGCCTTTTCAGATTTCCCCTGAAGCCCTCAAAGCGGCTGCCAACGAATGGCCATCGCTCATGGAATGGTTGCTCGTAACTGCGAGGAATCTTCCAGCGCTCGTGCTTGTCTGTTGCGTGATCTGGAAACGACCTGCGCGCAGCAACCCCGTTTGGTTTCTCGTCGCTCTGACGGTCTGGTTCGGGGGGCAGGCGGTTGCCGTTGCATACGGACGCTCGAACGATGCGCTGTCTTCGCGCTATCTGGACCTGCATGCGATGGGAGTGTTGGTCAACTTTGCAGCTCTTGTCGCGATCTGCACCATGTCGCAGAGATGGCTTCGAATCATTGCCGTGATCGGCGGATGCTGCTGGATTCTGGCAACAGTGAGCGCCCTTGCAGATGCCGCTGATGAGCTACCCACCATCTTGGATGGAAAGAGATACACGACTTCTGTTCAAGAATCGAACGTAAAAACCTACCTTATCGACAAAGACTCTGCCAAATTTCGCGCGTTGCCTTTTCTGAGGTTGCCGTATCCGGATGCCGATCGTTTGGCAGGATTGCTTGACTCACCCGACATACGTCGCTTTCTGCCGAAGATTATTCAGATGCCTTTGCAGCCTGCCGCAATTGCGCCAGCCACTGAATCTGTTTTCGACCGAGGTGGGGCATATGTGAGTGTGCCGCCGTGTCACTGCGAGTTCTTGGGCAGCTACGGAGCCAAGGGCGATGCTGCGACCGGGGAAACTTACATCAAGTACGACCTGCCTGTGGCATCAACGCGAACAGGCGGTGTATTCGCACTCAAAGTTGCGGGCTATCCGGCAACAGCAGGGCGCATAGACATCATTCAGGGAAGCAGAGTGAGGCAATTGCGTTTTGCAACGGACCCGCGCGAAGCATGGGTCGAACGCTATATCTCTGTTCGGCCAAATGAGCCGTTTGTTATTCGCCTTGTCGACAGCAGTGCAAAGGGGTGGTTCGCGGTTAGCCAACCTGTCCCCGCCGGGCGACTGGACCGATTGGTGTCGAGCTTGCTCGCCAGCTATGGGACGTTCCTCGCAATCGGGGTGGCTGCAGCGGGCTTGCTGTTCTTGGTTTGTTTGCGGCCAACCGCCGCCAAAGCTCTGGGCGATGCAGTTCAGGAACGCATCCTGTGACCGCAATTCCTGAGTCATCTATGTTGCGCGCTCGTGCGTCTGTTGTCGGATGGGCGACCTTCGTCTTGCTCGGCGGTACGCTCTTGGTGAGCAGCTCCGCCGTGACACAGACCATCGTTGTCATGCTCGTGTGGCACGGCGTCATATTGGCATTGCCGTTCATCGCCGCTGTGCTCGATGCGCTTCATCGTGGAATCGACGATCCGATACTTTTGGCCTTATGGGGAGGAACAGTAAGTGGCGTCTGTGCGTATCTGTCGTTTTGGTGCCTGTTCTTCGATCCGGTATTTGCACATGTTTTGCTGCTGTCGGCGCTGATTGCGGCACTTGCAGTTGGATGGAGATCAGCAAGGCGATTGACCTTTTCGCAACGACAAATTTGCAAGCGATTTTTGTTGCCGTTCGGCTTGTGTCTGGTTTATGCCGCAGTCTTATTGATTGCTGCCATCTCTCCATCAGGTGCAATCGATCAGCCACTTGAAATTGCGAGATCGAGATTCAGCCATGCACTGCCATTCGACAACGAATTGCCATTCCTATTTGCTAAAAATGTACTGGCCAATAACTATCAATCGCCAATGTTCGGTGACTGGTTGGGCAGTGACCGTCCGCCGCTGCAGTCTGGCTATTTTTTATTTTCCACCTTAGGGCTAAGCCAGCTGCCTTGGTCTTGGGTGCAAGAGGAACTGAGCTACCAAATTCAGAGCACGATTTTGCAAGCATTCTGGCTTGCTGGACTATGGATTTTATTGAACTCCATGAAAATCCGCCGCAGCGCCGTCATTGGTGCAGTGGCTTTGTGTGCAATTTCGGGATTTGCATTTGTACATGGAATTTTTGTGTGGCCGAAGTTACTGCCAGTCTTCCATTTGGCCTTGATTGCTGGATTCGTTTTTAAAAGTGATCGAATGCAATTGTCGAATGTTCGGATTGGTGCGCTGTTGGGATGCAATGCGGCTTTGGCGATTCTTTGTCATGGGGGCAGTTTTTTTGCGCTTGCTGGCTTGGGGCTTTATGCATTGATAACCTGGAAGATACCGAGCATCAAATTCCTGATTGCTGCGATCTTGGTTGGACTTGCAATGCTTCTGCCTTGGAGCCTTTATCAGCATTATTTTGATCCGCCCGGCGATCGATTGCTTAAATGGCATTTGGCAGGAGTAATCGATATTGATGCACGATCACTCTCAATCGCACTTGAAGATGCCTATCGAACTATGACTTTGAAGGAATTTTTCTCTACCAAGTTGAGCCAAATTAGTGCGATGGCCGGACTGTCTTGGCAGTGGCCGTTGCTTCAGGTCAAAGCGCTATCTCTTCAATTATCGAGCTCTGATGCCGTGCAATTGCGCGGCGGGCAGTTTTATAGTTTGGCCGCAGTGCTGGGTTTTTTTGCTTGGGCTCCGCTGCTATTCGCTTTCGGGCAGCGATTTTCTTCGAGCGATGAAATGACTGCGGCAAAAAAACTCTTTAGCTTAAGTGTTTTGATTGTGACGATCTGGACTTGCGCAATGTACGAGCGCGGCGCCACGACTATTCACCAGGGGAGCCTCGCAGTTGTGATGTTTGCTCTGGCGGGGAGTTTTTTATTGTGCTTCGCGTGGAAGCCGTTAGTCGCTTGGGTGCTGTTTTCCTGTCAGTTGCTGGTATCGATTTCTCTTTACATTCCGCTGAATGAACAACAGGAATTGTCAAGTTCGAATTCCTTATCGCCTCCGATAGCTGACAGCGTGTTTGTCGGTTTGTTGGTATTGATCCCTGTCTTTTTTGTAATAAGACATGCCGTGAACGGATTTGGAGGCGCCGCGCGCAACCGTTCTTGAATTCGCTTTCACCGAAATCGTTGTTGATTTGATATTTCTTGCTTTCCTCAAAGAGTTTTTTGATGAATAAAATTGTTTTGCCAGGCGGCGCCGGCTTGGTTGGTCAAAATCTCGTCGCCCGTTTGCGCGCAAAGGGCTACTCGCACATCGTCGTTATCGACAAGCACAAAGAAAATCTGGCAACGCTCAAGAGCGTGCAGCCCGACGTCGTCGTCGAACTGGCCGATCTGTCGAAGCCCGGCTACTGGCAGCGCCACTTCGAAGGCGCATCGGTGGTGGTCATGCTTCAGGCCCAGATCGGCGGCATTCACTATCAGGAGTTCGTGGACAACAACGTGACCTCCACGCACCTAGTGCTTGAAGAAATTCGAAAGCACAAGGTTCCGCAACTGATTCACATCAGCTCTTCGGTCGTTGAATCGGTGGCCGACGACTTCTACACGCGCTCGAAAAAAGAGCAGGAAAAAATGGTTCTCGCGAGCGGAATCGAGTGCCCGATCCTTCGACCCACGCTGATGTTCGGCTGGTTCGACCGCAAGCACCTGGGCTGGCTTTCGCGCTTCATGGCCAAGCAGCCGGTGTTTCCGGTGCCAGGCGACGGGCGCTTCATGCGTCAACCGCTCTACGTGGGTGACTTCTGTAACGTGATCATCAGCTGCATCGAGAACAACGTAAGACAGGGTACGTTCAACATCTCGGGGCACGAAAAAGTCGACTACATCGACATCATTCGCGAGATCAAGCGCGCAACCGGCGCCAAGGCAAGGATCGTCAGGATTCCCTATGGCTTGTTCTATGCCCTGTTGTGGGTTTGGGCGTTGTTCGACAAGAATCCGCCGTTCACGACGCAGCAGTTGCAGGCCTTGGTCGCCAAGGACGAGTTCGAGGTCGTCGATTGGCCGGGAATGTTCGGCGTTCGCAGCACGCCTTTTGCCGAAGCGATCAATGAAACCTTCAATCACCCCGTCTACAGCAAAGTTGTGCTGGACTTCTAGGCCATGACCCAACCACAACAACGTATTGCCGTGCTCGGTGCCGGCCCCATGGGGCTGGCGGTTGCCTACCAACTGGCGCTGGATGGTCATCGGCCCGTGATCTTCGAAGCCGACGACCGCGTGGGCGGCATGACGGCGGCATTTGATTTCAGCGGCCTGCAGATCGAGCGCTACTACCACTTCCACTGCATCTCGGACAGCGCGTTTCTGCAGGTGATTGGCGAGTTGGGGCTGGCCGGAAAAATGAAATGGGTCGCGACCAAGATGGGCTACTGGTATCAAAACCGGTTGCAGCCCTGGGGCAACCCGATGGCGTTGCTGACCTTCAAGGGCCTCGGCTGGGTCGCCAAGTTTCGCTACGGACTGCATGCGTTTCTGTCGACCAAGCGAAACGACTGGAAGCCGCTGGACCATGAGGATGCCATCGTCTGGATCAAGCGCTGGGTCGGCACGGAAGCGTACGAAGTGCTGTGGCGGCGTTTGTTCGACTACAAGTTCTACGACTACAGCTCCAACCTTTCGGCTGCATGGATCTGGAGCCGCATCCGCCGGATCGGACGCTCGCGCTACAGTTTGTTCAAGGAAAAGCTTGGCTATCTGGAAGGTGGCTCGCAAACCCTGCTCGATGCGCTGAAGTCCGCAATAGAGACCCGCGGCGGAGAGCTTCGCCTCTCGACGCCGGCCTCCGAGGTGGTCATCGATAACGGGGAGGTCAAGGGTGTCAGGACCGCCGCAGGCTTCGAAGCCTTCGACAAGGTCGTGAGCACCGTTCCGCTGCCTTATGTGCCGAGGTTGATCCCCAGGCTGCCGGCATCGACCCTCGATGCGTTTGCCGCGCTCAAGAACATCGCCGTCGTTTGTGTGATCGCGAAGTTGCGCAAGCCGCTTACGGAAAACTTCTGGCTCAACATCAATGACCCGGAAATGGACATCCCCGGGTTGGTCGAATACAGCAACCTCCGGCCTCTCGACCCGCATGTGCTGTACGTGCCGTTCTACATGCCCGGCGAACACCCCAAGTTCAAGGATGCCGACGAAGTCTTCCTGGCCAAGGTCAGGAAGTACTGCATGAAGATCAACCCCGACCTCACACCGGACGATTTCATCGACATGCGGGCCAGCCGCTATCGGTATGCGCAACCCATCTGCGACCCAGGCTATCTGGATCGTCTGCCGCCCGCGATGTTGCCGGTGAAGGGCCTGTGGGTCGCGGACACGTCGTACTACTACCCCGAAGATCGCGGCATCTCGGAGAGCATTGGCTTCGGACGCAAACTTGCAACGTCCGCCGCCGCCGGGACGGACATGCCGGCATGCTGAGTTCGCAGTTCATCCGGTTCCTTGTCGCCGGCGGCATTGCCGCTGCAGCGAACTACGGATCGCGTTTCCTGTTCAGCATCTGGCTGAGCTATGGGCCGGCGATCGTGCTGGCTTACCTGGTCGGGATGAGCGTCGCCTTCGTCCTCATGCGACAGCATGTGTTCTCCGCCGGGAGCGGGGCATTGGGGCCGCAGGTTGCCAAGTTCGTCGCCGTCAACCTTCTGGCGGTGATACAGACCCTGCTCATCAGCCTGGTCCTGGCTCGCTGGATTCTGCCAAGCCTCGGCGTCGTGGCCCAGGCCGAAGCCACCGCGCATCTGGTGGGGGTTCTGGTCCCGGTGGCGACGAGCTATTTCGGGCACCGGATGCTGACGTTCAAGAAAGCGTGAACACACCGGGTGTCGATACGACTCAGTTGCTGAGCAGGCCGATGTACCAGCTGCTGCGCTGGCTGATCCTGTTCGTGCTTCTGGGCGCCGCCTTGAGCCTCGGCGGCATGGTCTGGAGCGGTTGGGACGAAGTGACCAGCGCGCTGGTCCGGCTGAGTTGGCTGTTGTTGGTGGGCGCGGCGTTCGTTGCCAGCACCGCCCACGTGATCCGGTTCGTTCGGTGGCATGTGGCGCTGCGGTGCCTGGGGAATAGCGTGCCCCCTGGCATCAACTTCGCGATCTACCTCTCGGGCTTGGCACTCACCACCTCGCCGGGCAAGCTAGGTGAAACCGTCCGATCGCTGTTCTTGCTGCCTATGGGGGTGCCTCTTTCCAAAAGCCTTGGTGCGTTCTTAGCCGATCGGTTATCGGACGTGCTCGGCGTGTGCCTGCTCGGGGCCGTTGCAGGTCTGCTTGTACGATGTTCGTTAAATTTCGTGGGTGTCGTGATGGGCGTCGTCCTGGGGGGCAGTTTTGCTCTTTGTCATCTGGTTCGAAGCCCGCTGATGTTTGGTCGTGCAACGGCGGTTGCAAGCAGATGGGGCTTCGCGCCCGGGCGTGTGGTCGTCGAGGCGCTAGGGCAATGGGCGCAGCTGTGGACGCTGCGCAATGCGGCTTTGTTCACCCTGCTGGCCGCGTTGGCCTTTGGCATCCAAGCTGCAGTGTTCACCGTGCTTTGTACAGGGGTGAGCCTGTCGTTGCAGCCGGCGACGGCGGTGGAGATATTTGTGAATGCCACGCTGCTCGGCGCCGCGAGCATGGTGCCGGGAGGGCTCGGGACCATGGAGGCATCGCTGGTGTTTCAGCTGATGGTGCAGGGCGCCAAGAAGGGGGATGCAGTTGCAATCGCAATCGCAACGCGATGTGTCACCCTCTGGTGCGGCGTTCTCATCGGGCTGATCTCCTTTGCGGGTGTCGGCTTGCGTATGAAGCCAACCAAGCGAATGGGATCACCTCTGTTGTGCAAGGGGGCCGATACCTCGCTGAAGTGACGGCTACTGAAGCAGGCGCCGCACGGCACGCAGCGGTGCCGTGACTTTCCACGACGTGGACCCCCGCAAGGCCTCGATGACGGTGGTTAAATTTTCAACCTGCTGTTGCAATGATGCAGTGACCTTGAGGCTCTCGACAGCTTGAACTGGATGATCCGGGACGTGCCCGCGCAGCCGTTCTACTTCCGCACGAAGTGCGTCGGCGTGTCGTAATGCTTCGGCCAGTTCCTCGCGGACGACGGATCGAAAATCGCCACCTTGGGCGAGCACCTCGACCTGCAGCGTCTTCCAACTTTCCATGATGCGCTGCCTGTCGTCGCAGGCTTCCAAGGTCACAAAGAATTCGAATGTGTGACGCTCCGTCGGAAAGAAGCTCGCGCATCGAAAGGGCTGATGCCCAGTCTCAGCAAGTCGCCCCATCAATACGGCAAACGAGTGTGGCGTGAATACCCAGCAATGACTGTCGCGATAGGTGCCATGGGTCAGCATGTCTTCTGCGGCTTCGATCGCCGATCTGGAATCGACCTGTCGCGTCGCAGTTTCGCCAGTGATTCGCTCTTCCCAAGCATCGACACAGTCGATATGTGCCACGTTGAGGAAATGATCCAGGATGGCGCGCGCCTGCGGCACTCTGGCTCCCATTAGGTGAGCACTCAGAACGTCAGCAATTTGGGTCTCCGCTCGCGGCAAGTCGAATGTGTATCGCTTGTCGGGAATGCAAAGCCGAACTTCGCCGCCAGGCCTCAAGACTGTTGGCGCCGGCCGAAAATTGACCCACCTGTGAGGGTTGTGCCGCTTCAAATTTGACCCGGGTGTTCAGCCTACCCTGCTGCTTTTTTAAGCGGCGGGGGTATGAGGAGTGATCACCATGGCCATGATTGGCAAGGTCCTGCGGATGCACCACCGCGAGAAGAAGTCGGTGCGCGAGATCGTGAGGGCGACGAGCCTGTCGCGCAACACGGTGAGGAAGTACCTGCGAACGCCGGTGGCGCAGCCACCGAAGTACCGTCGCCGCCCGGCGGCGACGAAGCTGGCGCCGTTCATCGAAACGATCAAGATGGCGCTGCTGGCCGATGCGCGCCGCCCAAGGAAGGAACGGCGAACTGCCAAGGCACTGCTTCAGCAGATCGCCGCGGCGGGCTACGAAGGCGGCTACACGCAACTGACGGACTTCATTCGTACATGGCGCGCCAGCCAGGGCGGCGTTGCAATCGGCAAGGCATTCGTGCCGTTGACCTTCGAGCTGGGCGAGGCGTTCCAGTTCGACTGGAGCGACGAGTCGCTGGTCATCGGGGGCCTGTACCGCAAGCTGCAGGTGTCGCACATGAAGCTGTGCGCGAGCCGCGCGTTCTGGCTGGTGGCGTACCCGAGCCAGGGCCACGAGATGCTGTTCGATGCGCACACGCGCTCCTTCGCGGCGCTCGGCGGTGTGGCGCGTCGCGGCATCTACGACAACATGAAGACCGCCGTGGACAAGGTGCACAAGGGCAAGGGCCGCACCGTCAACGCGCGCTTCGCGGTGATGTGCGCGCATTACCTGTACGACCCGGACTTCTGCAACGTCGCTTCGGGCTGGGAGAAGGGTGTGGTGGAGAAGAACGTCCAGGACAGCCGCCGGCGCATCTGGATCGACGCGCGTGAGCGGCGCTTCGCCAGCTTCGACGAGCTCAACGCCTGGCTGGGGGAACGCTGCCGGGCGCTGTGGGAAGAAGTCCGGCATCCCGAGCACAAGCAGTTCAGCGTTGCCGAAATGCTCGAGCACGAGCGGGTGCAGTTGATGCCGATGCCGGCCGCGTTCGATGGCTACGTCGAGGAGGTGGCCCGGGTGAGCAGCACCTGCTTGGTGTCGGTAGCGCGCAACCGCTACTCGGTGCCATGCGAGTTGGCCGGGCAGATGGTCAGCACGCACCTGTACCCGACGCGCGTGACGGTGGTCGCTGGCGACGGTGTCGTGGCCGAGCATGAGCGTCTGACGGACAAGAGCAAGACGCGCTACGACTGGCAGCACTATGTGCCGCTGGTGCAGAGGAAGCCAGGCGCGTTGCGCAATGGCGCACCGTTCACCGATCTGCCCGAATCATTGCAGCGGTTGCGTCGTGCACTCTTGCGCGAGAGCGGAGGCGACCGGCTGATGGCCCGGGTGCTGGCCTTGGTGCCGACGGCCGGACTGGAGGCGGTGCTGGTGGCCGTAGAGCTGGCGCTGGACGGTGCACCGCCCTCCGGGCGTGTGAGCGTCGAACACGTCATCAACGTACTCGCGCGTTTGAACTCGGCGCCGCGGCCAGAGAACGTCGAGACGTCGCTGCAGGTGCTGACGCCGCCGATCGCCGACACGGCTCGCTACGACCGGCTGCGCGACTTGAACAAGATAAGGGAGGCCGGTCATGCGTGACGTCATCGCCGAACTCAAGACGCTGCGCCTGCACGGCATGGCGGGAACCTGGGCCGATCTGATGGAGCAGGACAACACCGAGCTGGAGCGTTCGCGCTGGCTGGTCGAGCAGATGCTGCGTGCCGAGACGACCGAGCGCGCCACGCGCTCGGTGACCCACCAGATGAACGCGGCGAAGTTCCCTGTGCACCGGGACCTTGCAGGATTCGACTTCGAGGTCTCGGCGGTCGACCGCAAGCTCGTGCTGCAACTGGCCGAAATGGCCTTCACCGACGAGGCGCACAACGTCGTGTTGGTGGGTGGCCCCGGCACGGGCAAGAGCCATCTGGCGACCGCCATCGGCGTGGCGGGCATCACGCAGCATGGCAAGCGTGTGCGCTTCTACTCGACCGTCGACTTGGTGAACGCACTCGAGCAGGAGAAGGCCCAGGGCAAAGCGGGGCGCATTGCGGCGAGCCTGCTGCGCCTGGACGCGGTGGTGCTCGACGAGATGGGATACCTGCCCTTCAGCCAGGCCGGCGGGGCATTGCTGTTCCACCTGCTCTCAAAGCTGTACGAGCACACCAGCGTCGTGGTGACGACCAACCTGGACTTCGCTGAATGGAGCAGTGTGTTCGTGGATCCAAAGATGACGACAGCATTGCTGGACCGGCTCACGCACCACTGCCACATCGTGGAGACGGGCAATGACAGTTACCGGATCACGCACGCCACTGCCAACTCGAAGAAGCGCATCAAAGCTCGTGAGCAGGAGCGAAAGGCGTCGGCTGGAAACGCCGGTTGAGCAACACCGCAGAAGGGGACAAGGCGCTGCGGGCTTCGCCCTTCGCGCCTTCTTCGTGCAAGCGATCAGTCATCAGAAAGGAAACCGGGAAAGGACGAAGACGGTAGAGTTATGCACAGCCGGCATCCACGATGCCGGCTTCCATCCCCGGGTCAAAGTTCAAACGGCAGGGTGGGTCAAAGTTGAACCGGCGCCGACAGTCGACAACAACCATTGCGAGAACCAGATCCGTCCGTGGGCTCTGGGCAGAAAAGCATGGCTGTTCGCCGGCAGCGAACTTGCTGGCCAACGTGCTGCGGTCGTGATGAGTTTGGTGCAGTCGGCCAAGTTGCATGGCCACGATCCGTGGGCCTACCTGAAGGACGTGCTCACGCGGCTGCCGACCCATCTGAACAGCCGCATCGACGAGCTGCTTCCGCATCTCTGGCAGCAGCCCGCAGGCTGATCAGCACATCGCTTAACGGGCTTCGCTAATTGCCGTCAAGGTGGGATGGCTGGCCGCTTACGAGTATCGCACTGTGTTGCAGCCTGAATTTTTTGCGCACTTGCGCTTGCCGACTGACCTGTCGTCGACTACGGCGCAGTCGTCGGCGGGCCCG
Organism: Variovorax sp. PAMC 28711; assembly: GCF_001577265.1. Taxonomy (NCBI): domain Bacteria; kingdom Pseudomonadati; phylum Pseudomonadota; class Betaproteobacteria; order Burkholderiales; family Comamonadaceae; genus Variovorax; species Variovorax sp. PAMC 28711. The sequence goes on along the minus strand of NZ_CP014517.1, from coordinate 1,493,504 downwards.
ATCATGGACATCGCGGTGGCGTCTGCTGCGGCAGCTGGGGAGGCACACCGGTTGATGGCAGAGATGCTGGACAACGCGATCGATGCCGAGATCTCGCTGAGTGACGGCTACTGAAGCAGGCGCCGCACGGCACGCAACGGTGCCGTGACTTTCTATGAAATTGAATGCTCCAGTGCGGTGGCACGCGCCGTTGCTTCGGCGCCGCATACCTGCGCTGTGTTGAGCTCAGCTTCGAGCTCCGTGACGCGGTCTTGAGCGGATGCCCTTCCCAAGGCGCGGTGTTTTGCGGCGAGCAAATGCAATTGCAGCGGCAACGAATGAATCACAGCGTCGGAGCAATCGCGACGAAGCGCCTCTTCAAATCGCGCCAAACGAAGGGGATCAACAGCGGCGTCATTGAACACGGAGTGACACCATGCATCAACGAACTGCCGCCCTAATTCGTTCGGGCTAACGAGCAGCATCTTCTCTAAGACAAACGCGAACTCGTCTGCCGTTTGATCAGCGAAATAACACACATGCCGAGTCCAGCAGATGCGGTTGGAGGCTCGCGTCTTGCTCCGAGCCGATTTCGATATAGGAGTACTTTCCCACTGTGCGACCAACGAGTTGCTGAACTCGAAGCAACGCGATCTTGTCGTTGTCGGATAGCGCCGTGCGGATCGTGATGACCTTGTTGTCCAAGTTTTACAAGAATGCCGGTTCGCTTGTTGGCGTCATTCGTTTGATCCTATCGCAGCAAACAGCCACTTTGAGTGTTGAGAATTGATCAAGATAAGGATGGATTGTCGCGCTGCAGAAAAAGCCCCCTTGAGGAGCCTCATCTCTTCAGAATTCGACCATGCTCCAGATAGATCACTTGATTGCACTCCTTGGCAATTAGCTCCGCAGAGTGGGACGCAAGCACCAAAATGCCAGACTTGGCGACCATGCTGCGCATGCGCTCCTCGGCCTTGAGGCTGAACTCCGCATCGCCAACAGACAGCCATTCGTCCATCAGCAAAATGTCGGCATGCATGCTCGTGCAGATGGCGAACGCCAAGCGCATCATCATGCCGGTCGAATAGGTGCGAACCGGCATGTGGACGTATTCGCCCAAGCCGCTGAATTCGCACACTTCGGCGGTGATGCCGTCGATCTCCCTCCGGTTCATGCCCATGGTCAAGCCGCGGAGCATGATGTTTTCAATTCCGGTGGCATCGCGCTCTATACCCATTGACGGATCGATGAGGCTGGCAACGGTGCCGCGGCGTTCGTAGTTGCCAGACGTCGGATCGTAGACACCCGCAAGCAGCCGAAGCAGTGTCGACTTGCCTGCTCCGTTGTGGCCCAGAATTCCTAGCCGATCACCGGCCCTCAGCTCGAGATTAATCTCCGACAGCGCCTGCACGACGGTCACGCCGGTGTCGCGGCCCACGCGCCCTCCCGTCACAGAGGCCGCCAATGTTTTCTTGAACGATGTCGCGCTGGCACCGTAGATAGGGAAGCCGAGGCTGACGCTTTTTAGGGATATGTAGGCCATTGAACAGCTTGCAATCAGAGCCAGAAGGTAACGCGGCGCCGATAGCGCTTAAACAAAATGGACGCCAACACTATGTTCACGCACGTCCAGGCCAACATGCCCAGCCAACTGTGCTGATGGGCCACGCCGCCCATCAAAGGTGTGCGGAGCAAATCCAGCATCTGGGCCAATGGGTTCCAAAGCATGTAGCGTGCGCGGTCAGGCAAGCTCTCTGGCAACCAAAAAACGGGCGTCAAAAACATCAGCATTTGCATCACGCTGGTGACGATTTGTGCAATGTCGCGAAACCGAGTGCAGAGAATTCCCAAGGCGATGCCAACGCAGTGAGCATTGATAAGAAGCAACGCAAATGCGGGCACTACCAGAAGCGCCTGCCAAGACAAGGTCACACCCGCCCAAATTGCAACCGGAACATAAATGATGATGTGGTGAGCAAACTGGATCAGGCTGCGCGCAATAGTCCGCCATACAAACAGGCTGATCGGAAAGTAACCCTGCTTGAGGTAGTTGGCTGCGTTATTGAAGGCTTCGTTTGAATCTGCCACCGTGACCGAAAAGAGGGTCCAGAAAATGATGCCGAGCGCAAGGTGGGGAAAAAACTTCGACAGTTCTGTGCCGAAGAGTGTTGAATACAAGGGCCCCATGCCGCCGATCATGGCCGCCATGCTCAGTGTGAGCCACAACGGCCCCAGTGCCGAACGGCGATAGCGCAGCACGATGTCAAACCACGCCAGCGTCCACCAGATGTCGATGCGTCGAGTCCCCTCCCACCAATCCTTCCACGCGCTTTGCTGTAGGTTGGATTGAATTGGTTTTGACATGCGGAGGATGAGCTGGAAGCAGACTCCGGATTTTAGCCGGCACTCCCATGTCACCAAGCTCTGTGAGCCAATGGATAATCCAGCGGCCTCGCAGTAACGGCCGCGCTGCTGCGGCGTTGCATAACTCCAGTATGTTGGTTTCCCCCGCCCCCGCTCATCTAACCCATCCAAAATACCGTCCCGACATCGACGGTCTGCGTGCCGTCGCGGTGCTGTCCGTCGTGGGCTACCACGCGTTTCCCAAGTGGATCCGCGGTGGCTTCATCGGCGTCGACATCTTCTTCGTGATCTCGGGCTTCCTGATCTCCACGATCATTCTGGGCAGCCTCGCGGGCAAGGGCTTCAGCTACCGCGAGTTCTATGCGCGGCGCATCCGGCGCATCTTCCCGGCGTTGCTGCCGGTGATGGCGCTGACCTTTGCCTTCGGCTGGTACGTGTTGCTGGCGGACGAGTTCAGTCAGCTCGGCAAGCACGTCACCGCCAGCGCGGGCTTCGTGTCCAACCTGGTCTTGTGGGGCGAGGCGGGCTATTTCGACACCGCCGCCGAAGCGAAGCCGTTGCTGCACCTGTGGTCGCTCGCGGTCGAAGAGCAGTTCTACATTGTCTGGCCGCTGCTGCTGGGGCTGGCGTGGCGCTTCAAGGGCGCGCGCGGGCTCATGCTGTGGATGGGCGTGGCGACCGCCTTGTCGTTCTTGTTGAATGTGGCGGGCGTGCATCGGCATGCAGACGCGACCTTCTATTCGCCGCTCTCGCGCCTCTGGGAACTGGCGGCGGGCGGGCTGCTGGCGCACACCGCCATGCGGCGCACCGCAGAAGCCCGGCCGGTGCGTGGCGCGCAGCTGCGCAGCATTGGGGGCGTGGCGCTCATCGGGCTGGGGCTGGCCACCATCCAGCAGAGCAAGGCCTTCCCGGGCTGGTGGGCGATCCTGCCGGTGGTGGGCGCCTACCTGTGTATTTCCGCCGGCATGGGCGCATGGCTCAACCGCGTGGTGCTGGGGTCGCGGCCGTTCGTGTGGGTCGGCCTCATCAGTTACCCGCTGTACCTGTGGCACTGGCCGTTGCTGGCGTTTGCGCGCATCGTCGAGGGCGGCACGCCGCCACTCGCCGTGCGCATCGGTGCCGTGGCGGCGTCGTTTGCCTTGGCCTGGTTGACCTATCGTTTTATCGAGCGGCCGATCCGCCAGAGCGAGGGGCACGGCGCGGTGAAGGTGCTGGCAGTGAGCATGGTGGTGCTGGCGGTCGTGGGCGCCGTCGCGTTCTTCAAGCTTCTGCCGCCGCGCAACAGCGATCCGACCCTGCAGGCCATCGTGTCGGCCGGAAGCGATTGGGATTACCCTGGCGACATGCGCTCGATCGTGAGGGAGGGGCAGGACATCTACCGGCTCGGCCAGGGCAAGGAGCGCGTCCTGCTGCTCGGCGACAGCCATGTCGAGCAATACGCGCCGCGCGCGATGGCGCTTGCACGCACCGAGCCCGACCGGCTGAACGACCTCTTCTTCGCGACGCGGGGCGCCTGCCCGCCGATTCCCAATCTCGTGGAAGAACGCGACCCCGGTTGCGCGGAGCGCGTCGACATCATGCTGCGCTTTGCCCAAAGCCCGGAAATCGACACGGTGGTGCTCGGTGGCTGCTGGGCCTGCTATTTCGACGTGGGCCCGCAACCGCCACCACCGGATGCACCGCCGGTGGCCGACCACTACTATCTGCGCGAAGGCGGCGTGCGGCACATGCTGCGCGGTGGCGACGGCGTGGAGCGCGCCTACCAGGCGCTGGCCACGACGATCCGTTCGCTCAAGGCTGCGGGCAAGAAGGTTTACCTGATCCTCAATGTGCCGGTGGGTCCGGGCTTCGAGCCCAAGACGATGATCACCGGCAGCCGCCTGAAGACCATTTCTGCGACGCGTGCTGGCCCGACTGCCCCCCTGACGGCATCGCAGCAAGCGATTCATGACCGTCTGCAGCGCATCGCCCTGGACAACGGCGCCGTGGTGATCGACCCGATGGCGATGCTGTGCCAGCCTGCAGGGCAATGCACCCGAAGCGATGCGCAGGACGTGCCGATCTACAAGGACGCGTCGCATTTGCGTGCGACCTATGTCAGCCGCTTTGCCAGTTTCCTCGATGCCGCCATCGCGCAGCCCAAACCATGAAACGCCTTTCCCAGTTGTTTCGACTCGCAGGCAAGGCGTTGCGGCTCGGCCCCCAGTTGATGGGCCGTTTGCCGCAGGCATGGCGTGTGTACCGCAAGGCGGGCCGCAAGGGCGTGATGTGGGAACTGCGGCGCCGCGCGCGGCCGGGCAACGACTATCCCGCATGGGTGGCGGCAAATGACACCTTGAGCCCGACCCAGCGCAGCCGCCTCGTCGAGCGTGTCTCAACGATGGCTTCGACACCGCTCATCTCGGTCGTGATGCCGGCCTACAACCCCGACCCGGTGTGGCTGCGTGCGGCGATCGAATCGGTGCGTTCGCAGCTCTATCCGCACTGGGAGCTGTGCATCGCCGACGATGCTTCGCCGTCGCAGGCGGTGCGCGACATGCTGCGTCAGTACAGCGAAACCGATCCACGCATCAAGGTCGTCTTCCGGCCGAAGAACGGGCACATCTCTGCCGCGTCCAACAGCGCACTCGAAGTCGCGAGCGGCGCGTGGATCGCGCTGATGGACCACGACGATCTCCTGGCAGAACACGCGTTGTTGTGCATCGCCGACTGCATCGCCGCGCATCCCGACGTGCAGCTCATCTATTCCGACGAGGACAAGATCGACGAGCAGGGACGCCGGTCCGATCCGTACTTCAAGCCCGACTGGAACATCGATCTCTTCCGGTCGCAGAACATGTTCAGCCACCTCGGCGTGCTGTCGACCGCGCTGGTGCGCGCCGTCGGTGGTTTTCGCCTCGGCATGGAAGGTTCGCAAGACTGGGACCTGGTGCTGCGCTGCGTCGAGCGCATCCGGCCCGAGCAGGTGCAGCATGTGCCGCGCGTGCTCTACCACTGGCGTATTCATGCCGAAAGCACCGCGCGGTCCATGAACGCGAAGCCCTACGCGGCGGTGGCAGGCGAGCGGGCCCTGAATGAACACTACGGTCGGCTGGACGTGGCGGCACGCGCCGAATACGTCGGCTTCGGCTACCGCACGCATTACGAACTCCCTGCGCCGCCGCCGCTGGTGTCGATCATCATCCCGACGCGCAACGCGCTGAAGCTCATGCGGCAGTGCGTCGAGTCAATCGTGGCCAAGACGACCTATCCGAACTACGAAATCATCATCGTGGACAACGCGTCTGACGACGCTGCGGCGCTGGCGTATTTCGAAACGCTGGCCAAGCGACCCGATGTTCGCGTGATGCGCGATGCGCGCGACTTCAACTACTCCGCGCTCAACAACGCAGCCGTGGAAGCGGCCACCGGCGAGCTGATCGCGCTGGTCAACAACGACATCGAGGTCATGACGCCCGAGTGGCTGTCCGAAATGGTGGCGCTCGCCTGCCAGCCCGGCGTGGGCGCCGTCGGCGCGCGGCTGTGGTACCCCGACATGACGGTCCAGCATGCGGGGGTGCTGTTGGGTGTCGGTGGCCTTGCGGTGCATGCCAACAAGGGGCTGCCGAGGGGATTGAACGGCTATGCGGGCCGGGCTGCATTGGTGCAGTCGTTCTCTGCCGTCACGGCTGCCTGCCTGGTCATTCGCAAATCGATCTACCAGGAAGTCGGCGGCCTCGACGAAGTCCACCTCAAGGTCGCGTTCAACGACGTCGACCTGTGCCTGCGGGTGCGCGAAGCGGGTTACCGCAATGTGTGGACTCCCTATGCCGAACTGATCCACCATGAATCCGCGACGCGGGGTGACGACGTTGCGCCTGAAAAACGCGCCCGGTTCGAGCGGGAGACGGCGTATATGCATTCGCGATGGGCCGACCTGCTGCAGCGCGATCCTTCGTACAACCCGAACCTGACGGCGACCAGCGAAGACTTCAGCTACGCGTGTCCGCCGCGCGTCGAAGCGCTGTGAGCGTGCTAGACGTCTCCGTCGCCCTCTGCACGCGCAACGGCGCCCGCTACCTCGCCGCCCAGGTCGCCAGCGTGTGCGACCAGCAACCGGTACCGCGCGAAATCGTGCTGTCCGACGACGGCTCGACCGACAACGGCATGGCCATCGTCCGCGAGGCGCTGGCAAAGCGGGGTGCCGATGCGCCGACCTTGACCGTGCTGCAGAACGCACCACCGCTCGGCGTGACCCGCAACTTCGAGCAGGCGGCGACCGCGTGCCGAAGCGCGCTGATCGCCCTTTGCGACCAGGACGATGTGTGGCACGCAGGCCGGCTCGCCCGCATGGTGGCGCAGTTCGAGGCGCGTCCAGACCTGTTGCTGCTGCACTCCGATGCGCTCCTGGTCGATGGCGACCTGAAGCCGCTCGGATCGACCCTCTTCACCGCGCTTGAAATCAAGCCGGAAGAATTGGCGGCCATTGCGAACGGACGGGCCTTCGAGGCCCTGCAACGCCGCAACCTGGTGACCGGCGCCACCACCGTTTTCAGGCGATCCCTGCTGGCCGCGGCGCTGCCGTTCCCGCCCGAATGGGTCCACGACGAATGGCTGGCCGCGATCGCCAGCGCAACGGGGCGAATGGACGTGCTGCCCGAGCCGCTCATCGACTACCGCCAGCACGCCGCCAACCAGATCGGCGCGCGACGTCCGACGTTTAAGCAAAAGCTCGCGAAGGCATTGGCGCCCCGCGGCACCAAGCACGTGGAGCGATTGCGAAGGGCGGAGGTGCTGTTGCAGCGTCTGCAAGCGCTGGGCGCCGAGGTACCGGCGAAATATGTCGACGCACAACGCGCCAAGGTCGCGCACCAGCGCTTCCGGACCGAGCTGCCGCCCTCGCGCGCCGTGCGCTGGCTGCCCGTGTTGATCGCCGCCGCCCGAGGCCGCTATGCGCGCTTCGACCGCGGCTGGCAATCCGTGATGCAGGACCTGCTCGAGCGCGGCTAACTTTGCGTCGGCAGCTTGCGGTAGCGCCAGAACGTGGCCGACGCCCAGACCCGCAGGAGGCTCGAGAGATGCCAGTAGAGATGCCGCTTGCTGCGGTGGCTGGCGCGTCGCGCGTCGTGCAGCGCCAACAGGTCTTCCGCGACCTGCAGGTTCCAGCCCGCCAGCCTCAGGCGGGCACAGATATCGAAATCTTCCCCGTACATGAAAAAGCGCTCGTCGAACCCCTCGATGCCGCCATACGCCTTGCTGCGAAACAGCATGAAGAGCCCCGGAATCCAGGCCGGCACCGCCGGGCGCACATAGTCGTGGCGTTTGCGGGAGACGATCTCCAGCGGCGTGATGACCGCGCGATGCTGCTCGGGCGCCGCCTTGCCTGGCTCCAGGATGCGGGGCGTCAGCAGGCCGCTTCGGGCGGCGGCTTGGTCGCGCAACGGGCCGAGCACGTCGTTGTCGAAACGGATGTCGGGGTTCAACACCAGGAACCATGGCGTCTTGCAATGCCGGAACGCGCCGTTGTGGTTGGCACCGAAGCCCTTCGCCTCGCTGTTCACGATGCGCTCGACCGGAAATCGCCAGATGTCGCCGGCCAGTGCGTCCGCCTCCGGGATGTTGATCGTCAGCACGACTTTCTCCACGACCGCATGGCTGTATCGGTCGAGCTGTTCGAGCAACGGACGCACGAGCGCCAGCTGGCCGTGGCTCACGATGGAGACGGTGATCGGCTTGGGCTCGAAACTGGAATCGGAGGGGGGCATCGGCATGGTCTAATTTCTCGCGGGAATTCTAGGGTTCCCGCTACACACCCATGATTGCCCTGATCGTCATCAGTTTTCTCGTTTCCGCCTTCTCGGTGCAAATTTTCATGCGCCGGGCGCGGCGGCATGCGCGCCGCTACGGCGCCGACATGCCCCAGCGTTTTCACAAGGGCCACGTGCCGCGCCTCGGTGGTGCGGGCATCCTGCTCGGCATGGGCGTCGGCTGGCTGGCCGCCGGCGTGACCGGCACGGACCCGTTCAACGTCGCGTGGCCGATCAAGCTGTCGGCGCTGACGTTGCTGGCGATCGCGCCGGCCGTCCTCGCGGGCATTGCGGAGGACGTGACGCAAAGCGTGTCGGTGCGCTACCGGCTGGGCCTCACCGTGGGCTCGGCACTGCTGCTGTGCTGGTTGCTCGGGCTCGGCGTGTTCCGCACCGGCTTCCCGATCATCGATGGCGGGTTGCTCGCGATGCCCTATGCCGCGGTGCTGTTCGCGGTGCTCGGCATCGGCGGCCTGCCTCACGCGTTCAACATCATCGACGGCTACAACGGGCTGGCCGGAACGGTGGCGGTGCTGGTGTGCCTGGCCATCTCGCACGTCGCGCTGCAGGTCGGCGACCGCCAGCTCGCCGCGATGATGCTGTGCGTGGTGGGCGCCACGCTCGGCTTCCTGATCTGGAACTACCCGCGCGGCAAGATCTTCGCGGGCGACGGCGGGGCCTACGTTTGGGGCATGGTGATCGCCGTGGCCTGCGTGACGCTGGTGCAACGGCACCCGATCGTCTCGCCGTGGTTCCCGATGCTGCTGCTCATCTACCCGGTCTGGGAAACGCTGTTTTCGATCTACCGCAAGGTGGCGCGCGGGCAGTCGCCGGGCACGGCCGATGCGCTGCACTTTCACCAGCTGATCTTCCGGCGCATCGTGCGCGTGGCCTTCGCCGACGATGAAGCCCGGCAACTGCTCGCACGCAACAACCGCACCTCGCCGTATCTCTGGATCTTTGCCGCGCTGTCGGTGGTGCCGGCCGTTCTTTTCTGGAACAACACCCTCGTGCTGATGCTGTTCTGTCTTCTGTTCGTCACGACCTACGTGGTCGCCTACTTGATGATCGTGCGCTTCAAGGTGCCGCGCTGGCTGCGCCCTTGATGCCGGCGACACCCAAACGACCCTTTTCATTTTTCAGGAGCGCGACACCGCCATGACCGATCCCGTCCTCAACATCCCGCCGCGCGACAAGGCCGAGATCCTGGCCCAGGCGCTGCCGTACATCCGCAAGTTCCACGGCAAGACCATCGTCATCAAGTACGGCGGCAACGCCATGACCGACCCCGCGCTGCAGGCCGATTTCGCCGAAGACGTGGTGCTCTTGAAGCTCGTCGGCATGAACCCGGTGGTGGTGCACGGCGGCGGCCCGCAGATCGAAGCCGCGCTCAACCGGCTCGGCAAGAAGGGCGAGTTCGTCCAGGGCATGCGCGTGACCGACGAAGAGACGATGGAAGTCGTCGAATGGGTGCTGGCCGGACAGGTTCAGCAAGACATCGTCGGCCTCATCAACCAGGCCGGCGGCAAGGCCGTGGGCCTGACCGGGCGCGATGGCGGGCTGATCCGCGCGCAGAAGCTCAAGCTGGCCGACCGCACCGATCCCACCTTGCACCACGACGTGGGGCAGGTCGGCGACATTGTCGCCATCGACCCCAGCGTGGTGAAGGCGCTGCAGGACGACGCGTTCATCCCGGTCATCAGCCCGATCGGCTTCGGCGAGGACAACGAGAGCTACAACATCAACGCCGACGTGGTCGCCGGCAAGCTCGCCACGGTGCTCAAGGCCGAGAAGCTCATGCTGCTCACCAACACGCCGGGCGTGCTCGACAAGGCCGGGAACCTGCTCACCAATCTCAGTGCGCGCGAGATCGACGAACTCTTCGCCGACGGCACGATCTCCGGCGGCATGCTGCCGAAGATCGAGGGTGCGCTCGATGCGGCCAAGAGCGGGGTGAACGCGGTCCACATCATCGACGGCCGCGTGCCGCACGCGATGCTGCTCGAGATCCTCACCGACCAGGCGTACGGCACGATGATCCGCGCGCGCTGAACGCGTGCAAGGGAGGCCGCGGGCGCGGCCAGTTGGCTTGCGCTCACTGCGCTGTGCGAGAATCACATTTGTTTACATCTTTGCTCGCGCGCCCTCATGCCAAACGAAGAGACAGCTGCTGCCGGACCTGACCTCCAAAGCGACGCCACGCCTGCGCCCGTGCGCAAGCGCCCGAAGCCGGGCGAGCGCCGCGTCCAGATCCTGCAGGCGCTGGCCGCCATGCTCGAGCAGCCCGGCGCCGAGCGCGTGACCACGGCGGCGCTGGCCGCGCGGCTCGATGTGAGCGAGGCCGCGCTCTATCGGCACTTCGCCAGCAAGGCGCAGATGTTCGAAGGGCTGATCGACTTCATCGAACAGAGCATCTTTTCGCTGGTCAACCAAATCACCGAACGCGACGCGCCCGGCAAAGAACAGGCGGCCCGCGTCATTGCGATGCTGGTCCAGTTCGCGGAAAAAAACCCCGGCATGACGCGCGTCATGGTCGGCGATGCACTCGTCTACGAAAACGAGCGCCTGCAGCAACGCATGAACCAGTTCTTCGACAAGATCGAAGCCAGCCTGCGGCAAGCGCTGCGTGGCGCTGCCACGGTCGAAGGGTCGGCCACGCCCACGGTGGACGCGCAGGTGCGGGCATCGGCGCTCACGGCCTTTGCGGTCGGGCGCCTCCAGCGCTTTGCGCGCTCGGGCTTCCGGCGCCTGCCTTCAGAGCATCTGGACGCCAGCGTCGCCTTGATGCTTTGACGCGATTCGTGGCGTTCAGGCCGCGACGCTGACGCCGACCTTGCCGCCGGCGGCCACGATCTCTCCCCAGGTCGCGTCGTCCAGCCAGATGCCGTCGCGCTCGCGTGCGACGCGCGCGGCGCGTTCCGGCTCGCCGGCGATCTGCACATGGTCGAAACCGGCGCCCGGTGGGCTCTGTCGCAGCCAGTCGACGAAAGCGGTCGCTTCCGCCGCGAAGCTGGCTTCGGTGCCGAGCTTCGCGGGATCGATGAGGATGGTCAGCATGCCGTTCAACACGCTGCGTGCGGTGTCGGCGGGCCGGTGCCAGGTGCCGCCGCCGCTCAGCGCCCCGCCGAGCAGCTCGCACGCCATCGCCATGCCGTAGCCCTTGTGCTCGCCGAAGGTCATCAGCGCGCCGAACAAGCCATTGGCTTGCGGCACGACCACCACGCCGGGGTCGTTGGTGGGTGCACCTGTCTCGTCGATCAGGTAGCCGTCGGGCACCTGCTCGCCCTTGTTGTGTGCGACCCGCATCTTTCCTTGCGCGACGCGACTGGTCGCGAAGTCGAGCAGGAACGGTTCGGCGCCGGCCAGCGGGACGCCGATGCAGCACGGGTTGGTGCCGAAGCGCCCGTCGCCGCCGCCCCATGGCGCGACCACGGGCCGCGACAGCACGTTCACGAAGTGCATCGAGACCAGGCCTTCGGCCGTCGCCATCTCGGCGAAGTGCCCGATGCGGCCGAGGTGGTGCGCGTTCGACAAGGTCATGATGCAGCTCCCATGCTGTCGGGCGCGCGCGATGCCCAGGTCCATCGCCTCGACGCCGACGATCTGCCCGTAGCCCCGCTGGCCGTCGAGCGCGAGCATCGTGCCAATGTCGACGTTCGCCTTGACCGATGCATTCGGCGTGAGCCCGCCCTCGGCCACCGCATCGACATAGCGCGGCAGCATGCCGACCCCGTGCGAGTCGTGGCCGCTCAGGTTGGCCAGCACGAGGTTCTCAGCGACCTGGTTGGCCTCGGCCGACGAACTGCCGGCGGCCTCGAGGATAGCAGCACATTGCGAGCGCAGCAGCGCCGCCTGAAGAGTTCTGGACATGGAAAAAAGCTCCTGATTTACATCACCGCGCCGACTTGCCATGGCACGAATTCGTTCTGGCCATAGCCATGCTTCTCGCTCTTCGACTGCTCACCGGAAGCCGTCGCCAGCACCAGCTCGAAGATGCGCTGGCCCATCTCCTGGATCGACGCGGTGCCGTCCACGATCTCGCCGCAGTTGATGTCCATGTCCTCTTCCTGCCGCTGCCACAACGCCGAATTGGTCGCGAGCTTGAGCGAAGGCGAGGGCGCGCAGCCGTAAGCCGAGCCGCGTCCCGTGGTGAAGCAGATCACGTTGGCGCCACCCGCCACCTGGCCGGTCGCGCTCACCGGGTCGTAGCCCGGCGTGTCCATGTAGACGAAGCCGTGCGCCGTCACCGGCTCTGCGTATTCGTACACCGCTTCGAGGTTGCTGGTGCCGCCCTTGGCGACCGCGCCCAGCGACTTCTCGAGGATGGTGGTCAGTCCGCCCGCCTTGTTGCCGGGCGAGGGATTGTTGTTCATCTCGCCCTGGTTGATCTCGGTGTAGCGCTCCCACCATTCGATGCGTTTCACCAGCTTCTCGCCCACTTCGCGCTTCACGGCGCGGCGCGTCAGCAGGTGCTCGGCGCCGTACACCTCGGGTGTTTCGCTGAGGATGGCGGTGCCGCCATGGGCGACCAGCAGATCGACCGCCGCACCGAGCGCCGGGTTCGCGCTGATGCCCGAATAGCCGTCCGAGCCGCCGCATTGCAGTCCGATCGTGATGTGCGCCGCGCTGCAGGGCTCGCGCGTCACCGCGTTGGCACGCGGCAGCATCTCGTTGATCAGCGCGATACCCTTCTCCACCGTCTTGCGCGTGCCGCCGGTGTCCTGGATGTTGAAGGTGCGGAAGTTCTCGCCTTCGGCCAGGTGCCCGGTCGCGAGCCAGGCGTTGATCTGGTTGGCCTCGCAGCCCAGCCCGACCACCAGCACGCCGGCGAAGTTGGGGTGCGTCGCGTAGCCGGTGAGCGTGCGTTCGAGGATCTGCATGCCCATGCCCTGCGTGTCCATGCCGCAGCCGGTGCCGTGCGTCAACGCGACGATGCCGTCGACGTTCGGAAAATCCGCGAGCGCGCCCGGGTTCGTCTTGCGCGAAAAGTGATCGGCGATGGCCCGTGCGGCCGTGGCCGAGCAGTTCACGCTGGTCAGCACGCCGATGTAGTTGCGCGTGGCCACGCGACCGTCGGCGCGCCGGATGCCCATGAAGGTCGCCTCGCGTTTCGCGGGCGCCGGCTTCACGTCGGCGCCGTGGGCGTAGTCGCGCTCGAAGTGGCCCTTGTCGGGCCCCATGTCGAGGTTTTGCGTGTGCACGTGCTCGCCCGGTGCAATGGGGCGGCTCGCGAAGCCGATGATCTGGTTGTAGCGGCGCACCGGCTCGCCCGTTGCGATGGCGCGCATCGCAACCTTGTGGCCGGCCGGGATCAGACCGCGCACCGCCACGCCTTCGACGCTGACGCCGCCCACGAGCTGTGCGCGCGCGATCACCACATCGTCGGCTGGATGAAGACGGATAAAAGGATTCATCGTGGTTCTTGTTGGAGGGATTAGAAGAACATGCGCGGCAGCCACAAAACCAGCGATGGCATGTAGGTGATCACCACCAGCGCGACCAGCAAGGGCACCAGCCACGGCAGGATCGCCATCGTCGTGCGCTCGAAGCTCAGGCCGGCGACGCGCGCGAGCACGAACAGCACCATGCCCATCGGCGGATGCAACAGCCCGATCATCAGGTTGAGGACCATCACCAGACCGAAATGGATCGGATCGACGCCGAGTTGCGTGGCGATGGGCAGCAGGATCGGCACCAGGATCGTGATGGCCGCCGTCGGCTCGAGGAAGCAGCCGACGAACAGCATCAACAGGTTGGCCAGCAGCAGGAACACCCAGGCCTCCTTGGTGAAGCCCAGTACCCAGGCCGCGATGTCGGTGGTGACCCCGGTGGCTGTCAGCATCCAGCCGAAGATCGAAGCGGCCGCCACGATGAACAGCACGGTCGAGGTGGTTTCGATGGTGTCGAGGCAGACCTTGACGAACATCTTCCAGGACAGCGTTTTGTACCAGGCGAAACCGAGGATCAGCGCCCACACGCAGGCCGCGATGGCGCCCTCGGTGGGGGTGAACAGACCGGTGGTCATGCCGCCGATGAGCAGCACCGGCGTCATGATCGGCAGCAGTGCCTCGAACTTGAAGAGCTTGTCGAGCACGAACAACGAAGCCAGCCCTGCGAACACCGTGAGCTGCGGCGGCGTGCCGAGCTTGGCGACCAGCAACCAGATCAGCAGCGGCCATCCGACGACCACCGCCAGTTCGCTCAGTGCCTTGAAGAGGCGCGTGCTGGAGAACTTGGTATCGGCGCCCCATTTGTTCTTGTGCGCGAAGTAGGCGACCGTGATCATCATCAGGATGGCCAGCATCACGCCCGGCAGGATGCCCGCCAGGAACAGCGCGCCGACCGACACGTTGGCCATCATTCCGTAGATCACGAACGGCAGGCTCGGCGGAATGATCGGGCCGAGCGTGGCCGACGCCGCTGTCACGCCCACGGCGAACTCGGTCGAGTAGCCGTGCTCTTTCATGGCCTTGATCTCGATCGTGCCGAGACCGGCGGCGTCGGCGATGGCGGTGCCGCTCATGCCCGCGAAGATCACCGAGCCGAGCACGTTCACATGGCCGAGCCCGCCCTTCATCCAGCCCACCAGCGCCAGTGCGAAGTTGTAGATCCGCGTGGTGATGCCGGCGTTGTTCATCAGGTTGCCGGCCAGGATGAAGAAGGGAACGGCCAGCAGCGGAAAGCTGTCGATGCCGCTGACCATCCGGTGAATCACCACGAACGGCGGCAGCGTGCTGTCGGACAGCAGGATGTAGGCCAGCGACGCGCCGGCCATCGCGATCGCGACCGGCACGCCACCCGACATGAAAAGCAGAAAGAAGATTTTCAACATGGAGTGGTCTCAGTGGTCCGACATCGCGGACTCGGGGCGTTCGAGCACGCTGTAGCCGCGCCGCCAGTGGATACGCGCCACCTGCATCGACCGGAAGGCCATCGCGGCAAAGCCAAAGAGGCAAACGCCGTACACGATGTTCATGGGCGCATCGACGATCGTCATGCGCGTGTTGTCGCCGATCTTGCGCATCATCTGCACCGTCATCACGCACGCTCCGACGAAGAATCCGATGCGCACCACGTCGACAGCACGCGACAGCCAGCGACCGACCGTCACTGGCATGTGACGGTAGAAAAAGTCGACCTGGATCTGGTTGTTTTTCGCGACGCCGATCGTGGCGCCGACGAACACCACCCCGATCAGCATGTAGCGCGCCACTTCTTCTGTCCACGAGGCCGAGTCGTTCATCACATAGCGCGTGACGAACTGGTAGAAAACGGTGAGCGCCAACAGCCAGAAAAGCGCGAGCGCGATCCATCCCTCGGCGATGGTGTCCGACAGATCGACCACTTCGTCTTGGGCGTGAAAGTGCCCGTCGTCATCGATGATTTTTTGGTGTTCAGTCACAGCCGAGGCATCACTTGATCGCGAGGATGCGGTCGTAGTCCTGCTGGCGGTAACCGTGATCCGTCGGCTTGGTGTTCTTGAGCACTGCTTCGCGGAATGCGTTCTTGTCGACCACGATCACGTTGTTGCCACGCTTCTTGAACTCCTCGGCGAGGCGCACTTCGGAGGCGATGATGTCGCGGCCGGTCTTCTCGGCGGCTTCCTGCATCACGTCGGTGAACATCTTCTTGTCTTCGGCGCTGAGCTTGGCCCAGAGCTGGCCCGATACCACCGTGAGCAGCGAGTCGACGATGTGGCCGGTGAGCGAGATGTTCTTCTGTACCTCGAAGAACTTCTTGGCTTCGATCGTCGGAAGCGGATTCTCCTGCGCATCGACCGTATTGTTCTGCAGCGCCAGGTACACCTCGGCGAAAGCGATCGGCGTGGCGTTGGCGCCCAGCGCCTTCGGGAAGGCAAGGTAGGCCGGCGCGTCGGGCACGCGGATCTTCAGGCCCTTCATGTCTTCGGGCTTGGTCACCGGGCGCGCTGCGCTCGAGGTGACGTGGCGCGCGCCGTAGTAGGTGAGGGCGGTGATGTGGTTGCCGGTCTTGTCGTCGTAGCCTTTGGCAAGTTCGTTGAACACGTCGCTCTTCGCGTACTTCAGCTGGTGTTCGGCGTCGCGAAAGATGAACGGGAAGTAAGTGATGGCGAGCGGCTGGTAGCTGCGCCCCGCGAAGCTCGCGCCGGTGAGCACCATGTCGACGGTGCCGAGCGTCAGGCCCTGGTTGATGTCGGCTTCCTTGCCGAGGCTCGACGCCGGGAACACCTGGATGTCGTACTTGCCGTTGCTGCGCTTCTTGATCTCTTCGGCCGCCCACACGGAGTACTTGTGGAACGGTTCCGACGTCTCGTAGACGTGCGCCCACTTGAGTTTCGTCTGTGCGTTGGCGATCCCGAAAGTGCCCACTGTGCCGGCGGCAATGGCGCAGACGGCAAGGGTCTTGAGGGCGAGTCGTTTCGTGGTCTTCATCGGTTTGTCTCCGTGGGTGGTTTGAATGGAAGTCGCTGGCGTGTCAGGTCGCTTTGGCGCGGCGCCAGCTCGCGCTGAATCTCTGGTGTGATTTGTCCATGTGCTCGTGCATGGCGACACGCGCGGCGTCCGGGTCGCGCGCCACGATGGCGCTGCGGATCGCGATGTGCTCGGCGATCGCGCGGCGCCACGACACCACGGTCTCGAAGTAGCCGCCCAGCCGGGTGAAGAGCGGGCCGTTGCGCGAGTCCCAGAAGCTTTCGACGGTTTCGACGAGCACGGCGTTGCCGCTCGCTTCGACGATGGCCAGGTGGAACGCGCGGTCGCCCTCGAGCGGCATCACGTTGCGATCGGCCAGCGCCTGCATGGTGTCGATGGCCTGCTGCATCGCGTCGAAATCGCGTCGCTTGCCGTGCGCCGCGGCGAGCGCTGCGGTCTCGCCCTCGACCACGCGGCGTGCGCGGATCAGTTCGAGCGGGCCCCACTCGGTGACGTCGATCGCGGTCGCGTTGCGGGCGCCGCGTTCGAGCACGTAAACGCCCGATCCCGTGCGCACCTCGACCCAGCCTTCGACTTCGAGCGCGATCAGCGCCTCGCGCACCGAGGGCCGGCTCACGCCCAACTGCTTGGCCAGGTCGCGCTCTGCCGGCAGGCGCGCGCCGGTCTCGAACTCGCCCTGCTGGATGAGGGCGCGCAACTGGTCGGCAATCTGGCGGTAGAGGCGCCTGGGCGCGATGGACTGGAGGGGCACGGTGAAAAGGTGGCGCTAGGGGTTGTCCAGAATTGGACAAGTGGTCAGGCCAATTCAGAATACGATTCGCGCCGCGGCACAGCCATCGGGCGAAACCCCAATCAACAGGAGACAGCATGAGACTCAAGGGCAAAACCGTGCTCGTGACGGCGGCCGGACAGGGCATCGGGCATGCCAGCGTGCTTGCCATGGCGGCCGAAGGCGCGCAGGTCTGGGCGACCGATGTGAACGAAAAATTGCTCGCGCGTTTTGACGGCGTGGCCAACGTGCAGACCGCAAAACTCGACGTGCTCGACAAGTCGGCGATCACCGCGCTGTTCGCCAGGCTGCCGACGCTCGATGTGCTCTTCAACTGCGCGGGCGTGGTGCACAACGGCAGCGCGCTCGACGCCACCGACGCCGACCTCGACTTCGCTTTCAACCTCAACGTTCGTGCGCAGTTCTGGACGGTGCAGGCCGTGCTGCCCGGCATGCTGGCCGCAGGCCGCGGCAGCATCATCAACATGGCAAGCGTGTGTTCGAGCATGAAGGGCCTGCCCAACCGCTGCGTGTACGGCACCACCAAGGCGGCGGTGCTCGGTCTCACCAAGAGCGTGGCGGCCGACTACGTCACCCAAGGCATTCGCTGCAATGCGGTGTGCCCCGGAACCGTCGACACGCCGTCGCTCGGCGAGCGCATCAACGCCAACGAAGATCCTGATGCCGCCCGCAAGGCCTTCATCGCGCGCCAGCCGATGGGCCGGCTCGCAGGCGCCGAAGAAATCGCGCCCGTGGTGGTGTTCCTGGCGAGCGACGAGTCGGTCTTCGCGACCGGTCAGGCGTTCACGGTCGACGGCGGGATCATGATATGAACCAGCTCGACTTCAAGGGTCGCCACGCGGTCGTCACGGGCGGCGCCACCGGCCTCGGCTATGGCATCGCCCAGCGTTTGATTGCATCGGGCGGCACGGTGACCGTGTGGGACCGCGACGAGGCCGCGGCGCGCAAGGCGGCAGAGGCGTTGGCCCACGGTACCTCGGCCGTCATGGTCGATGTGTCGGACCACGCATCGGTCACGAACGCCGTCGCCGAAACGCTCACGCTCGCGGGAAAGATCGACGCGCTGGTCAATAGCGCCGGCATCACAGGCCCCAACACGAAGGTGTGGGACTACCCGGTTGACGCCTGGCGACAGGTGATGGACGTCAACCTTACCGGCGTCTTCATCTGCTGCCGTGAAGTGGCGGCACAGATGCGCACGCAGGGCTACGGTCGCATCGTCAACATCGCGTCGGTCGCCGGCAAGGACGGTAACCCGAACGCCAGCGCTTACAGCGCGAGCAAGGCCGGCGTGATCGCGCTGACCAAGTCGCTCGGCAAGGAACTGGCCGACACCAACGTGCGTGTGAACTGCGTGACCCCCGCGGCGGTGAAGACCGCGATCTTCGACCAGATGACGCCGGAACACATCGCCTTCATGCTCTCGAAAATCCCGATGGCGCGGTTCGGCACCGTCGAAGAAGTCGCCGCGATGGTCGGCTGGCTTTGCACCGAAGATTGCTCGTTCTCCACCGGCGCCACGTTCGACCTCTCGGGCGGCCGCTCCACTTATTGATCTCACTGAAAGGCAAACCATGAAACTAGTGCGTTACGGCAACCCCGGCAAAGAAAAGCCGGGCCTCATCGACGCCGACGGCCAACTGCGCGACCTGAGCGCGGTGGTCAAGGACATCGGACCCGAGCAACTCGGCGACGCCGCGCTGGCGAAGCTCGCCAAGCTCAAGACGGACAAGCTGCCGCTCGTCAAGGGCAAGCCGCGCTACGGCTGCCCGGTGAGCCAGACCAGCAAGTTCATCGCCATCGGCCTGAACTACGCAGATCACGCGGCCGAGTCGAACATGCCGATCCCGAAAGAGCCCGTGGTGTTCACCAAAGCGGTGAGCTGCATCCAGGGTCCGAACGATCCGGTCATGCTGCCCAAGAACTCGGTCAAGAGCGACTGGGAAGTCGAACTTGGCATCGTGATCGGCACCCGCGCACGCTACGTCTCACAAAAAGACGCGCTGAGCTTTGTGGCTGGCTACGTCGTCATCAACGACGTGAGCGAGCGCGCGTGGCAGCTCGAGCACGGCCTCACCTGGGACAAGGGCAAGGGCTTCGACACCTTCGGCCCGATCGGCCCGTGGCTCGTGACCCGAGACGAAGTGCCGAATCCGCAGAAGCTCGCGATGTGGCTCGACCTGAACGGCCAGCGGGTGCAGACCGGCAACACGAAGACGATGATCTTCAACGTGGCCAAGCTGGTGAGCTATTGCAGCCAGCTCAACACGCTGATGCCCGGCGACATCATCACCACGGGCACGCCACCGGGCGTCGGCATGGGCATGAAGCCGTCGGCGGTGTTTCTGAAGAAGGGCGACGTCATGACCCTGGGCATCGAGGGCCTCGGAGCGCAGCGACAGGAGGTGGTCGGCTTCAAGGCCTGAGTGCGGTTTGTCGGACGGATTCGCTCCATTGTTTCCGTTTCGCGAACACCGTGGTTCCATTGAGTGCGGGTTTCTACTTAGTTTTGGGCGCAAACTTCGTCTCACGGTCTGACCAACGGACCGCGTCGAACAACCCAAAACTCAAAGGTCCTCCAAATGAACAACGCAACCAAGATCCTCACCGCCGCCACCCTCGCCCTCGCTGCCATGGGTGCTGCCCAAGCTGAAACCTATCACGGCGTGTTGACCGTCAATTCGGTCCAGAGCCGCGCCGAAGTGCACGCCCAGGGCGTCGTCGCCGCCCACGGCGTCAACACCTTCGCCACTGCTTACGGCCAAGGCGTCACCACGGTGGCATCGTCGACCGATCGTTCGATCGTTCGCTCGCAGGCGGTTGCCGCTGCCCACAGCGCGAACCCGTACGCCACCGGGTACGGCCAGGGGGTGACGCAAGTCCGCAGCAGCAACGTCGATCGTGCGGCGGTGCGTGCCGAAGCCCGCGCTAACGCAACGTCGAGTGTCTCGATGTAAATCAGTTCGCGCCGGCTGTCCGGTGTCGAACGAAACGCCGCCTTCGGGCGGCTTTTTCGTGGGCGACGCGGATCAGCGCGGGCGTACGCGCAGCACGCGCCCGTTCGGCGCGTCGGTCAGCAGGTAGAGCGCGCCGTCCGGCCCGCTGCGCACATCGCGCATGCGCTCGTTCAACTCGGTGAACAGGATTTCCTGCGATCCGGGCACACCTTCTTTCATGGGCACGCGGCGCACGCTTTTCTCTTTCAAGGCTGCGACGAAAAGACTGCCTCGCCAAGCCGGAAACAGGGCGCCGTCGTAGTGCGCCATGCCGGCCGGCGCAATGGACGGGGTCCATTCGACCAGCGGTGGCGTGATGCCCGGATAAGTGCGCCAGGGCGTGATGCGCGCGCCGGTGTAGTCGACGCCGCCGGTTGTGATCGGCCACCCGTAGTTGGCGCCCGGCACGACGCGGTTGAGTTCATCGCCGCCCTTCGAACCGTGTTCGTGTGCGTACAGCACCCGCTGCCCCGGCAGGCTGACCATGCCCTGCGGGTTGCGGTGGCCGAGGCTGTAGATCTCGGGCAGGGCGCCGGCCCGACCGACGAACGGGTTGTCGGCCGGCACGCTCCCATCGCGACCGATGCGCACGGTCTTGCCCAGATGGGTGTTCAGCTTTTGCGCATCGATGCGCTCCAGGTTGCCATCGCCGATGCCGATCACCAGCGTGCCATCGTCGAGCAATGCCATGCGCGCGCCGAAATGCTGGTCGTGCGTCTTGGCCGGGCGCGAGCTGAAGATCACTCGCACGTCCTGCAGCGCGCCACGCTCGAAGCGGGCGCGCACCACGCGCAGGTGGTTGGCCGCAGAGTCGCCGTGTGCGAACGACAGATAGACGAGCCGGTTGTCAGCAAAACCAGGGTCGATCAACACATCGAACAACCCCGATTGCCCGCTGGCATACACCGGTGGCACCCCGGTCACCGGCGTCGTGCGCAACTGCATTCGCCCGCCCGCGTCGCGCTCGATCACGCGGAGACGGCCGGCACGTTCGGTGACCAGCAGGCTGCCGTCGGGCAGCGTCGCCAGCGACCACGGGTGTGCCAGCCCCTGGGCGATGGTGTCGATGCGGTAAGCCACCGATGCATCGGCCTGTGCCGAGGCCGGCAGCGCGAGCGCACACAGCGCACAGGCGAGTCCCGCGAAGATCAGTGAGCGCCGTCGCGGCGAATGGGCCTGCATTTGGTATGTTCCACAGTGTTGCGCTCCCTAGTATCGAAGAGGCCTTCGCGAATGACCCTGCTGCACCCGAAAACCCGTTCATGGCGTGCGGTCGCGCTGGCGTTCGCCGCCAGCGCGCTGATCGCGATCGCCTGGGGCTCGCTCGTGCAAACGCAGTTCAACCTGAACGCACTGGTCGCGCTCGGCGTGGAGATGCCGCTCCGACTGAGGCTTCTCACCTCGGCGCAGGATCTGGCGGGATTCGGCCCGGTCTACGCCGGCATCCTGCTGGCTGGCTGGATACCGGCCTTTCTCGTCGCAGCCTGGCTGGCGTACAAGGCGCCGAGGCTGCGCGTCGTGCTCTTCGCGCTGGCGGCCGGCGCCGCGTTGGTGTTGGCGGTTCGCGTCACCGATGCCGTCGCGCCGATGCCGGTGCTCATCGACGCCACGCGAGGTCTCGGCGGTCTGTTGACGATGGCTGCGGGCAGCGCACTGGGCGGCGCGCTGTTCGCGCGCTGGACCCGAAAGTAACCTGCCGGCCCGCAGGTTTTTTTGACGACTTCCGGAATCGCCTGCAAAATAGAACGACCGTTCGTTTTATTTTGCACGCCATGTCCGCCAACCCCGTTCCCGCCAAAAACACCCGCGCGGCCCCCAAAGGGCAGCAGACCAAGGCCGTGATCATCGATGCGGCGCTGAATCTGGCGGCGCAGATCGGACTCGAAGGTTTGTCGATCGGCGCCATCGCCGAAGTCACGCAGATGAGCAAGTCGGGCGTGTTCGCGCATTTCGGCTCGCGGGAAGAACTGCAGATTTCCGTGGTGCGTGAATACCACCTGCGCTTCGAGCAGGAAGTCTTCTATCCGGCCCTGAAGGCCGCGCGTGGATTGCCACGGCTGCGCGCCATGTTCGCCAACTGGATGAAGCGCACCTCGGCCGAAATCGATTCCGGCTGCATCTACATCAGCGGCGCGGTCGAGTTCGACGACCGGCCCGGGCCGGTGCGCGACGCGCTCGCCGACTCAGTCAACATCTGGCTGGCCGCCATGCACCGCGCGGTGCAGCAGGCCCAGACCGAAGGCCATTTGCACGCCGACGCCGACGCCAAGCAGATCTCGTTCGAGATCCACGCACTGATCCTCGCGCTGCACTACGAAGCGCGCTTTCTCCGGGTGCCTGCATCGCTCGAACGGGCCAATCGCGGCTTCGACAACATCCTCGAGCGCTCGGCCATCGCCGGCGCGCCGGGTGCTTCGGTGCGGCGCCTCGCGCCGGTGCGCTGAGCCGCCTTCGCTTCCCTTCCCCCTTCTTTTTCTTCTTTCGACATCCTTCAGGAGCTTCTGGAATGCCTTCCTACACCCCGCCGTTGCGCGACATGCAATTCGTCCTGCACGAAGTCCTTCACGTGGCCGACGAACTCAAGGCGCTGCCCAAACACGCCGACACCGACGCGGACACCATCAACGCGGTGATCGAAGAGGCCGGCAAGTTCGCGGCCAACGTGACCTTCCCGCTCAACATCAGCGGCGACGAAGAAGGCTGCGTGCTCGACAAGTCGACGCACGAAGTGACCACGCCGAAGGGTTTCAAGGACGCGTACGCACAGTTCGTCGAAGGCGGCTGGCCGGCGCTGTCGTGCGACCCGGCCTTCGGCGGCCAGGGCCTGCCGTTCGTGGTGAACCAGTGCCTCTACGAGATGCTCAACAGCGCCAACCAGGCGTGGACGATGTACCCGGGCCTCTCGCACGGCGCCTACGAAGCGCTGGTCGCGCACGGCACCGACGAGCAGAAGAAGACCTACCTGCCGAAGCTCACGAGCGGCGAGTGGACCGGCACGATGTGCCTGACCGAGCCGCACTGCGGCACCGACCTGGGCATGCTGCGCACCAAGGCCGAGCCCACCACAGACGGCAACTACAAGCTCACCGGCAACAAGATCTTCATCTCCGCCGGCGAGCACGACATGACCACCAACATCATTCACCTGGTGTTGGCGCGCCTGCCCGATGCGCCGAAGGGCAGCAAGGGGATCAGCCTGTTCGCGGTGCCCAAGTACATCGTGAAGGCCGACGGTTCGCTCGGCGAACGCAACCCGATCTACTGCGGCGGCCTGGAACACAAGATGGGCATCCACGGCAACGCGACCGCCCAGATCGTGCTCGACGGCGCCGTCGGCTCGCTGGTCGGCCAGCCGCACAAGGGTTTGGCCGCGATGTTCGTGATGATGAACGCGGCGCGCCTGGGCGTCGGCAACCAGTCGCTCGGCCTGACCGAAGTGGCCTACCAGAACGCGTTGATCTACGCGAAGGACCGCATCCAGATGCGTTCGCTCACCGGCCCGAAGGCCAAGGACAAGGACGCCGATCCGATCATCGTGCACCCCGACGTGCGCAAGATGCTGCTCACGGCCAAGGCCTATGCCGAAGGCGGCCGCGCACTGCAGATCTGGTGCACGTTGCTGCTCGACAAGGAACACAACCACCCCGACGAGAAGGTGCGCAAGGACTCGGGCGAACTGGTCGCACTGCTCACGCCGATCGTCAAGGCCTTCATCACCGACAACGGCCACATCGCGACCCACGCCTGCATGCAGGTGTTCGGCGGCCATGGCTTCATCAGGGAATGGGGCATGGAGCAGTTCACGCGCGACAACCGCATCAACATGATCTACGAAGGCACCAACACGATCCAGTCGCTGGACCTGCTGGGCCGCAAGGTGCTGGGCAACAACGGCGCGTCGCTCAAGAAGTTCGGCAAGCTCGTCGGCGCGCTGGTGGCCGAAGAAGGCGTGAACGAGAAGATGAGCGAGTTCATCACGCCGATCGCGGTGCTGGGCGACCAGCTCACCAAGTTCACGACCGAGATCGGCTTCAAGGGCTTCCAGAATCCAGACGAAGTCGGCGCGGCTGCGGTGGACTATCTGCGCGTTGCAGGCCACTTCGTGTTCGGCTATTTGTTCGCACGCATGGCGCAGGTCGCGCTGCGCGAAATCGCCGCCGGCAACACCGATCCGTTCTACCTCGCCAAGCTGCAAACCGCCCGCTTCTACTTCGCCAAGCTGTTCCCCGAGACCGCGACGCTGATGCGCACCGCGCGCGCAGGCAGCAAGGTGCTGATGGACACCAACGAGGCGCTGGCGTGATGAAGGCCGCACTCGCAACCGCGCTGCTGTTGGCGAGCACGACCGCGGCAATGGCGCAGATGTCGCCCGTGGGCCTCTGGCGCAGCGTCGACGACAAGACCGGGGAGGTGAAGGCCGAAATCCGCATCGAGGAAGTCGGCAACGCATTCGCCGGCCGTATCGAGAAGACGCTCAAGAAAGACACCAAGGCCGACGCTGTGTGCGACGAGTGCACCGACGACCGCAAGGGGAAGCCGATCCTCGGCCTCGAGATCATTCGCGGCAACAAGATCCTCGACCCCGAGAACGGCAAGGAATACCGCGCCAGCTTCACGCCGATCGCCGACGGCAAGAAGCTGGAAGTGCGCGGCTACCTCGGGCCGTTCTGGCGCACGCAGGTGTGGAATCGCGCCCAATAAACAGTGGAAGAACCCATGTCCCGATTCAATGTGAAGAAAGTCGCCGTGCTCGGCGCAGGCGTGATGGGCGCGCAGATCGCGGCGCACCTCGTCAACGTGCGCGTACCGGTGGTGCTGTTCGACCTGGCCGCCAAGGACGGGCCGAAGAACGGCATCGTGCTGCGCGCCATCGACAACCTCAAGAAGCAGAAACCCGCGCCGCTCGGTGACGTGGCCGATGCGGCGCTGATCGAAGTCGCCAACTACGAAGACGACCTGGCCCGACTCGGTGAATGCGACCTCGTGATCGAGGCGATCGCCGAGCGCATGGACTGGAAGCTCGATCTCTACCGGAAGATCGCGCCGCATGTGGCGAAGCACGCGATCCTGGCGTCGAACACCTCGGGCCTGTCGATCACGAAGCTCAGCGAAGCACTGCCCGAAGCCATCAAGCCGCGCTTCTGCGGCATTCATTTCTTCAACCCGCCGCGCTACATGAAGCTGGTCGAGCTGATCAACACGCCGACCACGCAGCCGGTCGTGCTCGACCAGCTCGAAGCCTTCGTCACCAGCACGCTCGGCAAGGGCGTGGTGCGCGCGCACGACACGCCCAACTTCATCGCCAACCGCGTCGGCATCGCCGGCATGCTGGCCACGCTCAAGGAAGTCGAGAAGTTTGGCTTGACGCCGGACATCGTCGACGACCTCACGGGCAGGAAACTGGGCCGCGCCAGCTCGGGCACCTTCCGCACCGCCGACGTGGTGGGGCTCGACACCCTGGCGCATGTCGTCAAGACGCTGCAGGACAACCTGGACGCAGAGAGCGATCCGTTCTACGCCAACTTCAACACGCCGCCGGTGCTTGCCAAGTTGCTCGAACTCGGCCACCTCGGCCAGAAGACCAAGGCCGGCTTCTTCAAGAAGGTGGGGCGCGACATCCTGCGCTTCGACCTCGACAAGGGCGACTACGTGCCCTCGGGCGAGAAGGCCGACGAGGTCTATGGCCGCATGCTCAAGAAGCCCGCGGGGCAGCGCCTGAAGCTGCTGCGCGAGAGCGAAGGCGCACAGGGCCAGTTCCTCTGGGCCATCCTGCGCGACAGCTTCCATTACGCCGCGGTGCATCTGGCGACCATCGCCGAGAGCGCGCGCGACGTCGACTTCGCGATGCGCTGGGGCTTCGGCATGACGCAGGGCCCGTTCGAGCTCTGGCAAGAAGCCGGCTGGACACAGGTCGCGACCTGGATCCAGGAAGACATCGACGCGGGCAAGGCATTGAGCACCGTGCCGTTGCCGAAGTGGGTGTTCGACGGCGCCGTGGCCCAGGCTGGCGGCGTGCACACGCCCGACGGTTCGTGGAGCGCATCGCAAGGCCTCTTCGTGCCGCAACGCAAGTTGCCCGTGCACGAGCGCCAGTTGTTTCCCGAAAGCGTGCGCGGTGCCGACGCGCTCGACGCGACGCAGGCCGGCACGACGATCAGCGACGAAGGCGACGTGCGCGTCTGGACGCTCGACGGCGAAACGCTCATCGCCAGCCTTCATTCGAAGATGAACGCGATCAGCCCCGACGTGGCGGAGGCGCTGGGCGCCGCGGTCGAGCTGGCCGAGGCCGACTTCAAGGGCCTCGTCATCTGGTCGCCCGACGACAAGTTCTCGGTCGGTGCCGACCTTCAGGCGATGCTGCCGGCCTTCGTGGTCGCGGGCATCGGCGCGGTGGAAGGCGCCGAAGAAGAGTTGCAGAACGTCATGCTCAAGTTGCGCTACGCGAGCGTGCCGGTGGTCTCCGCCGTCAAGGGCCTGGCGCTCGGTGGTGGTTGCGAAATGGCCGTGTATTCGGCCCGGCGCGTCGCGGCGATGGAAAGCTACATCGGCCTCGTCGAAGTCGGCGTCGGTCTGGTGCCTGGCGCAGGGGGCTTGACCTACATCGCGCGCCGTGCCGCCGAAAACGCCGCCGCCTCGACCGGCAGCGACCTGCTGCCCTTCCTCACCGAAGGCTTCACCGCCGCCGCGATGGCGAAGGTCGGCACCGGCGCGCTCGATTCGAAGAAGCTCGGTTACCTGCTCGATGGCGACGTCATCGTCGCCAACAAGGACGAGGTGTTGTACGTCGCGTTGCAGCAGGCGAAGGCCATGGCCGACGCCGGCTATCGCCCCCCGCTTCGCCGCAGCTTCCGCGTGGCTGGCCGCAGCGGTGCGGCGACCATCAAGGGGCAGCTGGTCAACATGCGCGACGGCGGCTTCATCAGCGCGCACGACTTCCACATTGCCGGCCTCATCGCCGACGTGGTGACGGGCGGCGACATCGATGCCGGCGCGATGGTCACCGAGGAATACCTCATGGCGCTGGAGCGCAAGGCGTTCTGCTCGCTCATCGTGAACCCGATGACGCAGGAGCGAATCATGGGGATGCTGTCAACCGGCCAGCCCGTGCGGAACTGAAGGAAACATCATGAGCAAACAAGTCCAGGACGCCTACATCGTCTCCGCCACGCGCACGCCGATCGGCAAGTCGCATCGCGGGTTCTTTCGCAACTACCGGCCGGACGATCTGCTCGCGACCACGCTGCGCGCTGCACTAGCGGCAGTACCAAACCTCGATCCGAAGGCCATCGAAGACATCATCTGCGGCTGCGCGATTCCCGAATCGCAGCAGGGCCTCAACGTCGCGCGCATCGGCGCGGTGCTCGCGGGGTTGCCCAACAGCATCGGCGGCATCACGGTCAACCGCTTTTGCGCCTCGGGCCTGTCGGCGGTGCAGATGGCGGCCGACCGCATCCGCGTGGGCGAGGCGGACGTGATGATCGCCGCCGGTGTCGAGAGCATGAGCATGGTGCCGATGATGGGCAACGCGCCGTCGCTGTCGCCCTCCATCTTCGAGCGCGAAGGGGATGTGGGCATCGCCTACGGCATGGGCCTCACGGCCGAGAAGGTCGCGCAGCAATGGAAGGTGAGCCGCGAAGCGCAGGACGCGTTCGCGCTCGCGTCGCACCAGAAGGCGCTGGCCGCGCAACAGGCCGGCGAGTTCGCCGACGAGATCACACCGATCGAAGTGACCGATCGCACGCCGAACCTCGAGACCGGCGAATCGATCGCGAAGACGCGCGTCGTGAGCCTCGACGAAGGCGCACGGCCCGACACCAGCCTCGAAGGTCTCGCCCGGCTGCGCACCGTGTTCGCGGCGCGCGGCACCGTCACCGCGGGCAACAGCTCGCAGACCTCGGACGGCGCGGGTGCGTTGATCCTCGCGAGCGAGAAAGCCTGCAAGCAATACGACCTGACGCCGCTCGCGCGCTTCGTCAGTTTTGCCAGCAAGGGCGTGCCGCCGCACATCATGGGCATCGGGCCGATCGAGGCGATTCCGGCCGCGTTGCGCTATGCCGGCCTGAAGCACGAGGACATCGACTGGTTCGAACTGAACGAGGCGTTCGCCGCGCAGTCGCTGGCCGTCATCCACACGCTCGGCCTTGACCCGTCGAAGGTGAATCCGATGGGCGGCGCGATCGCGCTCGGCCATCCGCTCGGCGCGACCGGCGCTATCCGTTCCGCGACAGTGGTTCATGCCCTGCGGCGCAAGAATCTCAAGTACGGCATGGTGACCATGTGCGTCGGCATGGGGCAGGGCGCAGCGGGCATTTTCGAACGGGTTTGAGTCCGCCCTCGGTCACTCGACGCCACGCATCGAACAACAAGGAGACCAGAGTGACAGAGCATCCCTTCGACCAGGCGATCGCGCTCGCGCAGAGCGACATCCGTGCCGGCCAGTTCACCGGCGCGACCAGTCCGCATTACTGGAACATGGTCGGGCCCTTCGGCGGCACCACGGCCGCGGTCGTGCTGCAGTCGGTGCTCGACCATCCGGACCTGCTGGGCCTGCCGATCGCGCTCACCGTCAACTACGCGGCCGCCCTCGTGGCGGGCCCGTTCGAGGTGCTGGCCATCCCGGTGCGCACCAACCGGTCGACGCAACACTGGACGATCCAGATCACGCAGCCCGACGACGGCGGCGCGCCGCAGGTGAACACCACCGCGACCGTCGTCACGGCGGCGCGCCGCGAGACCTGGGGCACCAACGACTTGCCGATGCCGTCGGTGCCCAGGCCGGGCGAGGTCGCGCGCTTCAGCAGCGGACCGGCCGGGGTCGCCTGGATGGGCCAGTACGAGATGCGGCCGGTCAGCGGCGTGATTCCGGGCACATGGGACGGCAGCGGCGACCGGAGCGAGTCGATCGTGTGGTTGCGCGACGCGGTGCCGCGCGCACTCGACTTCGCGTCGCTCGCCTGCCTGAGCGACATGTTCTATCCGCGCATCTGGTTGCGTCGCGCCAAGCATGTGCCCGCGGGCACGGTGTCGATCACGACGTACTTTCATGCCGGCGTGGCGGAACTCGAATCGGTCGGCACTGGTTATCTCCTCGGACGCGCGGTCGGGCAACAGTTCCACAACGGCTTCTTCGACCAGAGCGCGCAGCTCTGGAGCGAAGCTGGCGCGCTGCTCGCGACTTCGAACCAGATCGTCTACTTCAAGGAATGAGCGCCATGCAAAAGACCGCCCTCATTGTCGGTGCCGGTGATGCCACCGGTGGTGCCATCGCACGCCGTTTCGCCCGCGAAGGCTATATCGCCTGCGTCACGCGCCGCAGCCTCGACAAGCTGCAGCCGCTGGTCGCACAGATCGAGGCCGACGGCGGCACGGCCTGCGCTTTCGCCTGCGACGCACGCAAGGAAGAAGAAGTCGTCGCGCTGGTCGAGGAGATCGAAACGACCATCGGGCCGATCGAGGTGATGGTGTTCAACATCGGCGCGAACGTGCCCGAGAGCATCCTCAACGAGACGGCGCGCAAGTACTTCAAGGTGTGGGAGATGGCCTGCTTTTCGGGCTTTCTCAATGGCCGCGAAGTGGCCAAGCGCATGGTGGCGCGCGAAGCACGGAAGGGCACGCACAAGGGCACGATCATCTTCACCGGCGCGACCGCATCGCTGCGCGGTGCCGCGAATTTCGGTGCGTTTTCCGGCGCCAAGATGGCGCTGCGCGCGCTCGCACAGGCGATGGCCCGCGAGCTCGGGCCGCAGGGCATTCACGTCGCGCACGTCGTGGTCGACGGCGCGATCGACACCGAATTCATCCGCAGCAATTTCCCGGAGCGTTACGCGATGAAAGCCGAAGACGGCATCCTGAACCCCGACCACATCGCCGACACTTACTGGATGCTGCACACCCAGCCGCGCGATGCCTGGACCCACGAGCTCGACATCCGCCCCTGGTCCGAAAAATTCTGACGGAGACACACGCATGAGCCAAACCATCGAGTTCTATTTCGACTTCGGCAGCCCCGCCGCCTACCTGGCCGCGACGCAGCTGCCGCACATCGCCGCCGACACCGGCGCCACGCTGGTCTGGAAGCCGATGCTGCTCGGCGGCGTGTTTCAGGCCACGGGCAACCACTCCCCGGCCGAGATCAAGCCGAAGGGGCCGTACATGAACACGGATCTCAAGCGTTTCGCCAGGCGCTATGCGGTGCCCTTCGAACACAACCCGAACTTTCCGGTCAACACGCTGTTGCTGATGCGCGGCGCCACCGGCGTGCAGATGCAGATGCCCGAGCGCTTCGCCGACTACGCCAAGGCGGTGTTCGACGCCATGTGGGTCGATGCGAAAAACATGAACGATGCGGCCACCGTCGGCAGCGTGCTGCAGGCTGCGGGTTTCGATGCTTCTGCCCTCGTCGCGCTGGCCAATGCGCAGGCCACCAAGGACCAGCTCAAGGCGACGACCACCGAAGCCGTCGAACGCGGTGTGTTCGGCGCGCCGACCATGTTCGTCGGCGACGAGATGTTCTGGGGCCAGGACCGTCTCGATTTCGTGCGCGAGGCCCTCGCGGCCTGACTTCTCAAATTTTTTTCCAAGGAATGCCATGAGCGACATCCTCGTCCACACCGAAGCCGGTGTGATGACCCTGACCTTCAACCGTGTCGCGCGCAAGAACTCGATCACCGGGGCGATGTACGACGCGCTCACCGAAGCGCTCGAACAGGCCGCGGGCGATGCCGCCGTGCGCACCGTGCTGATCCAGGGCGATCCGACCATCTTCAGCGCCGGCAACGACATCGGCGACTTCATGGCCGCCGCCGCGGCACCCGCGG
The DNA here is from genome assembly GCF_001577265.1 of Variovorax sp. PAMC 28711. Classification (NCBI taxonomy): domain Bacteria; kingdom Pseudomonadati; phylum Pseudomonadota; class Betaproteobacteria; order Burkholderiales; family Comamonadaceae; genus Variovorax; species Variovorax sp. PAMC 28711. Next base: position 1,462,361 of record NZ_CP014517.1, on the reverse strand, counting down.
CGCCGAGCGAAAGCGAATCGCCCGCCATCCGTTTCCTGCGCGTGATCGCGGCATTTCCGAAGCCAGTCGTCGCGAGTGTGTGCGGCCCGGCCGTCGGCATCGGCACCACGCTGCTGTTCCATTGCGACCTGGTCTATGCCGGCGACAACGCGGCGTTCTCGATGCCCTTCGTCAACCTCGGGCTGGTGCCCGAAGCGGCGTCCAGCATGCTGGCGCCAGCCATGTTCGGCTACCACCGCGCCGCCGAAGCCTTGCTGCTCGGTGAGCCCTTCATGGCAGAAGCCGCGCTCGAAGTCGGCCTGGTCAACCGCGTGGTGCCGCCGATGGAATGCAACGGCATCGCGCAGACGCAGGCGCGCAAGCTCGCCGCGAAACCGCTGTCGGCGCTGATCGAAACCAAACGCCTGATGAAGCTGTCGCACCAGCCGGCCGTGCTGGAGCGCATCGGCGTCGAGAGCGTGAGCTTCGGCAACGCGATGCGCTCGCCGGCCGCCAAGGAAGCCTTCACCGCCTTCATGGAAAAGCGCAAGCCGGACTTCACGACGCACTGACACGGCGGCGCAAGAAGCAAGGATCGCCCGTGACGAAGAAGTCGGGCTTTCAGCCATGAGGTGAGGGCGAACCGCATCACAATGCGGGCGGCAATAAAAATGGCAGGGAGGCCGCATGAAGCAAAAAGCGATCAGGGGAATGGCGCGCGCCGGCATGGTGGCCGGCGTCGTCCTGGGTTCATCCATCGTGTGGGCCGCCGACGAGCCACCGCTCGTTCCGCCGGGCGAAGCTGTCACGCGTGTGCGCTTCGAGCGTGGAAGCTACAAGCCCGGCTACGAAACCTTGCGCGTGGTGCGCCGGGAAAACACGGCAGGCAATGTCGCCGGACAGGTCGCGTTGAGCGTGGGCCTGTCGCTGTTGACCGGCAACGTTTCTTTCGGCGGCCAAGGCTTTTCCAAGGACCAGTTGGCGGGCACGCCGCTCGACGCGTTGCAAGGCGATCCGGTGGCGATCAATCCTGCGATGACCGATCTGGCCGATGCGTTGAGCCCAATCGCCACCACCATCTACCGGCGCCGCGCAGCTGAAGCGCTCGCAACAGCGCGACAAGATGGATCCACGCCGGAAGAGATCGAAGAAGCCGGACACGTCCAGAAAGAAGCCGACGCGCCCTTGCATCCGGGCGCGTGGCATCTGGTCTATGAAAATCTGGCGGGCACCGACGAACTCTACCGCCTGAAGTTCGGCGCCGAACTGGGCCGCCCCGGTTTCATGCGCCCGCCGGCTACCTGTTTCTACGAGTCCGCGCCGGTTGCTTGGACAAGCTGGCAGGCCGATCACTGGCAATTGCTGAGAGATGAGCGAGCGAAGGCCGTGGCGGGTTGCGCAGAGGCGTTGGGCAAGACACCGGAGAAGTTTTGGTGACGGCGCGGTTGCTTGAGATTTCCGCTGTCGGCCAAAAGCAGCCATCGAGACGCCCGATGAAAGGGCGTTTAAAGGCACGAATTGACTAACACACACTATTGCCCCAACTGCGACGCAGAGGTTTCATCGGGGGCCAAGTCGTGCCCAACGTGTTTCGCCGACTTCGGCTCTAACAGCACTTGGAAACCGGGCTCGTCCAGATTGAGACGCGCTTCACCAAGGGGACCCATCTTCTCCGGCGAACCTAAGATAGTTCATGCTGCTCAGTCGATTGCGATTTTTGCCATCCTGGGACCGGTGGGGGGTCTTTTTTTGGTGGCCCTATCCAAATTTCCTGGTGACCTTGCTTTCGCCTTTCACCCTTTCGCAGTCATTGGAGCGTTTGCTATTGGCGGCGGTCCGGCATTAATCGCTGGCTTCCTGTACTGCGTTGCGGCGCTTGGCTTGGTCGTTCTGTTCCCTCAGTTGAAAATTCGCATTCTCGCCGGTGCTGTCATCGGCGTCTTCGCTGGGTATGCGGGTGTTTGGGCATACTTCCACTTGGCGCTTCAAGCCGGTCCAAGCCGTGTGGCACGCATAGACGAAGTGGCAAATCTCTCGTCGTGCGTAGGCCTACTGTGCGGGGCTGTTTCGGCTTGGCTCGTTCCGGTCGGAAGGTTGGGCGCTGGCAGTTTTCCTGCAGATGCATAGCAGGATAGAAGTTGACGACTACCGCGCTGAGTACTGCAGCGTCCGCGAACGGCAGCTTTCGAGCGAAGCGGACTTCTGCTTCGGGCCCAAAGCAGTCGCAGCAAAACCCCGCGCAAAAGTGCCCACGCCCTGCAACTTCCACGGCCTCCCAACGCGCGCCGGCACGTGCTCCGCGTATTTTTGCTCGCCGCCGCCCAGGTGCTAGCTCGGCGTCATGTTCTATTGCGATGCGCACCGTATTCGTCCGGCCGTAGTCGGGATGGCGCAGCACCTTCTGTGTGCGGCTATCTCGTGCTGTTTCCCGGTCCGTTCGATCGCCGCAGGCCTCGCGAGATGCGCGTGTCCAAGGAAGTGTCAAGAGCAACGGCATGGCCGTGCTCGGGCCGCCGATGGCCAGTTTTGCGATTGACGGACGGGCATTGTGTGGATTTTGGAAACACTGCTTGTTCGCCTTGTCCGTTCATCGACATCACGCCGCGCCCTAAAGTGCATCGATCCTCCAATCAAGAAAGCAATCGATGACCCAACGCGATGTCGTTTTTCCGCCTGGGCGCCAGGCCCTCTACGAGCGCAACCGGTATTCGCCGGCGGTTCGCTCGAACGGTTTTCTCTTCGTGTCGGGGCAGGTCGGCAGCCGGCCCGACGGCTCGCCTGAGCCCGATCTGCGGGCGCAGGTGCGGCTGGCGTTCGACAACCTCAACGCGATCCTCTCGGCGGCGGGGTGCACCTTCGGCGACGTGGTGGACGTCACCGTTTTCGTGGTCGATCCCGAGCAAAATTTCGAGACGATCTGGCAGGTGGTGCCCGACTACTGGGGCGACGCGCCGCACCCGACGCTGACCGGTGTCGGCGTGACCTGGCTCTACGGTTTCAAGTTCGAGATCAAGGTGATCGCCAAACTGCCCGAAGTCGGCTCGGCCGGTTAAATCGGCTGCCGCCATCGGGCGCGATCAACGCTCAGTCGCGCACGATCTCGCGCGGCCGGCCCTGCTCGTCGATGGCGACATAGGTGAACGTCGCCTGTGTCACCTTGATGTACTCGCCCTGCGCGCGAAAGCGTTCGGCGAACACCTCGACCGTCACCGTGACCGAGGTGCGCCCGATCTTCACCAGCTTCGAATAGAACGACAGGATGTCGCCGAGCCGCACCGGCTGCTTGAAGATGAATTCGTTGACCGCGACCGTCGCCTGCCGGCCCTTGGCGTAGCGCGCCGGAATCACCGAGCCGGCCAGATCGCACTGCGCCATGACCCAGCCACCGAAGATGTCGCCGTTGGCGTTGCAGTCGGCCGGCATCGGGATCACCTTGAGCACCAGCTCCATGTCGGCGGGCAAACTCTTGAGGGTGGCGGCGGCGAGGGCGGCCGTGCTGCTTGAAGGCGCACTGGAAGAATCGGACATGGGCACAATCTGAGTCAATAACTACAACCACGATTGTCCACCCATGCGCCGCAGCGGCGAAACGCTCCCCTCTCCCTCCGTCACCCCCTCCGGCACCCCCGAGCGCAGCGACCGCTCCGACTGGGCCACGCTGCGCCGCCTTTTTCCGTACCTCTGGGAATACAAGTGGCGCGTGATGGCGGCGCTGGTCTTCATGGTCGGCGCCAAGGTCGCCAACGTCGGCGTGCCGGTGCTCCTGAAGAACCTCGTCGACACGATGACGCCCAAGCCCGACGTGGCGCAGGCGCTGCTCATCGTGCCGATCTCGCTGCTGCTCGCCTATGGCCTGTTGCGCTTTTCGACGGCGCTCTTCGGCGAACTGCGTGAGCTGGTCTTCGCCAAGGCGACGGAAGGTGCGGCGCGCAGCATTTCGCTCGAAGTGTTCCGGCACCTGCATGCGCTGAGCCTGCGCTTTCACCTCGAACGCCAGACCGGCGGCATGACGCGCGACATCGAGCGCGGCACACGCGGCGTGCATTCGCTGATCTCGATGTCGCTCTACAGCATCGTGCCGACGATCATCGAGCTCACGCTGGTGCTGACCATCCTGGGCGTCAAGTTCGATTCGCTCTTCGTGTGGATCACCGGCGTCGCGCTGGTCATCTACATCGGCTTCACCGTGACGGTGACCGAGTGGCGCACGCAGTTCCGCAAGACCATGAACGAACTCGATTCGGTGGCACAGAGCCGCGCGGTCGATTCGCTGCTGAACTACGAAACGGTCAAGTATTTCAACAACGAGGAGTTCGAGGCGAAGCGCTACGACGCGAGCCTCGATCGCTACCGCAAGGCCGCCATCAAGAGCCAGCGCACGCTGAGCCTGCTCAACACCGGGCAGCAGATGCTGATCGCGGTGAGCCTGGTGCTGATGCTGTGGCGCGCGACGGCCGGTGTGGTCGAAGGGCGCATGACGCTCGGCGACCTGGTGATGGTCAACGCCTTCATGATCCAGCTCTACATTCCGCTCAATTTCCTGGGGGTGATTTACCGCGAGATCAAGCAGAGCCTCACCGACCTCGACAAGATGTTCGTGCTGATGGAGAAGGACCGCGAAGTGCGCGACGCACCGGAGGCGCGGCCGCTCGCCGGCACCGACGCCACGATCCGCTTCGAGGACGTGAGCTTCGCCTACGAGCCCGCACGGCCGATCCTCAAGCATGTGAGTTTCGAGATCCCGGCCGGCAAGACGGTCGCGGTGGTCGGGCCGTCGGGCTCGGGCAAGTCGACGCTGGCGCGCCTGCTCTACCGGTTCTACGACGTGCAACAGGGCAGGATCACGATCGGCGGCGAGGACATCCGCGAAGTGACGCAGGCCAGCGTGCGCCAGGCCATCGGCATCGTGCCGCAGGACACGGTGCTCTTCAACGACACGGTGCAATACAACATCGCCTACGGCCGGCCCGACGCCACGCGCGAAGAGGTCGAAGCGGCCGCGAAAGCCGCGCGCATCCACGATTTCATCGCGGCCACGCCCAAAGGCTACGAGACGCCGGTCGGCGAGCGCGGACTGAAGCTCTCGGGCGGCGAAAAGCAACGCGTCGCCATCGCGCGCACCCTGCTCAAGAACCCGCCGATCGTGATCTTCGACGAGGCCACTTCGGCGCTCGATTCGGCCAACGAGCGCGCGATCCAGGGCGAGCTGAAGAGTGCTGCGCAGAACAAGACCACGCTGGTCATCGCGCACCGGCTGTCGACCGTGGTCGATGCGCACGAGATCCTGGTGCTGGAAGCCGGTGTGATCGTCGAGCGCGGCACGCACGCCGAACTGCTCGCCGCGCATGGTCGTTACGCGCAGATGTGGACATTGCAGAAGGTCGAGGCGGCGCCGGTCGTCCTCTAGCAAAATTCCCGGGCCCGACCCGGGCTCATTCGAGGATCGACGACGCATGCCCGAGAAGATTTCCCTGCTGGTGCTCAACACGCTCTCGCGTGAACACCTGGACGTGCTGGCCGAGCGCTACACGCTCACCTATGCACCGACCGCCGCCCAACGCGAGGCGGCCATCACGGCGCACGGCGCCACGTTCCGCGCCGTGCTGACCATCGGCGTGCTCGGCCTCACCGCCGCTGAAATGGACGCGATGCCCGCGCTGGAGCTCGTCTGCTGCATGGGCGCCGGCTACGAAATGGTCGACCTCGAAGCCGCACGCGCGCGCGGCATCGCGCTGGCGAACGGACAGGGCACCAACGACGATTGCGTGGCCGACCACGCATTCGGCCTGGTGATCGCATCGGTGCGCGGCTTCCGCACGCTCGACCGCCTGTGCCGCGAAGGTGTGTGGCGGCTCGAGATTCCGCAGCCGCCCAACGTGTCGGGCAAGCGGCTTGGCATCCTCGGTCTCGGCACCATCGGCCAGAAGATCGCCAAGCGCGCCTCGGGCTTCGACATGGCGGTCGGCTATCACAACCGCAGCGCGAAGGACGGTGTGCCGCATCGCTATTTCGACAGCGTGAAGGCACTCGCCGAGTGGTGCGACATCCTGGTCTGCGCTGCACCGGGCGGCGCGGCGACGAAGCACATCGTCAATGCCGAAGTGCTCGACGCGCTCGGCCCGCAGGGCTTTCTCGTGAACATCGGGCGTGGCAGCGTGGTCGACACCGACGCGCTGGCCGCCGCGCTGCGCAGCGGCGGCATCGCCGGGGCGGGGCTCGACGTGTACGAGAGCGAGCCCAAGCGGCCCGAGCAGCTCATCGACATCGACAACCTCGTCATCACGCCGCATCTTGCGGGCTGGTCGCCGGAGGCCACGGCCGCTTCGTTCGCACGCTTTCTAGACAACGCAGAAGGCCACTTCGCAGGCCGCGGCGTCGTCACGCCGATCTGAGCGCGGCTGCCATTTCGTATCGGTCGGCTCATGTTCAACGAACATAATGCCGACCCATGGAAACCAAGTGGCTCGAAGATTTTGTCAGCCTCGCTGAAACCCGCAGCTTCAGTCGCTCCGCCCAACTCCGGCATGTGACCCAGCCCGCCTTCTCGCGCCGCATCCAGGCGCTCGAAGGTTGGGCGGGCACCGATCTGGTCGACCGCACTTCTTACCCGACGCGTCTCACGCCGGCGGGCCAAACGCTCTACACGCAGGCGATCGAAATGCTGCAGGGCCTTCAGAGCACGCGCGCCATGCTGCGCGGGCACTCGGCGGCAGCCCACGACGTGATCGAGTTCGCGGTGCCGCACACGCTCGCCTTCACGTTCTTCCCGGCCTGGGTCACGAGCCTGCGTGCGGAGTTTGGCCCGCTCAAGAGCCGTCTGATTGCGCTCAACGTGCACGACGCCGTGCTGCGGCTGGTCGAAGGCAGTTGCGATCTGCTCATCGCCTACCAGCATCCTTCGCAACCGCTGCAGCTCGATGCCAACCGCTACGAGATGGTGAGCCTGGGCGAAGAAGTCGTGGCGCCGTGGGTCAGGCCCGATGCCGATGGTGCGCCGCGCTGGCGGCTGCCGGGCAGGCCGGGCCAGCCGCTGCCGTATCTCGGCTACGCGCCGGGTGCTTATCTCGGGCGGATGGTCGACCAGTTGCTCAAGACCTCCAAGACCGCTATTCACCTCGACCGCGTGTACGAAACCGACATGGCCGAAGGCTTGAAGGCCATGGCCCTCGAAGGACACGGCGTCGCGTTCTTGCCGCACAGCGCGGTGCGCAAGGAAGTGAAGGCGCGCAAGCTGGTGAGCGCGTTGCCGCCGGAGATCGATTCGCTCGAAGTGACGATGGAAATCCGCGTCTACCGCGAACTGCCGCCGCCCGCGCCAGCCGGCAAGCCCGCGCGCGCCAAGGCCAGCGAGGCCGCGTCGGCCGAGCCGAAAACGGCGGCCGATGCGCTCTGGGCCTACCTGGTCGCGCAACAGCAGGGCGGGTGATTCATATTGCAGTGCAGCAACTATGACCGTCGCGCATGCCGATGGCCGCATACGGCATTGGTGCCCGGCGAACGCTCGCACTACAGTCGCCGGCGATCATCGCGCGCTGCGGGCACAAAGACTGCTTAGCATCCAGTGATCAACGAATCGTTACGGGTCTGCACCAGGGTGAGGCTTTCACATCGCCAGCAGGTTCGGCAATAGTGCACAGTGCACCGGGTTGGCCCGGGTATTTCCACAACGGTGAATGCCTAGAATTTCGTTGTCTCTCTCTCAGTTATTTTCAGGAGTTTTGAGTATGAAAAAGCAAGTTATCGCGTTGGCGATCGCCATGTTGGCCGTCGGTGTTGCCTCTGCCGAACCGTATGACACGTTGGCCAAAATCAAGTCGTCCGGCGAGGTGACCATGGGCGTGCGCGACTCTTCCGGCGCACTGGCCTACACGATCGGCGACGGCAAGTACGTCGGCTTCCACACCGAAATGGCACGCCGCATCCTGGGCGACATCCAGAAGCAGCTCGGCCTGCCCGCGCTGAAGATCAAGGAACAACTCGTCACGTCGCAAAACCGCGTGCCGCTGGTGCAGAACCACACCGTCGATCTCGAGTGCGGTTCCACCACCAACAACGCGACCCGCCAGAAGGACGTGGCGTTCGCCAGCACCACCTTCGTCGAAGAAGTGCGCATCGCGGTCAAGGCCAATTCGGGTATCGCGTCGATCAAGGACCTGAACAACAAGAACGTCGTGACCACCACCGGCACGACCTCGGTTCAGACCCTGCGCAAGAACGAGCGCGCCACGGGCGTCGACTTCAAGGAAATCATGGGCAAGGACCACGCCGACAGCTTCCTGCTGCTCGAGTCGGGCCGCGCCGATGCGTTCGTGATGGACGGCCAGATCCTGGCCGGCAACATCGCCAAGTCGAAGAACCCGGCCGACTTCAAGATCGTCGGCGAAGCGCTGTCGGTCGAGCCGATCGCCTGCATGCTGCCGAAGGAAGATCCGGCTTTCAAGAAGGCAGTCGACGCCAGCATCGCACGCCAGATCAAGGACGGCTCGCTCGCCAAGCTGTACGACACCTGGTTCATGCAAGCCATTCCGCCGACCAACACCAAGCTGAACCTGGCGGCATCGGAAGCCACCAAGGCTGCCTGGGCATCGCCGAACGACAAGCCAATGGAAGACTACGCGAAGAAGTAATCGCGTGACCGAATGAACACAACGCCCGCCGCTTTCGGCGGGCGTTTGTTTTAAGAAAAACCGTTCCGAAAAAAACCGAGGAGTTCAGATGGGAAACTGGGATTGGCAGGTCTTTCTTGAAGACCCGGGTGGCAAGATCCCGACCTACTGGCAATGGCTGGTATCGGCGTGGGGCTGGACGCTGGCCGTCTCGCTGTCGGCGCTGGTCGTGGCCCTCGTGCTGGGCTCCGTGATCGGCGTGATCCGCACGCTCCCCGACAACCCGTGGCTGGTCCGGCTCGGCAATGCCTGGGTCGAACTGTTCCGCAACGTGCCGTTGCTGGTGCAAATTTTCCTCTGGTATCACGTGATACCGAAGATGTTCCCCGTCATGGCGTCGCTGCCGCCGTTCATCCTGGTGGTGTTCGCGCTCGGCTTCTTCACCTCGTCGCGCATCGCCGAGCAGTTGCGCTCCGGCATCCAGGCGCTGCCCAAGGGCCAGCGTTATGCGGGCATGGCGATGGGCTTCACCACGCCGCAGTACTACCGCTACGTGATCCTGCCGATGGCCTATCGCATCATCATTCCGCCGCTCACCAGCGAGTCGATGAACATCTTCAAGAATTCGTCGGTCGCCTTCGCGGTCTCGATTCCCGAAATGATCCAGTTCGCCATGCAGGCGGGCGAAGAAACCTCGCGCGTGACGGAAATGTATGCCGCCGTCACGGTGCTCTACATCATCTCGGCCATGGTCATCAACCGCATCATGGCGTGGGTCGAAAAGCGCGTCCGCGTGCCAGGCTTCGTCGTGGCCGGCGGAACGGGAGGACATTGACATGATGGGTCTCGATTTTTCCTTCTTCAACTGGGCACTGGTCACCGACTGGCTGCTCAAGGGCTTCTACTTCAGCGTCACGCTGACGATCATCGCCACGCTGGGCGGCATTTTCTTCGGCACGATCCTCGCGCTCATGCGTCTGTCGGGCAAGAAATGGCTCGACGTGCCGGCCGCGATCTACGTCAACGGCATGCGCAGCATTCCGCTGGTGATGGTGATCTTGTGGTTCTTCCTGCTGGTGCCCATCATGATCGGCCGTCCGATCGGCGCGGAGTATTCGGCGGTGATCACCTTCGTCGCGTTCGAAGCCGCTTATTTCAGCGAGATCATGCGGGCCGGCATTCAGTCGATCCCCCGCGGCCAGGTGCATGCGGGCCAGGCGGTCGGGATGACCTACGGCCAGAACATGAAGCTGGTGATCCTGCCGCAGGCGTTCCGCAACATGCTGCCGGTGCTGCTCACGCAGACCATCATCCTGTTTCAGGACACCTCGCTGGTCTATGCCATCGGCGCCTACGACCTGTTCAAGGGCTTCGACTCCGCCGGCAAGAACTTCGGGCGTCCCGAAGAGGCCTACCTGCTGGCCGCCGTCGTTTACTTCGTCCTGTGCTATTCGCTCTCCTGGCTGGTGAAGCGGCTGCACAAGAAGATCGCCATCATTCGCTGACCGGAGAGAAAAAATGTCCGAAAACATGATCCAAATCAAGAACGTTTCCAAGTGGTATGGCCCGGTTCAGGTGCTGAACGAATGCTCCGTCAACATCGCCAAGGGCGATGTGGTGGTGGTGTGCGGCCCGTCGGGTTCCGGCAAGTCCACGCTCATCAAGACCGTGAACGCGCTCGAGCCCTTCCAGAAGGGCGAGATCACCGTCAACGGCATCCCGCTGCACGACCCCAAGACCAATCTGCCCAAGCTGCGCTCGCGCGTGGGCATGGTGTTCCAGCATTTCGAGCTGTTCCCGCACCTGTCGGTGACCGAGAACCTCACGATCGCGCAGATCAAGGTGCTCGGCCGCAGTGCCGAAGAGGCCAAGACGCGTGGCCTCAAGATGCTCGACCGCGTGGGCCTGATGCTGCACAAGGACAAGTTCCCGGGCCAGCTCTCGGGCGGCCAGCAGCAGCGCGTGGCGATCGCCCGTGCGCTCAGCATGGACCCGATCGTGATGCTATTCGACGAACCCACTTCGGCGCTCGACCCAGAAATGGTCGGCGAAGTGCTCGACGTGATGGTGAGCCTGGCCAAGGAAGGCATGACCATGATGGTCGTCACGCACGAGATGGGCTTCGCCCGCAAGGTCGCGAGCCGCGTGATCTTCATCGACGTCGGCGGCAAGATCCTCGAAGACTGCTCGAAGGACGAGTTCTTCAACCATCCGGAGAACCGCCAGCCGCGCACCAAGGATTTCCTCAACAAGATCCTCCAGCACTGAACCGCTGGCGCACATGAAAAAGCCCCGCTGTGCGGGGCTTTTTCGCAGGCGAAGCGCGGGCGGTTACTGCTTGCGTGCCGCCACGGCTTTCTCGGCCTTGGTCACCAGGTCGGCGCCCACGGTCGATTTCCACTTGGTGTAGACGGGGCGCGTGATCTTGACGAACTCTTCGCGCTCGGCGGGCGTGAGTTGCGTGACGGTGACGCCCATGCCTTCGATCTCCTTCAACACCGGCTTGCCGGCTTCGACCAGGCCCTTGCGGGCGATGGCGATTTCCTGCTTGCCGGCGTCGAGGGCGGCCTGCTTCACGACCGCCTGGTCGGCCGGCGTCCACGAGGCCCAGATCTCCTTGTTGACCACGAAGATCAGCGGGTCGGCCACGTAACCCCAGGTCGTCACGAACTTCTGGCCGACGTTCTGCATCTTCAGCACGGTGAACAGGAAGAGCGGATTCTCCTGGCCGTCGACCGCGCCGCTGGCGAGCGCCGGCTGCGCATCGGCCCAGCTCATTTGCGTCGGGTTGGCGCCCATCGCGCTGAACATGTCGGCAAAGATCGGCGAGCCGACCACGCGCAGCTTCATGCCCTTCAGGTCGGCCGGGGTGCGGATCGAACGCTTCGAGTTGGTCAGTTCACGGTAGCCGTTCTCGCCCCAGGCGAGCGGCACCACGCCGGCTTTTTCGAGCGTGGCGAACATGTCCTTGCCGACCTCGCCTTGTGTCAGCGCATCGATGGCCGCGTAGTCGGGCATCAGGAAGGGCATCGAGAAGAGGTTGAGCTGCTTGACCTGCGGCGACCAGTTGATGGTTGATCCCACGGCCATGTCGATCACGCCCTGGCGCAGCGCGCTGAACTCGCGCGTCTGGTCGCCCTGGATCAGCGACACGCCGGGGTACAGCTTGATGTTGATGCGGCCCTGGGTGCGTTCCTTCACGAGGTCGGCCCAGATCTTCCCGGCCTGGCCCCACGGCGTCGGCGGGCCGAGCACCAGCGACATCTTGTATTCGGGCTTGTAGGCCATCTGCGCCGTGGCGGCGACCGAAAAGGTACCCAGCGCCGTGGCGATGGCGGCCACGCTCAGTGAAGCGAGAAGGGTGCGACGGAATTTCATGGTTTGTCTCCTGGAAAAAAAGCTCAGTAGCCGAGTTTGTGGGGAAGCCAGAGGGCCAGCTGGGGCCAGATGATCACCGCGACCATCACGAGGAACATGGAGAACAGCAGCCAGCCGACCCAGCGCACGGTTTCTTCCATGCGCACGTTGGCGATGCGGCACGACACCATCAGGTTGACGGCCAGCGGCGGCGTGAACTGGCCGAGCGCCACCTTCAGTGTGAGGATCACGCCGAACCACACCGGGTCCCATTTGTAGAACTGGACGATCGGCCAGAGCAGCGGCACGAAGATCAGGAAGATCGAGACGCCGTCGAGGAACATGCCGACGGTGATCAGCAGCACGATCAGCAGCGCCAGCACGCCGTATTCACCCAGGCCGGAATTCACGATGGCGTTCGCCACCGGATCGATCACGCCGAGCGTCGAGAGCGAATAGGCAAAGATGCCGGCGAGCGACACCACGATCAGGATCACGGCAGACAGCTCGCCCGATTCGCGCAGGATCACGAACAGATCGCGCACCTTGATCGTCCGGTGCACCACCATGCCGACGAAGAGGCCGTAGAACACCGCCACCACCGCTGCTTCGGTCGGGGTGAACCAGCCCAGCCGCATGCCGCCGAGGATCAGCACCGGTGCGGCAAGACCCCAACTCGCTTCCATCAGGCTGCGCCAGAACGGCGGGCGCGGCATCGTCGATTCGAGTTGACCCATGTTGTGCTGGCGCGAGATCAGCACGGCTGGAACGATGAGCGCCAGGCCGGCCAGGATGCCCGGGATCATGCCGGCGGCGAACAGCGCCGGCACCGACGCCTGTGGCACGAGCACCGAGTACACGATGAACGCCACCGACGGCGGGATCAGGATGTCCGTTGCAGCCGCCGCACCCACCACGGTGGCCGCGAAAGCCGGCGGATAGCCGGCGCGCGACATGGCCAGGATCATCACGCCGCCGACGGCCGCAGCCGTGGCGGGCCCGGAGCCGGAAATGCCGCCCATGAACATGGCCACGCCGATGGTCACCAGCGGCAGCATGCCGGGGCCGCGCCCGACGATCGCGATCGCGAAGTTCACGAGCCGCAATGCGACGCCGGAGCGGTCGAAGATCGAGCCGACCAGCACGAACATCGGGATGGCCAGCAACGGGTATTTGCCGAGGCCGGCGTAGAAGTTCTGCGGCACGGCCAGGAGACCGAACCATTGCGCGTCGCTGTTGGCCAGCGCGATGCACACGGCGCCCGCGAGCCCGAGTGCGGCGCCGATCGGCACGCCGAGCAGCATCAGCGCGAGGAAGGCAATGAAGAGGAGGGTGGCGATCATGCGGCGCCCTTGTCGCGGCCCCGGCGGATGAACAGGCCCACCGCGCGCAGCGCGATCGCGGTCGACACGATCGGCAGCCAGACCGAATACCACCACTGCGGGACGCCGATGCCCGGCGAGGTTTCCTCGAAGCGGTAGTCGTCCCACACCACGCGCACGCTGAGCGCTGCCATCAGGAAGAAGAGCAGCGCCACCAAGGCCGCGCCGAGCTGTGCAAGCCGGCGACGCCGCGCGATCGAGCCCTCGCCCGAGAAATACTCGATCCGGATGTGCCGGTCGCGGGCGACCGCGCCGCAGCCGCCGACCATCGCCAGCAGGATCATCAGAAAGACCGAAAACTCCTCCGTCCAGGCGAAAGACGAATCGGTGAGATAGCGCACCAGCACGTTGGCGAACGTGATGCAGGCCAGCAGGCCCATGATGAGGACGGTGCCCCAGTCTTCGATGGCCAGCGGCACCTTGACGGGCTCGTCGGTGGCCGGGAGGTCGGTGCTCAGGGGGCTCGTGGCATCCAGCAAGGGGCCGGATTCAGGTGGGGAAGACATGCGGGGAGGGTGGCTGTTATTGGAGTGTTTTCGGTCCGCGGCGCAGTTGCGGCGGGCCGGCGGCTCCGAATCGTAACGGCCGTGACTTTTCTTTCCATCCGGACTTTCCCCGCGACGTTGGGCATCCCTTCTTGCCCGCCGACCCCGCGCGATCAGGTGGGCAGGGCGCCCTAACCCGGATCAGGGCGCGATGCGTTCCGCCAGCGCGACCAGCGAACGGTCGGACCCGGCCGGCCCGAGCAGCGAAAGACCGAGCGGCGCGCCGTCGCGTTGCGCGAGCGGCATCGACAGCTGCGGGAAGCCGCTGAGCCCGGCGACGCAGAGCATGCGGATCGCCTTGTCGCGGTAGTCCTCGAGGCTGCTCTCTTCGGCCACGCGCTGCGGTGCGACGTCGGGCATCGTGGGCATCAGCAGCACGCCGTCGGGGCCGAGCAGCGCGGCGAGCTGATCGCGAAACGCCGCGCGAAAAATGCGCGCGCCGTTCACTTGGTCGTCGGTCACGTCGCGCGACCACGCAAAACGCTCCGCCACGCCGGGGCCGAGCGGCGGTGCGTAGCGCTCGATCAGCGGCCCGTCGGTGAGCCAGGCTTCGCGGCCCTGCACGTAGCGAAAGTTCCAGTACATCGCGTCCCAGTCGCCCAGCGCGATGTGCTTGACGCTGCGGGCCTGGCCGAGCGCGGCCTGTACGGTGTCGGCGGCGGGGCCGAGCGCCTGGACGACCGGCGCAGCCAGCATGGCCCACAGGTCTTCCGGCCACAGCAGGCGCACGTCGGCGGGCAGCGGCGCGGGGTCGGCGCCGAGCAGCACGTCGGCCACCCGCGCGAACGTGCCGATGTCGCGCGCGAACCAGCCGCAGGTGTCGAGGCTCGGCGCGAGGTCGAGCACGCCTTCGAGGCCGATGCGTCCATGCGTCGGCCGCAGGCCGTACAGGTTGCAGTGGTTGGCCGGCGCGCGCACCGAGCCGCCGGTGTCGCTGCCGAGCGCGAAGTCGCACAGGCCCGACGACACGGCCGATGCCGAGCCCGACGAACTGCCGCCCGCGATGCGGTCCTTGGCGGCGCCGTTGATCGGCGCGCCGAAGTGTGCGTTGTTGCCGTTCATCGAGAAGGCGAGCTCGTCGGTGACGGTCTTGCCGACGAAGCGCGCGCCGGCGTCGAGCAGTCGCTGCACCGCGGGCGCAGTGCGCGTCTTGATGCCCGACATCGCGAGCAGGAAGGGGCTGCCGCCACCGGTCGGGTAGCCGGCGACGTCGTACAGGTCCTTCACGCCGAAGCTGAGGCCGGCCAGCGGGCCGGTCGAGGCGCACGGCACCGGCGTATCGGGGTAGGGAACGAAAGCGTGGGCGGAGTCTTGCAGGGGCATGGTGCGACAACGTTATCAGGCAGCGATCTACGGCGCCATGCGCAATGACGAGGCTGCACGCTGCAGCCCTGGCCTGCCTTGCCGATGCGCACGCGAGGCGCGATGGGAGAATCGCGGCATGACGCGTTCCGCAGACACCCTCACCCTTCTCCGCCCCGACGACTGGCACCTGCATGTACGCGACGGTGCCGCGCTCGAAGCCGTCGTGCCGCATTCGGCGCGCCAGTTCGGCCGGGCGCTGATCATGCCGAACCTGCGTCCGCCCGTGACCACCGCGCAGCAGGCGCTCGACTACCGCGACCGCATCCTGGCCGCCGTGCCCGCCGGCGTGGCCTTCGAGCCCGTGATGTCGCTCTACCTCACCGACAAGCTGCCGCCCGAAGAGATCGCGCTCGCAGCCCAAGCCGGCGTGAAAGCGCTCAAGCTTTATCCGGCCGGCGCCACCACCCACAGCGACGCCGGCGTGACCGACATCCGCCACACCTACAAGACGCTCGAGGCCATGCAAAAGCACGGCCTGCTGCTGCTGATCCACGGCGAGGTGACCGACCCCGCCATCGACCTGTTCGATCGCGAGGCTGTCTTCGTCGAGCGCGTGATGATTCCGCTGCGTCGCGACTTCCCCGAGCTCAAGATCGTGTTCGAGCACCTCACCACGAAAGAGGGCGCCGAGTACGTGCGCGAGGCTGGCCGGTTCACCGCCGCCACCATCACCGCGCACCACCTGCTGTACAACCGCAACGCGCTCTTCACCGGCGGCATCCGGCCGCACTACTACTGCCTGCCGGTGCTCAAGCGCGAGACCCATCGACTGGCGCTGGTCGACGCCGCCACCAGCGGCAGCGACCGCTTCTTCCTCGGCACCGACAGCGCACCGCACGCCGCGCACCTGAAGGAGCACGCTTTCGGCTGCGCGGGTTGCTACACCGCGCTCACCGCGATCGAGCTCTACGCGCAGGCCTTCGACAACGCCGATGCGCTCGACAAGCTCGAAGGCTTCGCCAGCCTGCACGGCCCCGACTTCTACGGCCTGCCGCGCCACACCGACACCCTCACGCTCAAGCGCGAACCGTGGACGGTGCCCGAAACCGTGCCCTACGGCGACGCCACGCTCAAGCCGCTGTGCGGCGGCGAAACGCTCAACTGGAAACTCGCATGACCCCCACCCTCCGCGTGATGCTCCTCATCGACGCCGATAACGTCTCCTCCGATGTCATCGAGCAGGCCGTGCAGCGCACGCTGACCGAACACGGCGCGGTGCACGTGCGCCGCGCCTATTGCAATGCCGAGACGGCGGTCAAGCAGCAGGCGCTCTTCAAGCGGCTGTCGGTGCGGCCGATGGTCAACATCTCGGCCGGCAAGAACAGCACCGACATCGCGCTCGCGGTCGACGCGGTCGACCTGGTGATCGCCGAGCGGCCCGATGTCGTGGTGCTGGTGTCGTCCGACTCCGACTTCGCGCCGCTCGTGATCCGCCTGCGCGAAAAGGGCTGTCGCGTCTGCGGCATCGGCCAGCAGGGCAAGACCGGCGAAGAAACCGTCGGCGTGTACGACGAGTTCACCGACCTCGCCCACCACGGCGTTCGCGGCGGCGTGACCCCCGCGGCGGCCAGCGCACCCGCCACCGCGGCGGCCCGCAAGACCCGCGCGCGGCCCGCCGCCAAGACCGCTGCTGCCAAGACCGCGCCTGCCGCGAAAAAGACCTCGCGTTCCGCGGCCGCGAAAAAGACCTCGCGTTCCGCGGCCGCGAAAAAGACGGCGCCGAAGCCCAAGCCGCCGTCGGAAGCCGCGGAGTTCATCCTGCAGGCGGTGCCCGCACTGCGCAGCGGCAAGGAGGTCGCGCTCAACGACGCGGCACAGGCGCTGCGTGCGGCCGGCCTGCTCGGCAAGCACGGCAGCTCGCTCAAGCTCTTCGACAAGCTCACCGCCGAGTTCGCCGTGCTGCAGCACCCCGATCGCATCCGGTGGACGGGCGCGCCTGCGGCGTGAGCCCCGCGGCGCCCATCGACTGGGCGCCGCCCTGGATGGCGCCGATCCGTGGGCGCGGCGAGACCGTTTGCGCCGCCGCGCAATGCGCATCCGTCGCGGCCGCTCTGGAAGCGGCGCGCACGCCGAAGGGGCCGCACTTCATTTCGCAAAACGGGTTGCCGGCCGGCACCGCCTACGAAGCGCACATCTTCGACACCGGCACCGTCCCCACACGCGACAACCTGCACGACTTCTTCAACGGGCTCGTGTGGCTGCATTTCCCGCTGAGTAAACGCCGGCTCAACGAACTGCAGGCGGCCGACATCGCGCGCCACGGCGTCGGCCAGCAACGCGGGCCGCTGCGTGATGCGCTCACGCTGTTCGACGAGAACGGCGCCGTGCTCGACGCGCCGCCCGCGCTGTGGGAGGCGCTTGTCGCCCGCGACTGGCACCGGCTTTTTGTGACCGAACGCGCACGCTGGCAAGAGGCGCGCCTGCTGCTCTTCGGCCATGCACTGCTCGAAAAGTTGACCGCGCCACGCAAAGGCCTGACGGCGCATGTGCTCTTCGCACCCGGCGCGTGCCAGTCGATTTACCCTGTCGACGAATGCATCGCCGCGGCGCTCTCGGCGGCGCACCTCGCCACCAAGCCTTTCGTGCCGCTGCCGGTGCTCGGCGTGCCGGGCTGGTGGCCCGACAACACGAGCCCTTCTTTCTATGATGACGCCGACGTTTTTCGACCGCGGCGTCAGCTTGCTTGAAGCGGGGCGCCCGGCCCCCAAATGAACGACAGCCTTCCCACGGAGAAATCAACTTGAAACGCATTCTTCTGTTCGTCCTGACCAACGTCATGGTGGTCGCGGTGCTCGGCATCGTCGCCAGCCTGCTCGGCGTCAACCGGTTCCTGACGGCCAACGGCCTCAACCTCCCGATGCTGCTCGGCTTCGCGCTGGTCATCGGCTTCGGCGGCGCGATCATCTCGCTGCTCATCAGCAAGCCGATGGCCAAATGGACCGCCGGCCTGCGCATGATCGACAACCCGCAAACGCCCGACGAAGCGTGGATCGTCTCGACCGTGCGCGGCTTCGCCGACAAGGCCGGCATCGGCATGCCCGAGGTCGCGATCTTCGAAGGCGAGCCCAACGCGTTCGCCACCGGCGCGTTCAAGAACTCGTCGCTGGTCGCGGTCTCGACCGGCCTCCTGCAGGGGATGACGCGCGAAGAAGTCGAGGCCGTGATCGGCCACGAGGTCGCGCACATCGCCAACGGCGACATGGTCACGATGGCGTTGATCCAGGGCGTGATGAACACCTTCGTGGTGTTCCTGTCGCGCGTGATCGGCTATGCGATCGATTCGTTCCTGCGCCGTGGCGACGACCGCAGTTCGGGCCCGGGCATCGGCTACTACGTCAGCACGATCGTGCTCGACATCGTGCTCGGCTTCGCTGCCGCGATCGTGGTGGCCTGGTTCTCGCGCCAGCGCGAATTCCGGGCCGACGCCGGCGCCGCTGCGCTGATGGGCCGCAAGCAACCCATGATGAATGCACTGGCGCGCCTGGGCGGATTGCCGGCCGGCGAGCTGCCGAAAGCGGTCGAGGCGATGGGCATCACCGGCACGATGGGCAAGCTGTTCGCCACGCACCCACCGATCGAAGAGCGCATCGCTGCGCTGCAAAACGGGCACGCCTGACGGTTCGCCGCCTCAGAAAAAAGCCCCGCAGTGCGTGGCTTTTTTCATGGGCGCTTTCGGCCGCAGGGTCAGGTCGCGGCGCGGGCGCGCGCCAGGGTGCCGGCCACTTCCTTCGGATCCATGCCGTACATGTCGGCGAATTCGGCTTCGCTCTTGCCGCTGGCTTCGAAAGCGCGCAGCAGGGCTTCGCGCTTCGCCGCCTGGCGACCGAGTTCGGCGAGCGCTTCGTCGAGCAGGGCGTTGTTCGCCTCGTCCTGCGAGCGCACGCGCAGGTCGTAGTCTTCACGGCTGAGGCCGGAGGCTTCGATGGCTGCGACCAGGCGCGTGATCACCTGCGGGCGCAGATCGTCGGTGGAGCGGCCTTGGCGGCGCTTGAACACTTCGAGGATCGCGTGGTGCACATGCTCGGGCGCCACGGGTTCGATCGGCTCGCCCTGCAGGTCGCTGCGCGGATGGCCGGCCGCCACGGCTTCGAGGTAGCGCGTGGAGCGCGCATGCAGGCCGAGCGCGACCTTCAGGTCTTCCTTCTTGAAGAGGTCGCCGTGCTGCGCCATCAGGTCCTGGAACACGCCGAGCTTGAGCGGCAGGAAACGCGGGCCGAACATCTTCGGGTACAGGCCGAACAGCTGTTCGAGCACGGGGTGCACCTTGCGCGCCGCGCGGGGGGCGTTGCCCTGCGGCTTCTGGCCGCGCGGCTTGTGGCGCGCGCGTTTGTCTTCGGCGACGGGCGCCGCAGTGGCAGCAGGAGTGAGGGTTTCAGTGTCGGTCATCGATTCGGATTCGGTCATGTCGTCGGGCGGTGCCGGCGCTCAGCGCGGGCGGAACATTTTGAAGAGATTGTCGGGGGTGATTGCAAAGTAGTCGGCGGGGCCGCCGCCGCGCAGGATCGGCTCGGCCGCAGCGGTGTCGTACACGCCGTCTTTGAGCAGATGGCGCGCGATGTGCACGCCGACCACTTCGCCGAGGATGAGCCAGGTCGGCACGGCCACGCCGTCGACGCCTTCGAGCTGCAGCAACTGCGTGAGCTTGCACTCGAACGACACCGGGCTTTCGGCCACGCGCGGCACCGCGATCTTGCGCGACGCAACCGGCGTGAGCCCGGCGAGCGCGAACTCGTCGATCTCGGGTCCGACGGCCGCGCACGACGCGTTCATGCGTTCGGCCAGCGGCCGCGTCGCGAGGTTCCAGCCGAATTCGCCGGTCTCGCGGATGTTGTGCAGGCTGTCTTTCGCGCCGATGCTGGCAAAGCCGATGATCGGCGGCGTGTAGTTGAAGGCGTTGAAGAAGCTGTAGGGCGCGAGGTTCAATACGCCGGCCGCGCTCTTCGACGAGATCCAGCCGATCGGCCGCGGGCCCACCATCGCGTTGAACGGATCGTGCGGCAGGCCGTGGCCGAGCGCGGGTTCGTAGTAGTGGAAGTCGTCTGCCATGGCGTTCTTTCGAAATGCGTTCAGCGGCCGGCCGCCGAGGTGGCGCTGGTGCCGACGGCGCGGCCGATCAGTAGGCGGAAGGGCAGCAGCATCAGCACGCCCACGGCGAGCTTCACGCCGAGATCGCCCAGCGCCCATGTGAGCCACGGGCCGTCCGTGCCGCCGAAAGCGATGCCCCAGAACACGAAGCTGTCGAGCACCGCTGCCACCACGGTGGCCACCAGCGGCGCGCGCCACCAGGTGCCGCGCCGCAGCCGGTCGAAGACCGAGATGTCGAGCCACTGCGATGCGATGAAGGCGAGCCCGGAGGCGATCGCGATGCGCGCCGGCGCGAGCAGCAGCGAGACCGCGACCGCCACCGCGAAGCCGATCCAAGCGACCCGCCGCGCGGGTCCGGGGCCGAAGCGGCGGTTGACCAGGTCGCTCACCAGGAACGCGACCGGGTAGCTGAAGGCGCCCCAGGTGAGCCAGTCGTTGAGCGAGAACTGCACGAGCACGTTCGACGCGATCACCACCGCGGCCATCGCCAGCGTGGCGAGCGCGAACTGGGCACGCGTGGGGCGTGGGAGGTTCGTCATGCGGTGCCGACCTCTTGCGTGACCGCCCGCGCCACGGCTTCGGCCACCTTGATGCCGTCCACGCCCGCCGACAGGATGCCGCCGGCGTAGCTCGCGCCTTCACCGGCCGGATAGAGGCCGCGCACGTTGAGGCTCTGGAAGTCGTCGCCGCGCGTGATGCGGATCGGCGACGAGGTGCGCGTTTCGACGCCGGTCAGCACCGCGTCGTGCAGGTCGAAGCCCTTGATCTTGCGGCCGAAGGCCGGGAAGGCTTCGCGCATCGCCTCGATCGCGTAGGCGGGCAGGGCCTGGTGCAGGTCGGTCGGGGTCACGCCGGGCTTGTACGAAGGCACCACGCTGCCGAGCGCGGTCGATGGCTTGCCGGCCACGAAGTCACCGACCAACTGACCCGGTGCGCAGTAGTCGCCGCCGCCGAGCACGAAAGCGTTGGATTCGAGATCGCGTTGCAACGCGATGCCGGCCAGCGCATCGCCTGTGGCGCCGGCTTCCCATCCCGGGAAGTCCTTCGGGTCGATGCCCACCACGATGCCGGCGTTGGCATTGCGCTCGTTGCGCGAGTACTGGCTCATGCCGTTGGTCACGACGCGGCCCGGCTCGCTCGTGGCCGCGACCACGGTGCCGCCCGGGCACATGCAGAAGCTGTAGACCGAGCGCCCGTTGCTCGCGTGGTGCACCAGCTTGTAGTCGGCCGCGCCGAGCAGCGGATGCCCGGCATGCCGGCCCCAGCGCGCACGGTCGATGAGGCCCTGCGGATGCTCGACCCGAAAGCCGATGGAAAAGGGCTTGGCCTCGATGTGCACGCCGCGTGCATGCAGCATGCCGAAGGTGTCGCGCGAACTGTGGCCGAGCGCCATCACCACGTGGTCGGCGCGCAGCTCGCGCGTGGTGCCGGTCTGCTGGTCGAGCACGGTGAGGCCGCGCAGGTGCCGGCCGTCGGGGCCGTCCTCGATGTGCACGTCGGTCACGCGCTGCTCAAAGCGCACCTCGCCGCCGAGCGCAATGATCTCGGCGCGCATCGTCTCGACCACCTTCACGAGCTTGAAGGTGCCGATGTGCGGATGCGCGACGTAGAGGATCTCGGGCGGCGCACCGGCCTTGACGAACTCTTCCATCACCTTGCGGCCGAGAAAGCGCGGGTCCTTGATCTGGCTCCAGAGCTTGCCGTCCGAGAAGGTGCCGGCGCCGCCTTCGCCGAACTGCACGTTCGACTCCGGGTTCAGCGTGTTCTTGCGCCACAGGCCCCAGGTGTCGCGTGTGCGCTGGCGCACCGTCTTGCCGCGCTCCAGCACGATCGGCTTGAAGCCCATCTGCGCGAGCAGCAGTGCGCAGAAGATGCCGCAGGGGCCGAAGCCGACGACGACCGGACGCAAGGGCATGTCAGCCGGCGCGTGGACCGGTGCGTGCCACGCCATGTCGGGCGTGCGCTGGATGTGCGGGTGGCCGGCGTGCTGCGCGAGCAGGGCCGCTTCACGGGCTGGATCGGCCAGCGTGACGTCGGCGATATAGACGGTGAGCAGGTCGGCCTTGCGCGCATCGAAGCTGCGCTTGAAGACGGTGTGCGTCGCGATGTCGCCCGGCGCCACGCCGAGCGTGGTGGCGATCAGCGCGGCGAGCGCCTCGGGTGGATGGTCGAGGGGGAGTTTGAGTTCGGAAAGGCGGATCATGGCGGCGGCCCGTGGTGATCGGGCAGGTGGCGGTGACGGCCCGCGATGATACCGGCCGCGATCCGCCGGCGCCAGATCAGGCCGGAAGGCCCGGCAGGAACCCTTCGACCGACAGGTAACGCTCCCCGGTGTCGTAGTTGAAGCCCAGCACCACCGCGTCGGGTGCGAGCTCGGGCAACTTCTGCGCGATGGCCGCAAGCGTGGCGCCCGACGAGATGCCGACCAGCATCCCTTCTTCGGCAGCACAGCGCCGCGCCATTTCGCGCGCAGGCTCGGCATCGACCTGGATCACGCCGTCGACGAGCGTCATGTCCATGATCTTCGGCACGAAGCCCGCGCCGATGCCCTGGATCGGATGCGGTGCCGGACTGCCGCCCGACAGCACCGGCGAGGCCACGGGCTCGACCGCGAACACCTTCAGCTTCGGCCACTTCGCCTTCAGCACCTTCGCAACGCCGGTGATGTGGCCGCCGGTGCCCACGCCCGTGATGATCGCGTCGAGGCCGTCGGGAAAATCGGCCGCGATTTCTTCAGCGGTGGTGCGCACATGGACCGCGACGTTCGCCGGGTTGTTGAACTGTTGCGGCATCCACGAATTCGGCGTGCCGGCGACCAGCTCTTCGGCGCGTGCGATGGCGGCCTTCATGCCGCCGGCGCGCGGCGTGAGGTCGAAGCTGGCGCCGTAGGCCAGCATCAGCCGCCGGCGCTCGACCGACATCGAATCGGGCATCACCAGGATGAGCTTGTAGCCCTTGACCGCCGCCACCATCGCCAGGCCGATGCCGGTGTTGCCGGAGGTCGGCTCGATGATCGTGCCGCCGGGTTTCAGCGCGCCCGATTGCTCGGCGTCTTCGACCATCGCGAGCGCGATGCGGTCCTTGATCGAGCCGCCCGGATTGCTGCGTTCGGACTTGATCCACACCTGCTGCGTCGCAGGGCCGAAGAGGCGCTGGAGGCGGATGTGCGGCGTGTTGCCGATGGTAGCGAGGATGTTCTGGGCCTTCATGGACGGGTCTCCTGTGCAGTGCGTGGACGAGCGGACAGCACGCATTGTGGGACCGGTCCGCAAAGCCGTCAGCGCGGGGCGGTCACCGCAGGCAACAGACGTCCTTGCAGCAGCAGGGCCACGGTCTTGAATGCCAGCACGCCGATGATGACGTTGGCTGCTGCGAACAAGGCCGGCGCCAGCCATTCGACGGGCCCTGTGGCGCCGCTTGCCAGGAGGCGCAGTGCCAGCGTAGGCAACGCGGCCACGCCGAAGCTGAAGGCCCAGTACGACGGCACAAAAGGCTGCCTGGCGATCCAGGGCAGCAGGCGCAGGAGCAGCAGCGCCTGGTACAGCCCGTACCCCAGAAGGATCTGCGCGAAGAGGTCGGGCTTGCCGCCATTGACGGCCAGATAGGTCACGCCGCCCACCACCGCGGGTGCGAGCTGGATGCCCAGCACCGGCCGCAAGGCTTCGGGCAAAGGCCCCTGCAGCGCGGCGCGGCTGAGGATCAGCGACTCGATGGCCAGCCACGAGAACAGGCCCGCCCCGAAGAACAACATGCCGAGGCTGGGCCATCCGAAAGCGGCTGCGGCCGCGCCGGCCACGAAGTTTTGCGCCACGGCAGGCAGGTAAATGGCGGGCGTGATGAGTTCGGGCTTGCCGCTGCCTTGCCACATGCGGCCGTAGAGCTGCAGGCCGAGCGCCAGTTGCGCTGTGACGGCGAGGGCGAAGACCGCCAGGGCGAGCGGGTGCGAATGCGGCTCGAGCGCCATCGCCGCCAGCAGGCTGGACACTGGTCCCAGCGCGGCGAAAGACGATTGCACCGGGTGGTTCAGCTCGGCGCGCGCGTCGCTGGCGTGGTGCAGCCACTTGTGCGCATACAGCGCGAGCAGTGCAAGCCACAAGACGATGCCGCTCCAAGTGAGGAGGTCGGCGATGCCGTGCGGCAGATGCCACAGGCGCTCTGCCACGCGCCACGCGTTGCCCAGCGCGAGCACGCCGACGGCGATACTGAAGAAGGAAACTGGTACGGGGGCGCGGTCGAGCGTCATTCAATTCACCTGTCAGATGGGATGAGTCGAATTTAGGCGCGCGTGCTAGTGTTTTGAATGCTGAAAAGTCTCTATAACTTGTTCCAACGTCTCAGATGGATGCCTTGAGTGAACTCGTCAAACGGCTCGATCCGCGCGGCCGCATGGACTTGCGGTGCTTGTTCGGGCAAGGCTGGTCCGCCCCGCACGACGCCGTCGGGCCGTGGCGCGCACCTTTTCATATCCTGCTGCGCGGCCGCTGCGAGCTGTGGTTGCCAGGCAGCGGCATCCTGATCCCGCTCGAAGAGGGCAGCCTGGTCGTCCTGCCGCGCGGCACGGCGCATGTGCTGCGCACGGCCGTGCCGCAAGCGCGCGGCCGTGCCATCCGGCTGCAGCCGGGTGAATTGGTCGACGTCAAGACCAACGTGGCGCGTCAGGAGATCGCGGACACCGACATCCTCTGCGGCGAGTTCGAGTTTCCCGGCCGGCGGCGCAGCCTGTTGCTCGACGCATTGCCCGAGCCGATGGTGATTCCGTTTGCGCATCGACCCGAGGCCGAGTGGCTCGAAGCCCTCGTGCGGCTGATGGCGCACGAGATCGCGCAACACCGCCCGGGCGCGTCGGCGATCGTCGCCGAACTGTCGGGCGCGCTGTTCACGCTGGCGGTGCGCGCGTGCCTCGAGACACGGCCTGAACTGTCTGGCGTGCTCGGCCTCCTGGCCAGCCCCAGACTGGCTGCGGCCTTGCAAGTCATGCTGGCGCAACCGCAGGACCCTTGGACCGTGGCTTCCCTGGCGGCGCGATGCCATCTTTCGCGCGCCACCTTCGCGCGCGAGTTCACGCGGCGGGTCGGCACGGGCCCGCTGGAACTGTTGACCATCCTGCGCATGGAACGCGCATCGCAGTTGCTGGCACAAGGCGGGCAGGACACGGCGTCCGTCGGAGAGGCGGTCGGCTATCGCTCGGAGGCCGCATTCAACCGCGCGTTCACCCGCCACGCCGGGGTGACGCCAGGGCGTTTCAGGCGGGCGTCTGCCGGGCTCGATCCGCCAGCGCCCCACGAGGCGATAATCGCGGCGTGAAGCACGCCAGACCGTCGCTGGTGCAATTCCCGAAAGGGCGCACTGGAGGAACGTCCGGACTGCACAGGACAGCGCAGGAGTTAACGACTCTCCACCGCGAGGTGAGGATCAGAGCAACAGAGACGAGTCGGTGAAGGGGCAACCCCGATCCGGGTGAAACGGGCAATCTCTGCGCGCAGCAACACCAAATAGGCCAGCGCACGGAGCGAGCGGTTCGCCGCGACCTCCTGATCCCGTGGTTCCGCGGATGGCTGGCGGGTAGGTGGCATCGAGCCGTCCGGGCGACCGGCGGCCCAGAGTAATGACGGTCACGTTGGGGGCAACTTCAACGCACAGAATCCGGCTTATCGGCGGGCTTCACACTTTTTTCAGAATCGTTCGTCCGCGAACAGATAGCGCCACTGCCCCGGCGCCAGCCCGGCGAGCGGCACGCGTCCGATGCGGATGCGCTTCATGGCAAGAATTCGCAGGTCCACGCGGTCGCAGATCTCGGCGATCTGCCCCGGCCGCGCGCCCTTGAGGGCGAAGCGCAGGCCGGTCTGGCCCTCGCTCTGCCGGCCGATGCTCACGCGCGCCGGCGAGCGTTCCAGCCGCGCCAGCACCTCGGGGCCGACCAGGCCTTCCACATCGACCATCACCTCGTGTTCGAGGACGCCCGCGTCTTCCTGCAGCTTGCGTTCGATGCGGAATTCCTGCGTGTACGCGATGAGCCCGCTCGCGGCCGGCTCGAGCGGCGTCATGCAGCGTTGCGCCTTCAGGTGTGCCGGCACGAAGCGCTGGCCGGCACGCTCGGGCTCATGGTGGTTGGCCGCAACCAGCAGACGGTGCGCCACGTCGACCGCCATGCCGGCCGGCTTGTGCAGCAGCAGCGTGACGGCGACCAGCGGTTCGGGTTTGGCGCCCGCTGCGATGGCGACCTTCTGGTGATCGTGCACGCGCGATTGCGGCAGCATGGCCTGTACGCCGTCGACGCTCACCGCGCCGTTCTCGATCAGCAGTTCAGCTTCGCGCCGTGATACGCCGGCCAGGGCGGCCACGCGCTTGGCCAGCCGCACGCCTTCGGGAAGATCGTTCATGGCGCAGCCTGTCGCTGGAGTGTCTGGAGTCGTTCGACATGCGCCGCGAGCGAGCGCGCGGCCACCGGCCACATGCGGGGCGGAACATCGTCGTAGGCGAGCGGCAGCCATTCGTCCGCCGTGCCTTCGGGCAGCCGGCGCATCACGCCCGCGATCTTGGCTTCGCGCTTGAGTCGATGTTTTTTCAGATAGGCGATCGCGGTGCGCGCCTCGCCGAGCACGTAGCCGTGCGCGGGCAGGATGAAGGCGACGTCGCCCGCAGCGCAGGCCGCGTCCAGCGCGTCGAGCGAATCGAGGTACGCCGTCATGTCGCCATCGGGCGGGTCGACCACGGTGGTGCTGCCGTTCAGGATGTGGTCGCCCGAGAAGAGCAGGCCGTCTTCTTCCAGCACGAGGCAGAGGTGGTTGGCCGCGTGGCCCGGCGTGTGGATCACGCGCAGCGTGTGCGCGATGTTGTTCCGGAGATCGGTGCCGTCGGCGCCTTTCAGCACGAGGTGTTCCTGGTCGGCCAGCGCGCGGTCGGGCGTGAAGCGCGCGGTCGGCCGCGAGGTCGGCGCGGAGGGCAGGCCGAGGATCGGCGGACGCACCTTGCACAGCGCCGCCAGCGGCGCAGCGCCCGGCGAGTGGTCGGCATGCGAGTGCGTGCACACGATCATGCGGATGTCGCCCTGCGTGGCTTTCCAGAGCCGGCCGATGTGGTCGAAATCGTTCGGACCCGGATCGATCACGACGAAGCCGGTCGCAGCGTCGCCGACGATGTAGCTGTTGGTGCCGGGCCCGGTCATCGCGCTCGGATTGGGCGCCGTCAACCGGCGCACGTTCTTCAGCAATTCCACCGGCTGTTCGCTCTGCCAGTCGAGCGCATGCAGCATCTGGCCGTCGGGGCACACGAGCGCGAGTTCGCCATAGGGCGACTCGTCTTCCATGTAGCGCTGCTCTTCGCCCTTCAGGAAGCCGCCGCGCGGGCAACTGGTCCACAGCGGACCTTCGCCTTCGTCACGCTGCGCGCAGGCACCGAGCACGGCGTCGACGTTGCCGTAGGTGGCCAGGCGCTGCAGCGTGCGCACCGTCGGAAAGATGATGAAGAAGCGGCCTTCGGCGTGACGCGCGAGCGCATCGGCCGGGCGTACCCAGATCGGCTCGAACTGTTCGGTCTCGTCGGCCGAGGGCGTCTGGCCTTCGGGCATGCGGGCCACCAGGAAGGGCACGTCGAAGCGCTTGGGCAGGTCGCGGTCGGTGATCCAGTGCGCGAAGGTGTAGACCTTGTCGGTCGAGAGCAGCAGGCCGCGTGCGGCGCACTGCTCGGCGAAGGCGACCGTCGTGTCGGCGGTGCTGCGGTCCATGTCGGCGATCTCGGCGGCCGTCACGGGCGTGCCGTCGGCATGGTGCGCGAGCAGCACGCCGAGTTCTTCGAAGCTCTCGCGGATCGCCGCGATCGCTTGCGTGAGCTGCACGCGGCTCTGGGTGCGGCGCCGCGTGGCGATGCGGCGTGCCGCGGTGTCGGCCTCGTCGATGCGCCCGCCGGGGAAGACGTAGGCATTGGGCGCGAAGCTGGCGGTCGGCGAGCGGCGCGTCATCAGCACCTCGAGGCCGGCCGGCGTGTCGCGCAGCAGCAGCACGGTCGCCGCGGCGCGGGTGGGCGCCGGCTCGCGGTGCGGATGCAGTTGTTGGGAGGAACGGACCATCCGGCCATTATCGGCAGCCGGGCCGCGCTGCGCCGACGACCCCGGGATGCCCTCCCGATTCAGGATGCGGTGGGCGCGGACGCGAGCGGCAGACGGACCGTGAATTCCGCGCCGCCGCCCCGCGCGCTCGACGCGTCGATGTGGCCGCCGTGCGCGTGCAGGATCGCCTGCGACAGCGCCAATCCGAGTCCGATGCCCGGTACCGTGCCGGCGCGTGCCGCCGAGCCGCGGAAGAAGCGCTCGAACACGTAGGGAAGATCCTGCGTACCGATGCCGGGGCCATGGTCGCGCACGACGATCAGGGCGTTCGCAGCGTCGGCCGCGATGCGCAGCGAGACCTGATCGCCGGGCGCCGAAAACTTGACCGCGTTGTCCAGCAGGTTGCCCAGCACGAGGCTCGCCGGGCCGCGCGCGACCCATGCCGGCCCGGCCAGCGCACTGGCCAGTGCGATGTGCACGCCGCGTTCCTGTGCGGCGCGCGACTGGCGCGCGACGGCCTCGTCGGCCAGCATCGCCAGGGAAGCGTTCTCGGCCGGGCCGCGCTCCTGTCCGGCGTCGATGCGTGCCAGCGTCAGCAGTTCTTCGACGAGCAACGTCAGCCGTTCGACCTCTTCCATGCTGGAGCGCAGCGCCGCGATATACGCGGCCGGCTCGCGGGGCCGCCGCAAGGCCAGCTCGAGCTCGGTGCGCAGGCGCGACAGCGGCGAGCGCAGTTCATGCGATGCATCGGCGGTGAAACGCCGTTGTGCTTCGAAGCCATGCTCGAGGCGGTCGAGCATCTCGTTGAGCGTCCGCACCAGTCGTCCGATTTCGTCGTCGACGCCAGGATGCGGCAGGCGACGGCCCAGGCTGGCATCGCCGATGCGACGCGCCTGGTCGACCACGTCGTCGATCGCCCGGAATGCGCCGCGCGTCAGGAGGAACCCCGCCGTGCCCACGGTGAGCAACAGCGCGACGCCCATGACGACGAACAGCAGGCTGGCCGTGGCGACGACGTGGTTCACATCGTCGAGCGACCCCGCGACCTGTACCGCGCGCACCGCGCCCCGGTGTTCGACCGGCAAGGACACCATGCGCACGGGTTCGTTGCCGAAGCTGTGCAGGGTTTCGAACACGACCTCTCCGGCAGCCAGCCGGCCCGGCAGATCGGGCGACACCGGCAAGCGGGCAGCGCCGAGATTGTGGCTGCGGGCCAGCACCGTGCCGTCGGCCCCGAGAATCTGCAGCAGCCGGTCGAGCCGCTCGAAGGCGGGCGGCGCACCGACGGCCACGGCCTCGTGCACGCTGACCGTCTGGCCGGCGTCGCCTGCCCGTTCCGGCAGCGCCGCGGCTTCGGTTTCGGCCAGCGCCAGCAAGGCGGCATCGAGCTGGCCGTGCACTTCGCGCGACAAGGTCCAGTAGGCCGTCAGCGCCGTCACCGTCAGCACCACGACGATGACGGCCTGGTGCACCAGGGTGAGCCGGGTGCGAAAGCCGATCACGTCCCGCCTTCTGCGGCGCCCACCCTGAAGCCACGGCCACGCACTGTCTGGATCAGCGTGGGCAGGCCGGGGGTGTCGATCTTGCGGCGCAGGTTGCCGACGTGCACGTCGATCAGGTTGTCGATGGCGACCAGGTCGGCCTTCCAGACCTGCTCCGCCAGGCGCGAACGACTGACGACATCGCCGGGCTGGCGCATGAGCACTTCGAGGATCGCGTATTCCTTCCGCGTGAGGGCGATCACCGCGTCTGCACGCGTCACCTTTTGCGCCATCGGGTCGAGCCGCAGATCGTCCATCGCCAGCACCGGAGGACGCATGAGTTCGGAGCGACGAAGCAGTGCGCGTGCCCGCGCCAGGAACTCGTCGAAGGCGAAAGGCTTGGTGAGGTAGTCGTCGGCGCCGGTGTTCAGGCCGGCCACGCGGTCGGCCAGCGCGTCGCGGGCGGTGAGCATCAGGATCGGCGTGTGCACCTTGTGCCGGCGCAATGCGCGGCACAGCGCCAGGCCGTCCTGGCCGGGCAGCATCCAGTCGAGCACCAGCAGGTCGTAGTGCGACGAGAAGACGCGCAGTTCGCCGTCTTCGGCCGAGCCGGCGATGTCGACCAGAAAGCCCTCTTCCTCGAGGCCGCGCGCGAGCAGGCGTGCGGCCTTTGCGTCGTCCTCGACCAGAAGAATCTTCATGTCGGCGAGTCTCGCATCAACGCGCGGCGACAGCCGGACATCGCCTCGATCCTGAAGAAACTTTCAGGCTTTCTTGCGACGTTCTTCAGGCGCGGGTTTCTAAGCTTCGGGGCTCTACAGCGACAGCAAGAAACGAGGAGGAGCCATGCGCGTTCCAAAAACCGGGCTCTCCGCGCTTTGCGCTGCGGCACTGGTCGCCACAGGCGGCGTTTGGTGGTTCATGGCCGGCCGGGCGCACGCAGCCGAAGAAGCCGGCGCGGCGCCGACACCCGTGCTGCAGCACGTCGGCGCACAGCTGCTCGTGCCGGAGGCATCGCCGCTGCGCCGATCGCTGTCGATACGGGCCGCGGACGCGCTGGCGATCGAGGTCCCGCTGTCGCTGCCCGCAGCGGTGGAGGCCGACCC
Source organism: Variovorax sp. PAMC 28711 (assembly GCF_001577265.1). Lineage (NCBI taxonomy): Bacteria > Pseudomonadati > Pseudomonadota > Betaproteobacteria > Burkholderiales > Comamonadaceae > Variovorax > Variovorax sp. PAMC 28711. The sequence goes on along the minus strand of NZ_CP014517.1, from coordinate 1,431,411 downwards.
GGCGCGGCTGGTGAAGGTGTCGCCGCCGGCGACCGGCCGCGTCGTCAGCCTCGACAAGGGGCTGGGCGATGCGGTGCGCGCGGGCGACGTGTTGTTCCGCATCGATTCGGCCGACGTGGCGCAGGCGCGCAGCGACGCACAGAAGGCAAGGGCGGCGCTGGCCCTGGCCGCGCAGGCGCTGGAACGGCAGCGTGCGCTCGGCAGCGCCGGCATCGCGGCGAACCGGGAGGTCGAACAGGCCCGCAACGATTTCGAGCAGGCGCAGAGCGAACTGGCGCGCACCGCCGCGCGGCTCGCGCAGTTCGGTGCGGCGCAGGGCGACGACAAGGCGTCGGGCCGCTCGATCGCGGTGCGTTCGCCGGTGGCCGGCCGCGTGATCGACCTCGCTGCGGCGCAAGGCACCTACTGGAACGACATCACGGTGCCGCTGATGACGGTGGCCGACCTGTCGAAGGTGTTCGTCACCGCGAGCGCCGGCGAAGCCGACTTGAAGGCGTTGTTCACCGGCCAGTCGGCGCGCGTGACGCTGGATGCCTTTCCCGGCGAAGCGCTGACTGGGACGGTGCGCTACATCGGCGAGGTGCTCGACCCCGATACGCGGCGCGTCAAGGTGCGCATGGTGTTCGACAACCGCGACGGCCACCTGAAGCCGGGCATGTTCGCGCAGGCGCGTTTCCTGTCGAAGGCGCATCAGGGTCTGCTGTTGCCGATGGATGCGGTGGTGCAGGGCGGGCTGGGCAGCCGCGTCTTCGTCGAGATCTCGCCCTGGCGTTTCGAGCCGCGCGTGGTGCAGCTCGGCCCGAAGGTCGGTGACCTCGTCGAGGTGGTGGCCGGCGTGAAGCCGGGCGAGCGCGTGGTCGTGCGGGACGCGGTGCTGCTGAATGATTGACGCGATCGTCACGGCCTGCCTCGAGCGGCGCGGCATCGTCTGGCTGGTGTTCGCGATGGCCGCCTGCTATGGCGTGTACTGCTGGACGCAGTTGCCGCTCGAGGCCTATCCCGACATCGCCGACACCACCTCGCAGGTGGTCACGCAGGTGCCGGGGCTGGCAGCCGAGGAAGTCGAAAAGCAGATCACGATTCCGCTCGAGCGCGAGATCATGGGCACGCCGGGCATGTACGTGATGCGTTCGAAGAGCACGTTCGGCCTCTCGCTCATCACGGTGGTTTTCCGTGACGGCGCGGAAGACTACTGGTCGCGCCAGCGGCTGCAGGAGCGCATCGGCGGCGTCACGCTCCCCTACGGCGCGCAGCCGGGCCTCGACGCGCTGACCTCGCCCATCGGCGAGATCTACCGCTACACGCTGGAGTCGAAGACGCGCGACCTGCGCGAGCTGTCGGAGCTGCAGCGCTGGAAGGTGATCCCCCGCCTGAAGCAGGTGGCCGGGCTGGCCGACGTGTCGAATTTCGGCGGGCTCACGACCCAGTTCCTGGTCGAGTTCGATCCGGCGAGCCTCAGCAAGTACAACCTGACGCTGAGCCAGGTCACGCAGGCCATCAACGCCAACAACGCCAGCGCGGGCGGCAGCGTGCTCACGCGCGGCCAGCAGGGCCTGGTGGTGCGGGGCGTCGGGCTGATCGGCAGCCTCGACGACCTGGCGCAGATCGTGGTGAGCCAGAAGAACGGCGTGGCGGTGCGGGTGGGGGATCTGGGCGAGGTGAAGCTCGGCCAGAAAGAGCGCCAGGGCGTGCTCGGCAAGGACGACAACGCCGACACCATCGAAGGCATCGCGCTGCTGCTGAAGGGCGAGAACCCGTCGCAGGTGCTGGCCGGCGTGCACGAGGCGGTGCGCGACCTCAACGACGCCATCCTGCCGAAAGACGTGAAGGTGGTTCCCTACCTCGACCGCACCATGCTGGTCCAGTCGACGGTCCACACGGTGGGCAAGACGTCGCTCGAAGGCATGGTGCTGGTGACGCTGGTGCTGCTGCTGTTTCTCGGCAGTCCGCGCGCCGCGCTGATCGTGGCCGTCACGATCCCGATGTCGTTGCTGACGGCCTTCGCCTTCATGCACCAGCTCAAGATTCCGGCCAACCTGCTGTCGCTGGGCGCGATCGATTTCGGCATCGTGGTCGACGCGGCCATCGTGGTGATGGAGAACATCCTGCGGCGTCGCGAGGCCGAACCGGACACACCCCTGACGCCGCGCGACGTGCTGCAAGCGACGCTGCAGGTCACGCGTCCGATCTTCTTCGGCATGGTGGTGATCATCACGGCCTACGCGCCGCTCTTCGCGTTCCAGCGCATCGAATACAAACTCTTCGCGCCGATGGCCTTCGCGATCGGTTTCGCGCTGTTGGGAGCGCTGGCGGTCGGCCTGCTGCTGATTCCGGGGCTCGCCTATCTCGCCTACCGCAAGCCGCGCCGCGTGTTCCACAACGCGGCGCTCGAATGGCTGGGGCGCCGGTACGCCGAACTGCTGGAGCGCATCGTCGGCCGGCGTGCGCTCACGCTCGCGGCCTTCGGACTCGCACTGGTCTGCGTGGCGGGCTTCGGCGCCACCATCGGACGCGACTTCCTGCCCTATCTCGACGAAGGCTCGCTCTGGCTGCAGGTCACGTTGCCGCCGGGCATCTCGCTCGACAAGGCCACGCAAATGTCGAACCAGCTGCGGGATGCCACGCGGGAGTTCGACGAGGTTTCCTATGTGGTCACCCAGCTGGGCCGCAACGACGATGGCACCGACCCGTGGACCGCCTCGCACATCGAGGTCAGCGTCGGTCTGTATCCGCAGGCGCAGTGGAAGTCCGGTGCGACCAAGCAGCAGCTCATCGAACGCATGGCGCGGCGCTACGCGCAGTTGCCGGGCATGCAGATCGGCTTCACGCAGCCGATGATCGACGGCGTGCTGGACAAGCTCGCGGGCGCGCACAGCGACCTGGTGGTCAAGATCTACGGCAACGATTTCAGGGACACGCGACGCATCGCCGGCGAGATCGAGCGTGCGCTGGAGGCCGTGCCCGGCGCGGCGGACGTGATCATCGACCAGGAGCCTCCGCTGCCGCAACTGCGGATCGAGGTCGATCGCGCGGCGGCAGCGCGCTACGGCATCAACGTCGCCGACATCGCCGACCTGATCGGCACCGGCATCGGCGGTGCGCCCGTGGCGCAGTTGTTCCTCGACGAGCGCCGCTACGACATCGCGGTGCGCTTCACGCCGCAAAGTCGCGGCGATCCGGACGCGATCGGCCGGCTGGTGCTGAGCGCGCCGGGCGGCGCCAAGGTCGCGCTGTCGCAGGTCGCGACGATGCGTCTGGACAACGGCGAGAGCACCATCACGCGGGAAATGGGAAAGCGCCACCTGACCGTGCGACTCAACCTGCGCGGACGCGACCTGGCATCGTTCCTCGAAGAGGCGCACCGGAAGATCGAGTCCGGCGTGCGCTACGACCATGCGCACGTCCAGCTCGCCTGGGGTGGCCAGTTCGAGAACCAGCAGCGTGCGCAGGCCCGGCTGCTGTTGATCATGCCGATGGTGATCGTGCTGATGTTCGCACTGCTGTTCGCGCAGTTCCGCAACCTGTGGCAGCCCTCGCTGATCCTGCTGGCGGTGCCGCTCGGCGCGCTCGGCGGGCTGGTCGCGCTGCACCTGCGCGACATGACGCTCAACGTGTCGAGCGCGGTCGGCTTCATCGCGCTGTTCGGCGTGACGGTCATGAACGGAATCATCATGGTCTCGAACCTCAACAGGCTTCGCGTGGAACAGAAGATGCCGCTGCGCGACGCCGTGATCCAGGGCGCACGCGAGCGTTTCCGGCCGGTGCTGATGACCGCGACTGTCGCGGCGCTCGGCCTGTTGCCCGCGGCGCTCGCCCAGGGTCTGGGCAGCGACGTGCAGCGCCCGCTTGCAACGGTGGTGGTGGGCGGGCTGATCACCGCGACCGGCCTCACGCTGGTCTGGTTGCCCGCGCTGTACTACCTGGTCGCACGTTGGCTTGAAACGACGCCCCCACAGGACGCCGCTCCGCAGGCCGACCCGGCCAGCGAAGGAGCCGCATCGTGAGAAACATCGCGGTCGCCCTGGCGGCGGGATGCCTCGTGGCCGGTTGCGCCGTCGGCCCGGATTTCAGTCCCCCTGCGGCGCCCGTCGTCGCGCGGTACACGGCAGCGCCCTCGATTCCGCGCGCCCCGAGTGGCGACGCCATCGCACCGCAGCGCATCGTCGATTCGCCGGATATCCCGGCCGAATGGTGGTCGCTTTTCCGGTCGCCGGCGCTCGATGCGATGGTGCGGCAGGCGCTGGCAGCCAACGCCGATCTCGAGACGGCGCAGGCCTCACTGCGCGTGGCGCAGGAGAACGTCCGGTCGCAGCGTGGCGCGTTCTTTCCGACGGTCGGCGTGCAGTTCAACCCGACCCGGCAATCGGTGGCGCCCGCGCTGTCGAGCCCGCTCGCATCGGGCGGCAATCTCTACAGCCTGCACACCGTGCAACTCGACATCGCCTATTCACCCGATGTGTTCGGCGCCAACCGGCGTCAGCTCGAATCGCTGCAGGCGCTGTCGGAGGTCCAGCGCTTCCAGCTCGAGGCAGCCCAGCTCACGTTGACCACGAACCTCGTCGCCACCGTGATCCAGCAGGCGTCGACGCGCGCCCAGATCGACGCGACGCACGACATGGTCGAACTGGCCGGCGCCCAGCGCACGATGGTGCTGCGGCAGCAGGCGCTCGGCCAGGTGGGCTCGGCCGATGTGGCGGCGCAGGACGCGCTGCTCGCGCAGATCGAGGCGACCTTGCCACCGCTGGAAAAACAGCTCGCGCAGCAGCGCGACCTGCTGGCCGTGCTGATGGGTTCGCTGCCGGCCGATGCGCACGTTCCCGAGATCGGGCTCGATGCACTGCAACTGCCTGCAGAGCTTCCCCTGAGCCTGCCGTCGCGCCTGGTCGACCAGCGGCCCGACGTGCGTGCGGCCGAGGCGCAATGGCATGCAGCGAACGCGCTGATCGGCGTCGCGGTCGCGGCCCGCCTGCCGAGCCTCGAACTGACGGCCAACGCCGGCAGCACGGCACTGCGGCTCGCGCAACTGGCCACCAGCGGCACGGCGTTCTGGGGCGTCGGTGCAAGCCTGGTACAGCCGCTGTTCGATGCCGGCACCTTGCTGCACCGGCAACGCGCCGCCGAGGCCACGCAGGCGCAGGCCGCGGCGCAATACCGCAGCACGGTGCTCGGTGCCTTCCAGAATGTGGCGGACACCCTGGAAGCGATCGAGGCGGATGCCGCGACGCTGGCCGCGCAGACACGCGCCGAGCGGGCCGGCGAGCGCAGCCTGTCGTATGCCCGCGCGCAACGCGATGCGGGCGCGACGGGCGCGCTGGCGGTGCTCGTGGCGCAACAGGCCTGGCGGCAAGCCTCGCTCGCACGCATCCAGGCGCAGGCCGGACGGCTTTCGGACAGCGTGGCGCTGTTCCAGGCGCTCGGTGGTGGCTGGTGGCAACGCGACGGCGCTGCGCTGCGCAACCCCGTCGTCGAACGAAGGGACGCGTCGTGAAACTCCTCCTCGCCGTGCTGTCCTGTGGGCTGGCCTGCGTTGCCTGCACGGCCACCGCCTCGCGCTTCAGTGCGCAAGACGGATGGCATGTCGCTGTGATCACGCGCATCGACCTCGCGCCGCAACTGCCCGATGCGGACGTGCAGGACTGCCGACCCGCGACATCGGCGACCACCGGCACAACCGTCCGCTATGCCGAAGTGGCGTACCACGTCTTCCGGCGTGCGCGGCTGCGTGTCGCGCTGCTTCCTGCGCAGGGCGGCTACGCGGTGGGCGACGAGGTCTACGTCAACGTTCGGGACTGCGCGGTGCCGCTGGCGCACGCTGCGCCGACGCGCTGAAGAACGCCGTCGGCGTCAGCCGACGACGGCCAGCACCTGTCCTTCGTTCACGCTCTCGCCCTCGGCGACCGCGAGGCTCCTGAGCACGCCGGCGACGGGCGATTCGATCGGGATTTCCATCTTCATGGATTCCAGAATCATCACGGACTCGCCTGCGGCAACGCTGTCGCCAATGGCTTTTTCGATCTTCCAGACTTTGCCGGTGACGATGGATTCGAGGTTCGATGGCATGGGGTGTTCCGATGTTCAGAAAGTGAATCGAGAGGGTTGTCTCAGAAGCTCGTCGGCCAGCCGGCCAACGCGTGTTCGCTCATGCCTTCGCTGCGCGTGCCGCGCGCCATCTCGAGCGCGTCGACCAGCACCCTGCGCGTCTGGTCGGGGCGGATCACGTCGTCGATGTAGCCGAGCCCGGCGGCACGCCACGGGGCGCTCGTCGTGTGCAGTTCATCCCGAAGTTGCTCGCGGCGCACGGCCTGTTCGGTCTGCACCTCGGGGCTCGCACGCTCGTCGAGCGGACTGATCACGTTCACCGCCACGTCGCGCGACATGAAGCTGATGTCGGCGCCGGCCCAGGCGAAGACGAAGTCCGCACCCATGCCCGCGCCGGCCAGGTTGCCGTAGGCCATGCCGTAGGACTTGCGCACGACCACGGCCACCTTCGGCACCGTGGCCTGCGCGAGCGCCTCGACGAAGTTGATGATCTTCCCCGGCATGCCGCGCAGCTCGGCCGACTTGCCGACGAAGAAGCCGGGCGTGTCGTGCAGGAACACGAGCGGGATGTTGAAGGAGTCGCACAGCACGATGAAGCTGGTGCACTTGGCGCAGCCGTCGGGCCCCATCGCGCCGGCCGAGAACATCGGGTTGGTCGCGACGATGCCCACCGGGTGCCCGTCGATGCGCGCCAGCGCCGTGATCACGCTGCGGTCGAACAGCGGCTTGAGCTCGAACAAGTGCTGATGGTCGACCAGCGCGCGCACCACGGCGTGCATGTCGTAGGCGCGGCGCGATTGCTCGGACACCAGCGTCATGAGGCTGGCCTGCCGCGCGGCCACGGTGTCGGCCGCTTCGGGTTCGGCGCGCGGCGGCAACTGCTGCGCGTGCGAAGGCAGGAAGCCGAGGAACTCGCGGATCATCGCGAGGCATTCGTCTTCGGTCTCGCCCGCCATGTCGACGAGGCCGGTCACGGTGGCGTGCAGCTTCCAGCCGCCGAGTTCCTCGTTGTCGACCTTCTCGCCGGTCGCGATCTCAAGCACGCGCGGGCCGGAGACGGCCATGCACGAGCCCTTCAGCTGCACCACGAAGTCCGCGAAGGCGGCATGCCAGCTCGGGCTGCCGAAGCATTCGCCGAGGATGGCCGCGGCCATCGGCACCTGCCGGCGGCGCTTCGACATCGTGGTGCCGACGGTCATCGACGAGAGCCCGTCGGACCCCTGGATGTCCGGCAGCCGCGCGCCGCCCGCTTCGCCCAGGTTGACGATCGGGTAGCCCTTGTCGATCGCGAGCTGCACCGCGTTCTTGGACTTCTGCGAGCCGATGCGGCCGCCCGCGCCGGCCAGCACCGTCACGTCGTCGGCCTTCACCAGCACGGGGCGCCGGTCGATGCGCCCGACGCCGACGATCTTGCCGTCGGCCGGCGTGCGCGCTTCCATGCCGGGCACGTCGGAATGCGCGAGCAGGCCGAGCTCGAAATAGCTGTCGGGATCGACCAGCTTCGCGATGCGTTCGCGGGCGTTCAGCGCGCCGCGTTCGCGCGTGCGCTGCAGCTTGGCGGGGCCGCCCATGCCGAGCGCGTGCGCGCGGCGGCGGGCCAGGTCTTCGTTGCGGTCGAGGGTGTCCACGCGGTGTTCCGGTTCAGGCGCGCTGCGGCGTGAGCAACGCCTGCAGCTCGTGCTTCTTGACTTTGCCGGTGGCCGTCATCGGCAGTTCGGCCACGAAGCGGATCTGCGGCAGCTTGTAGCTGGCCATGTTGTCGCGGCACCAGGCGGCGAGCGCGGCTTCGGTGAGCGGGCTGCCTTCGCGGATGCGCACGAAGGCGATCGGGATTTCGCCCTTGTCCGCATCGGCCTGGCCGATCACGCCGGAGCCCAGCACGTCGGGATGCTGGCCGAGCAGCGCTTCGACTTCGGCCGGGAACACGCTCATGCCCTTGACCTTGAGCATCTCCTTCGCGCGCCCGAGGAAGTGCAGGCAGCCGCGGTCGTCGAACACGCCGATGTCGCCGGTGTGGAACCAGCCGCCTTTGAGCGATTCGGCCGTGGCCTCGGGCTTGTTCCAGTACGCCTTGAGCAGCGAGGGGCTGTGCGCGACGATCTCGCCTTCCTGGCCCACGGCCAGCGTCTCGCCCGTCTGGAAGCTGCAGATCTTGATGACGGTGCCCGGCACCGGCAGCCCGACGAACACGGGCTGGCCGCGCAGGTCGAGGTTGTCGTGCTGCTGGCCGGTGGTGAAGGTGTCGCAGGTGTGCGTTTCGGTCATGCCCCACGCGGCCTCGACCATCACCGTGCCGGTGAGCGCCAGCCAGCGCGCGCGGAAGCTCGGGTTGAGCTTCTTCACGAACGACGACACGCGCATGGCTTGCAGCGAATTCAGGTCGTAGTCGCCGAGCTGCGGGTGGTCCATGATTTCGACCGCGTTGTCGACCACCATCGCGGTGCGCGTGATCTGGTAGTGCGCGATGGCGGCCATCGCGCCGACCGGGTCCCAGCGTGCCAGCAGCACGACGGTGCTGCCGGTGAAGATGGGGAAGATCATTCCGGCGTTCTCGCCCGCGATCCAGAACAGCGACATGTAGTTGAGCGTGATCTCGTCGGGCCCGATGTCGTTGGCCACGCTGCAGGTGGTGGCGGCCGTGTAGATCATGTCGCGCTGCGTGTGGACGCAGCCCTTGGGCATGCCGGTGGTGCCGCCCGTGTAGTTGAGCGCGGCCGGCGCATCGAGGTCGGGCGTGAAGACCGGCGGCGTGGCCGATGCGGCCTGCACCGCCGGCATCAGGTCGTGCATGCCCGCGGGCACCGTGCGCGGCACGAGGATGCTCGGAGGCACCGGCAGCGTGGGTTGCGCGGGCAGCGCATCGTGAAAGCTGGTGAAGAAGGTCGTCTTCACGCCGGTCTTCGGCAGCACCTTGTGCGCCATCTCCGCGAGCTGGTCGAGCACCACCAGCACGGTGGCGCCGCTGTCGTTCAGTTCGTAGAGCATTTCCTGCTCCTTGAACAACGGGTTGACCGGCACGTGCACCGCGCCGAGCTTCAGGATCGCGAAGAACACGATGTGGAACTGCGGGCAGTTGCCGAGCATCACCGCCACGCGTTCGCCGTTGCCCACGCCGTGGCTCGCGAGCAATGCGGCGCAGCGGTCGCTCTGCGCATCGAGCTCGGCATAGGTGGTCGTCGCGCCGTAGAAGATCACGGCCGCCTTGTCGGGCTGCTGCGCGGCCCAGCGGCGCAGGTAGTCGCTGAGCGGAATTTCGCCGAACGGATAGACGGCCTCGCGCGGCACGCCGGCCGGCCAGTGGCGCTGCTGCAGGTCGGCGAGCTCGCGAACCCGCGGATCGTCGAGGAAAGAGTCGGTGCGTGTGTTCATGGCAGTCCCAGCTCCTGCAGCAGTTGCCGCTTGAGCTTGTATTTCTCGATCTTGTTGGTGGCGGTGACGGGCAGGGCGTCGACGAAGCGGATGTACAGCGGCTGCATGAAGCGCGGCATCGCGGCGGCGGTGTGCGTGCGCAACGCCGCTTCGTCGAGCGTGGCGCCGGCCATCACCTCGATGAAGACGGCGATGTCGTCTTCGTCGCCGACCTGCGCGGGCATCGGCACGGCGGCCACCGCGCGCACGCCCGGGTGCAGCGCAACGAGCGCTTCCACCTCGAACGACGACACGTTCTCGCCGCGCACGCGAAAGAAGCCGCCCATGCGGTCGACGAAGGCGTAGGTGTCGGGCGCTTCCGCCAGTTGCTTGCAGGCATCGCCGGTGTGGAACCAGCAGTTGCGATGCACCTTCACCGTGACCTCGGGTTTCCTGAAATATTCCAGCAGCAACAGGCCCGGAAAGCGCGGGCGGAACGCCAGCTGGCCGATGGTGCCGGGCGGCACGCGGTTGTCGTCCTCGTCGAGGATCGCGACTTCGAGCACCGGGTTGGCGCGGCCCATGAAGCCCTTCGGCAAGGTCTGGTTGCCGTCGACCACGAGGCGCCCCGAGGCTTCGCAGCTTGCGCGGTACTCGGCCTTCGACGGGCCCTTCCAGAGCTCGGCCGGCGTGCCCATCTCATCGCCCAGTTCGTCGATGGTGCAGGCGAAGCCCGAGCCCGATTCGGTCTGGCCGAAGCCGCAGGTCACGAAGTCCAGGCCGAAGCGCCGCGCCACCGCGTTGTGGCTGGCCGGCAGCGGCTGCATGTGCACCTTGTTGAGCGTGTTGGCACGGTCGCTGGCGCGCGGCTCGGCCTTCATGAGCCACGGGATCATCACGTCGAGCAGGATGCAGCTGCTCGCGCCGCACTCTTCGATGCGGTCCCAGAAGCGCGTCGGGCTGAAGCGGTCCCACAAGCCGACCGTGTTGCCCTGCCACACCGCCCGCGTGACGATCGCGAACGCGCCGCCCACGTGGTAGAGCGGCAGGTCGCAATAGAGCACGTCGTCGGCCGTGGTCGCGGCCCGCGACGGGTACGAGTAGTGGTTCATCCACCGGAACGGTTGCAGCACGCCCTTCGACGGGCCGGTGGTGCCCGAGGTGTAGACGATGTTCGCCACGTCGAACGGGCCGCGCGGCACGTTCGGTACCGGGCCGCGGTGCGTGCGCAGCGCGGCGAAATCCTCGACGCGGAACTGTGCACCGAAGGGCGCGGGTTCGTCGGCGCTGAAGTCGTGGTCGCCCGCGGTCGGCGTGTGGACGATGAGTCGTTCGAGCTTCAGGTCGTCGGCCACTTCGGACAGCACCGCGGAAAACGAGGTGTCGGTGATCAGCGCGAAGGGCGCGGTGTCGTTCAGCTGGTAGGACAGCAGCGGCCCGCGAAAGTTGAAGTTCACCGGCGCGAACACGCCGCCGGCGCGCCAGATCGCGTACATCGCGAGCGTGCTGACCAGCGAGTTGCGCGTGAGCACGCTCACCGGCTGGCCCGCCGGCAGGCCGAGTGCCATGAGCCCGGCGGCGATGCGATCGCTCTCGGCCTTGACCTCGGCGAAGGTCATGCGGATGTGGTCTTCGCCGTAGTGCAGGTAGACCTTGTCGGGCACGCGCGCGGCGCACTCGTCGAGCTTGTCGAGCACCATGTCGCCCTGGGCGACCATGTCGTCGAATGCTTCTTGCGGTGTCATGCGTTGTCCTTCGGAAAGAGCGCCGTCAGAGTTGCTTTCGGGTCGGATCGAGCGCGACGCGCAGCGACTCGCCCAGCGTGTTGAACGCCAGCGCCGTGAAGAGAATCGCGAGGCCCGGCGCATACATCTGCTCCGGCGCGAGTTCCATGTTCTGGTAGGCGCGCGCCAGCATGGCGCCCCAGCTCGCGTCGGGCGGCTGGATGCCGAGCCCGAGAAAGCTCAGGCTCGCCTCGGCCAGCAGCGCGCCCGCCAGCAGCAGCGTGATCTGCACGATCACCGGCTGGATCGTGTTGGGCAGCACGTGACGCCACAGGATGCTGTGCATCGGCGCGCCGAAGCAGCGCGCGGCATCGACGTAGAGCTCCTGCTTCACCACCAGCGTGCGGGCCCGCACGATGCGCGCGAGCTGAGGCGCGAAGACGATGCCCACCGAAATCATCGCGTTGGTGAGCCCGATGCCGAGTGCCCCCGTGACCGCGATCGCCAGCACGATGGCCGGGAACGACAGCAGCGTGTCGATGAGGCGACCTACCAGCTCGTCGAACCAGCCACCCAGGTAGCCGGCGAGCAGGCCGATCGGCACGCCCAGCACGATCGCCACGCTCACGGCCAGCAGGCTCGCATACAGCGTCATCGGCGCGCCGTGGATCATGCGGCTCAGGATGTCGCGGCCCAGGTCGTCGGTGCCCAGCCAGTGCGCACTGGAAATGGGTTGCAGCGTATCGCTGAGGTTCTGCGCGCTTGGCACATACGGCGCGATCCACGTCGCCGACACCGACAGCAGCAGCAGGAGCAACAGGAAGGCCAGGCTGAGCGCGGCGCGGATGTCGCTCTTCAGCCAGCGCAGGAAGCGGGTGGTCCGGGAGGTTTCCATCTACTTCACCCTTGGATCGATGACGCCGTACATCAGGTCGGCGATGAGGTTGATCGTGATGACGATCAGCACCATCACGAACACCACGCCCTGCACCACCGGAAAGTCGCGCGACAACGCGCCCTGCACGATGAGGCCGCCCATGCCCGGAATCGCGAACACGGCCTCGATCACCACGGTGGCCGCCAGCATGCGATTGGCCAGCAGCGTGACGACGGTGAGCAGGTTGACGCCCACGTTCTTCAGCCCGTGCTTCCAGAGGATGCTCATTGGCGACAGGCCCTTGGCGTGCAGCGTGCGCACCTGTTGCGAAGAAAGAATGTCGACCAGCGAACTGCGCAGTTGGCGCGAGACTTCGGCGATGCCGCCGGCGGCGATCGCCAGTGCCGGCAGCAGCGCGTGTTTCAGCGCATCGACCGGTGCCTGGCTCAGCGAAGCCGATCCGGTGGCGGGCAGCCAGTTGAGTTCCAGCGCGAAGAGGGCGATGAGCACCATTGCGAGCCAGAAGTTGGGCACCGCGACGCCGAGCGACGCGATGGTCATCACGAAGCCGTCGATCCAGCTGTTGCGCTTGGCCGCAGCCAGCATGCCGAGCGGGATGCCCACCACCAGCGCGATCAGCAACGCCATGCAGACGATGAGCGCGGTGTTGGGAAGGCAGCGCGCGATCGACGTCGCGACCGATTCGCCCGACATCAGCGACTTCGACAGGTCGAACTGCGCCGCGTGCCAGAGCCAGTTGCCGTATTGCACGAGAAAGGGTTTGTCCAGGCCGTAGAGGGTCCGGATCTCGGCCAGGCGCGCATCGCTCGCGTTGTCGCCCGCCAGCGCGACGGCGATGTCGCCGGGCACCAGCTTGAGCAGGCCGAACACCACGAAGGTGGCGAACAGCAGCACCGGCAGCGCCTGCAGGAGCCGGCGCGCGAGCAGGTTGCGGCGAACGCGGCGCCACAGCTGCCGCAGCGGCTGCCCGGGTGCCGCGGCGGTCGTGCCGGTGCTCGCGCTCGTGCCCATCAGCTCGCGAGCGACACGTTGTTGAACTTCGGCTTGCCGAGCAGGTTGGGCACGTAGCCCTGCACGTTGCCGGCGATCGCGTCGAGCTCGTACTGAAAGGCCAACGGCGCCACCAGCGCGTTCTCCATCACAAGGCGCTGGATCTTCGCGAACACGCCCTTGCGGAACTCGAGGTCTTCTTTCGAACGGCTTTCCTGCAGCAGCGCCGACAGCTCGGGCGAAAACTCGCTGCGCCCGGCGTTGTAGTAGGCGCCCTTGGCATACATGAGTGAGTAGCTCATGCTTGGATCGGGTCGGCCGGTCCAGGCCGACAGCAGCACGTCGAACTTCTTCTCGGTGCCGAAGAACTGGCCGCTGATCTCGGGGATCGTGCCGTTCGTGAACTTCAGGCGCACGCCGATCTTGCCGAGTTGCTCCATCACGATTTCGCCGCGGCGCACCGAATCCTGGTCGGTGTAGCCACCGATCGTCAGGTCGATGCCACCGGAAAGCCCGGCCTCCGCCATCAGCTTTTTGGCCTTTGCAAGGTCGTGCGGGTACAGCGCGGCGACGCTCTTGTCGTATGCCCAATGCGTGCTGGGTAGATTCATGCGCGCGGGCTCGCCGGCGCCCTCGAGCGTGGCCTTGACGAACGTGTCGCGATTCAACGCGAAGTTGATGGCCTGGCGCAGCTTCGGGTTGTCGAGCGGCGCACGCGAGAAATTGAAATAGAGCTGGATGCAGTAAAGCGTCGGTCCCGTCACCAGCTTGAGCGACTTCTCGCGCGCGATGATCGGCTTGTACCGCGCGGCCAGCTGGTAGGCCAGGTCGTTCTGTTTGGACACCACCGAACGCAGGCCGGTGGCCAGCTCCGGAATGATCGAGAACTCGATGCCGTCGAGGTACGGCATGCCAGGGCGCCAGTATTCGGTGTGCCGCGTGACGACCACCTTCGTGTTGTCGGCCCAGCTCACGAACTTCCACGGGCCGGCGCCGACCGGCTTGCGGTTGAACTCGTTGCCCGCGGCCTTCTGCGCGGTCGGCGAGACCATCATTCCCGAGCGGTCCGACAGGATGGCCGGCAGCGCGGCATCGGGCTGGCTCAGCGTGAGCTTGACCTGCGTCGGGTTGACGACGGCGGTGGCGGTGATGCTGGCCAGGTCGGCCTTCAGGTTCGAGGTGGCGTCGCCGCGGTTGCGGTCGAGGTTCCATTTCACGGCTTCGGCGTCGCACGGCGTGCCGTCGTGGAACTTGATGCCCGGCTTGAGGTTCAGCACCATCGTGTTGCCGTCGGGAAAGCTCCACTCGGCCATGCCGGGCTTCGGCTTGAGCGTGGCGTAGTCCCACTCCACCAGCGTGTCGTACAGGGTCCACAGGATCGGGTGGTCGGAGCCCGCACCGCCCGTCGCCGGGTCGAGGCTCGACGGATTTGCCGGGTTGGCGATTTTCAGGATGCCGCCTTTCTTCGGCGCGGGCTGCGCGAAGGCCGGCAGGCCGAGCGTGGCGCCGAACGCCAGGCCGATGAGGCCCAGCGCATCGCGGCGCCGGAACGCGCTGGGGGGAATCGTCGAAACCGTGTCGTCTTGTGCGTGGCTCATGGGGGTCTCCTGGTGTGTGAACGGTGAAATGTCAGACGGTCGCGGTGGCCGACGGCGGCCCGGCTTCCGTCGCGTAGTGGCAGGCCACCCAATGCTGCGGCCGCAGCTCGCGCAGCGCCGGCACTTCGCTCGCGCAGCGCGGGGCGGCGTATGGGCAACGCGTGCGGAACCGGCAGCCCGACGGCGGATCGACCGGGCTCGGGATCTCGCCTTCGAGCGTGATGCGGCGCTGCGTGCGCAGGTGCGACGGCAGCGGGATCGGCTCGGCCGACAGCAGCGCTTCGGTGTACGGGTGCAGCGGCTTCTCGGTCACGCCTTCGTTCGGCCCCAGCTCCATGAAGCGGCCGAGGTAGGTCACCGCGATGCGGTCGCTGATGTGCGAAACCACCGAGAGGTCGTGCGTGATGAACACGTAGGTCAGACCGAACTCGCGCTGCAGGTCGGCGAAGAGATTCAGGATGTCGCCGCGGATCGACACGTCGAGCGCCGCGACCACCTCGTCGCACACGATCAGCTTGGGCCGCAAGGTGAGCACGCGCGCGATGTTGGCGCGCTGCTTCTGGCCGCCTGAGAGCTGGTGCGGATAGCGCTGCGACATCTCTTCGGAAATGCCCACGCGGGCCAGCGCTTCGAGCGCGGCGCGCCGGTTGGCGGCATGGTCTTTGCTGCCGGAAGCCTGCAGCGGTTCCATCGCCGAATCGATGATGCGCAGCCGCGGATTCAGCGCCGAGTGCGGGTCCTGGAACACGATCTGGTAATCGCGCCGGTGCGCCTGCAGTTCGCTGCGCGACAGCTGCTTCGGGTCGACGCCGCCGCGCAGCACCGTCCCTTCAGTGGGCGGCACCAGCGACACCAGCGCACGGCCGAGCGTGGTCTTGCCGGAGCCCGACTCGCCGATGATCCCGAAGGTCTCGCCTGGATGCACGTCGAAGCTCACCCCATCGACGGCCTTCACGGTCTGCGAGCGATCGTGCGTGGGGAACAGCACCCGCAGGTCGCGCACCTCGATGACGGCTTGCGTGCTCATCGCGCGACCGCTCCGCCGAGTTCGAGTTCTTCGGCGCGAATGCAGCGCGCCCAGCGCGGCTGCGCTTCGGCGCCGCTGATTTTCAGCAGGCTTTGTTCGGCCTCGCAGGCGGGCATCGCATGTTCGCAGCGCGCCCGGTAACGGCAACCGGCCGGCATGGCGGAAGGCGACGGCACGCGACCGGGGATCGAACTGAGTCGTGCGTGCCGCTCGGTCAGGCGCGGCAGCGAACGCAAGAGGCCGGAGGTGTACGGGTGGCGCGGGCGGGTCAGCGCGTCGTCGACTGCAGCATCTTCAACCACTTCGCCGGCGTACATCGTCAGCATGCGCGTGCAGGTTTCGGCCACCACGCCGAGGTCGTGCGTGATGAAGAGCATGGCGGTGCCGGTGCGCTCGCTCAGGTCGCGCAGCAGGTCCATGATTTGCGCCTGTACGGTCACGTCGAGCGCAGTGGTGGGCTCGTCGGCGATGAGCAGCTTGGGCTCGCAGATGATGGCCATCGCGATCATCACGCGCTGGCGCATGCCGCCCGACAACTGGTGCGGGTATTCGTCGTAGCGGCGCGCCGGCAGCGGGATGCCGACTTGCGCCAGCGCCTTGATCGCGCGCTCCTTCGCCTCGGCCACGTTGCCGGGGTTGTGCGCGAGCCAGGCTTCGGCGATCTGCGTGCCGACGGTGAACACCGGGTCGAGCGCGCTCATCGGCTCCTGGAAGATCATCGCGATGTCGCGGCCGCGCACGGCGCGCATCTGGCGCTCGGGCAGGCTCGCGAGGTCCTTGCCTTCGAAGTCGATGCGGCCGTGGATGCGCGCCACGTCGGGCGGCAGCAACCGCATGATCGACAGGCCGGTCACCGTCTTGCCACAGCCGCTTTCGCCGACCAGGCCGACGCGCTCGCCGCGGCCGATCTCGAACGCCACCTTGCGCGTCACCGGCAGCTCGCCGAGCGAGGTGCGAAACGCGATCGTCACGTCGCGCAGGGCCAGCAGGGGTTCGTTCATCGCCATGGCCGTCAGGGGCGGTATTGCACGCGCGTGGGTTCGGGGCGCAGCAGGCGCTGCGCGTTTTCGGCGAACTCGCAGAGCAGCGGACGTGTCTGGCGCGGGTCGATGATTTCCTCGACGCCGAACGCCTCGGAGGTGCGAAACGGCGAGCGCACGGCTTCGAGCCGCGCGGTGATTTCGGCGAGCGCCGCGGCCGGATCGGGCGAGGCCGCGATGTCGCTGCGGTAGGCGGCCTCGATGCCGCCTTCGAGCGGGATCGAGCCCCAGTCGCCCGACGGCCACGCATAGCGATAGCGAAAGCGCGTGGCGTTGCTGTGCGCCGCGCCGGCCACGCCGAACACCTTGCGCACGAGAATCGAGCACCACGGCACGGTGGCCTGGTAGATTGCGCTGAGCACGCTGGCGCCATGGCGGATGGTGGCGGCCTGTTCGGCTTCGAGCCCGATGAGGAAGCCCGGGATGTCGACAAAGTGCACCACCGGCAGGTGGAAGGTCTCGGCCATGTCGACGAAGCGCTTCACCTTCTGCGCCGTGTCGGCCGTCCAGGCGCCGCCGTAGTGGTACGGGTCGCTTGCGAAGACCGCGACCGGGTAGCCGTCGAGCCGCGCGAGGCCGGTGATGGCCGAGCGGCCAAAGCGCGAACCCATCTCGAAGAAGCTGCCCTCATCGAGCGTCTTCGCGAGGATCTCTCGCATCTTGTAGACCTTGCGGCGGTCGGTCGGCACGATGTCGATGAGGTGATCGTCACAGCGGTCCACCGGGTCGCTGCACGGTCCGCGCGGCGGCAGTTCGTAGACCGACCCCGGCAGGTAAGAAAGAAAGCGCGCGGCCCGTGCCATCGCATCGGCTTCGCTGTCGGCAATGTCGTCCACCGCGCCGGCTTTCGCATGCAGCTCGGGCGAGCCCAGCTCGTCCTTGGTGTAGGTGTCACCGGTCCGGGTGACGACCGCCGGGCCGGCGATGAACATGTGCGTGGTGCCGCGCACCATCACCGAGTAGTGGCTCGCCACCGCGCGCGCCGAGGCGAAGCCGCCGATCGAGCCGAGCACCAGCGACGCCACCGGCACCGTTTCGAGATTGCGCACCACCCATTCCCAGGCGGGGTTGGCGGGCACGTAGGTGCGACCGAGTTCCTCGACGGTGCGGATCGAGCCGCCGCCGCCGTCGATGAGCCGCACCAGTGGCATGCGCAGCTCGCAGGCCATCTGCTCGGACGCCGACATCTTGCCGCCTGTCGAGCCATCGGCCGCGCCGCCGCGCACGGTGAAATCGTCGGCCGCGACGACCACGGGCCGCGCGTCGATGCGGCCGCTCCCGAAGATGAAGTTGGAGGAGGCGAGGTCGACCAGCTTGCCGTCGGCGTCGTACTGCGCGCGGCCGGTGATGGAGCCGATTTCGCGGAACGAGCCCTCGTCCAGCAGCAGGTCGATGCGCTCACGCACATTGAGCTTGCCCGCAGCGCGCTGGCGTTCGACCTTCTCGGGTGCACCCATGCGCGCCACGAGAGCGCGGCGGTGATTCAGCTCTTCGACACTCGCACGCCAGGACATTGGAAAACCCTTGTGGTTAGCTTTGCGCAATCCATCCCAAAATCGAGGTGAATTGTTAACAAAATAACAAACCCCAATTTACAAGCGAGGTTTGACACTCACAATCGGGTTATCCCCCGTCGCCAAGTTGACATGTCTGCGCTCTTTTCGTCCTCCGTTTCCGCCGACAAGCCTGGGGCCTTGCGCCCGATCCGGCTGACCACCGTCACGCCCGCGGAACAGATCGCGCAACACCTCGGCCAGGCCATCCTCCAGGGGAAATTCGCGCCGGGCGAGCGCATCGGCGAGCAGGCGATCGCCGATCTGTTTTCAGTGAGCCGCGGCCCGGTGCGCGATGCACTGCGCGAACTCGACAAGCAGGGCCTCGTCGAAATCTCGCCGCGGCGTGGGGCCTTTGTCGTGCATCTCGTGCTGAACGATGTCGTCGACATCTTCAACATCCGCGGCACGATGATGGGCCTGGCCGCGCGCTACCTGGCCAGCCGGCCCGATGCGGCGGCGTTCGAGACGCTCGATGCTCGGCTGGACGAGTTGAGGCAGCTCGCCGGCGAGGACGACACCTCGCTCGTCGAGTTCGTCAAGGCCGTGGGCCGCATGGGCACGGGGCTGATCCTGCATTGCGGCAACCGGCAGCTCGCATCGACCTATCGCAACTTGCCGCACGACGCCATCTGGCAGATGCTGTGGGTGCACAGCAAGCCACTCGACTACGAGCGCGCGGCACGGCGCATCGAAAGCCTGCAGGGCTACGAGCGCTTGCTGGCGGCCATTCGCGCCGGCGATGCCGATGCCGCGGAGGCCGGCATGCGGCGCATCGTGAGCGAGTCCTGTCAGGAGGTGATCGCGCACATGCGCCTCACGCGGGCAGAACCCTTCGACGACTTTCGACTTCACGTGGTGTAGCCATGATTTCCAACGCACTGTTGCTTCGCAATGTTCGCCCGGCCGGTGCCGCAGCAGTCGATGTATGGGTGCGAGACGGGCGCATCGCTGCCGTCGGCCCCGCGCTGCCCGCACCGCCTGATACGCCGATCGAAGAGGGTGGCGGCGCGCTGCTGCTGCCCGGTCTCGTCGAAGGTCACACGCACCTGGACAAGACGATGTGGGGCCTCGACTGGTACGCGAATTCCGTCGGCGCGCAACTGACCGATCGCATCGACAACGAACGCGCGTTTCGCCATGCAAGCGGACACGATGCGGGCGCGCAATCGCTCGCGCTGGCCAAAGCGTTTCTCGCGCTCGGCACCACGCGGATTCGCACGCATGTCGACATCGATACGCAGGCCGGCCTGCAACACCTCGAAGGCACCTTGCGCACGCGCGACGCGATGCGCGATGTGCAGGAAATCCAGATCGTCGCGTTTCCGCAGTCTGGCTTGCTGCTGCGCGATGGAACGGCGGCACTGCTCGACGCCGCACTGGCACAGGGCGCCGACGTGCTGGGCGGACTCGACCCGTGCGCGATCGACGGCGATCCGGTGCGCTCGCTCGACGTGCTCTTCGGCATCGCGGAACGCCACGGCAAGCCGCTCGACATCCACTTGCACGAACCCGGCGCGATGGGTGCCTTCTCGCTGGGCCTGATCCTCGACCGGACCGAAGCGCTCGGCATGCAGGGCAAGGTCGCGATCAGCCACGGCTTTTGCCTCGGCGATCTGGCGGCGCTGGAGCGTGACGCGCTGCTCGCACGCATGGCCGCGCTCGGCGTGGTGCTCATCACCAGCGCCCCGCCATCACGCAGCGTGCCGCCGCTCATGGTGTGTCGACAGGCGGGGGTGACCGTGCTCGGCGGCAACGACGGCATCCGCGACACCTGGACGCCCTACGGCAAGCCCGACATGCTGGAGCGCGCCATGCTGATCGGCCTGCGCTACAACCTGCGCCGCGACGACGAGTTGGCCGTGGCGCTGGATTGTGTGACGTATGCAGGCGCCCGCGGGTGCGGCTTCGCTGACTACGGGCTCGTGCCCGGCGACCGCGCCGATCTGGTTCTGGTCGACGCACAAACAAATGCGCACGCGGTCGTGGAGCGACCGGTGCGCAAGTTGGTGATTGCCGCCGGCCGCGTGGTGGCGCGTGCCGGCGTACTGACTTAAGTCAGATTACTTCGGCGTGCCGCCTTGCATCGACGGACGCTTGCCAGGGCGGCGCTCGTCGCGCGTTTCTGCACGCATTTCGCCGGCGACCGCGGCTTTGTCTGCGCCCACTGCGCCGCCTTCGGCCACCATCGGCCGGTCGCCCGAACGTGGTTTCGCGATACCGGCCGGACGACGGTCCTTGCGCATTTCGCCAGCTGCGGTGGCGCGGTCCCCCGCGACGCCCGGGGTGTTCGGTGGCACGGCGACGCCCGGCGGGCTGGATTGGGCATAGACGCCGACGGCGAAGAGACCGGTAAGCAATGCTGCGAGTACTTTGTTCATGATGAGCTCCTGGATGGATGGTGTGGATTCAAGGCGCCAGCCTGACAGGCCGGCGTGACCTCGCAGTAGGACAAGCGCTTTTGCGCACGCCGCCACTCCGCCATTCCAGTACGCGCGTTGTGGGCAGATGGATGTCGGCGCTTGGCGTTGCCCGTGCCATCAGTCCCAGGCCGGTGCGAGGCTCTCCGGGCTCGTGAGGCGCTCGCCGCGATCGAGCGCTGCGACCTGCGCCATTTCCACATCGCTCAATTTCAGCGTCTGGGCCTTCAGGTTGCCGGCGAGGTTTTGGCGTCGGGTCGACGACGGAATCACGGCATAGCCGAGCTGCATGGCCCAGGCCAGCGCGACCTGCGCGGTGGTGGCGCCGTGCGCAGCGGCAATGGCTTCGATCACCGGGTCGTGCAGAACCTTGCCGTACGCGAGCGTCATGTAGGAGGTGATGCGGATGCCCTGCGATTGTGCGAACTCCGCGACCGTGCGGTTCTGCAGGTACGGATGCAGTTCGACCTGGTTGGTGGCAATGGCGTCGGCGCCGACCGCTGCGATGGCTTCCTTCATCAGCGCGACGGTGAAGTTCGACACGCCGATCTGCCGGGTCAGCCCCTGCGCCTTTGCGTCGGCCAGCACGCCCATGAACTCGGCGACCGGCACCGCGTTCTTCGGCGACGGCCAGTGGATCAGCGTGAGGTCGACGTGATCGGTGCGCAGTTTGGCGAGGCTCTCCTTCAGGCTCGGCACCAGCTTGTCCTTCGCGTAGTTCGCGGTCCAGATCTTGGTGGTGATGAAGAGATCGTCGCGCGGCACACCGCTCTCGTCGATGGCCTGGCCGACCTCGGCTTCGTTGCCATAAATTTGCGCGGTGTCGATGAGGCGGTAACCCAGTTCGAGGGCGGTGCTGACCGAGTCGATGACGACCTGGTCCTTGAGGCGGAAGGTGCCGAGGCCGAAGGCGGGGAGGGTGTTCGTGTTCATGGTGTCGTTGTCCTTTGAAAAGTGGTCAGTGGCCGACCGGAATCGCGCCGTCGGTGCGTACGGGAATGCCGTTGCGGTGGTCGAGTTTTCCGCTCCATTGCGTGAGGGCGAGCGAGACCAGCACCACCAACGCGCCGATCCATGGCGTGTGAATCAGGCCGAGGTGGGTGACGATCAGTCCACCGGCCCAGGCCGCACCGGCGATGCCGAGATTGAACGCCGCGATGTTGAGGCCCGAGGCCACGTCGACCGCCTGCGGCGCGAAGCGCTCCGCCTGCTTCACGACGTAGACCTGCAGGCCCGGCACGTTGCCGAAGGCGACCGCGCCCCAGGCCATCACCGTGGCGAGCGCCAGCCACTTGTGCGGCGCGGTGAACTGGAACACCAGCAGCACGGCGGCGAGTAACGCGAAGATGATTTTCAGCGCGGGGATCGGGCCCAGCCGGTCGGCCAGCTTGCCGCCCCAGAGGTTGCCCGCCGCCACCGAGAGGCCGTAGACCAGCATCACCCAGCCGACCGCGCCGGCGCTGAAGCCCGACACGTCGGTGAGGATCGGTACGAGAAAAGTGAACGGGATGAACGAGCCTCCGTAGCCGATCGCCGTCTTGGCATACACCAGCAACAGTCGCGGCTCGGCCAGCACTCTGGCCTGTTGCGCCAGCGATGCGGGCGGTGCGTGGCGGATGTTCTTGGGCACGAAGAGCCAGCTGCCGATGAACGCGATCACGCCCAACGCCGAGACGGCGAGGAAGGTCTCGCGCCAGCCGAAGTGCTGGCCGATGAAGGTGCCGAGCGGCACACCCGTCACCAGCGCCACCGTGAGCCCGGTGAACATGATCGCGATGGCGCTCGCCGCCTTCTCCTTGGGCACCAGGCCGGTCGCGAGGGTCGATCCGATCGAGAAGAACACGCCGTGCGCGAGGCCGGTGAGCACGCGCGCCGCGACCAGCGTCTCGTAGCTCGGCGCTTGCCAGGCCAGCAGGTTGCCGACGGTGAAGAGCGCCATCAGGCCGAGCAGCAGCGCCTTGCGCGGCACGCGGCCGGTGAGCGCCGTCAGCACCGGCGCGCCGATGGCCACGCCCAGCGCGTAGAGGCTGACCAGCAGGCCCGCGGAAGGCAGGCTGATGCCGAGGTCGGCCGCCACAGTGGGCAGCAGGCCGACGATCACGAACTCGGTCGTGCCGATGGCGAAGGCGCTGAGGGTCAGCGCGAGAAGGGCGATGGGCATGGAATGCGCTCCGTGGAAGTTGCCCGGAGTGTCGGCCGATCTTCCTTGCAGAAAAACCCCGTAGTGGGTCAAAGACTGTTGATTCAGAATCAACAGTCATGAAGACCACCCTCGAAGAACTGCAGGCGTTCGCCGCCGTGGTCGGCACCGGCTCCATCACCGCCGCTGCCGACCAGCTGGGCCAGACCGTCTCCGGCGTCAGCCGCGCGCTCGGTCGGCTGGAGAAGAAGCTCGACACGACGCTGCTGCGCCGCACCACCCGCCGCATCGCGCTGACGGAAGAGGGCGCGACCTTTCTCGCGCACACCCGGGCGATCCTCGCGTCGATCGATGACGCCGAAGAGCAGATCGCCGCGCGCCGCCGGCAACCGTCGGGCCTGCTGCGCGTGAACGCCGCCACGCCGTTCATGCTGCATGCCATCGTGCCGCTGGTGCCCGCGTTCCGCCAGGCCTATCCGCAGATCACGCTGGAGCTCGACACCGACGAGCTCAACATCGATCTGCTGGCGCGGCGCACCGACATCGCGATCCGCATCGGCGCACTGCGCGACTCCACGCTGCATGCGCGCCCGCTGTGCACCAGCCGGCTGCGCATCCTCGCGAGCCCGGCGTACCTGGCCGAGCATGGCAAGCCGAAGCGCGTGGCCGACCTGGCGCAGCACGCGCTGCTCGGCTTCAACCAGCCCGAGGCGTTGAATCGCTGGCCGCTGCGCGGCGCGCACGGCGACGAGTGGCACATCGCGCCCTCCATCCGGGCGTCGAGCGGCGAAACGCTGCGGCACCTTGCGTTGCAGGGCGCCGGTTTGGCATGCCTGTCGGACTTCATGACCGGCGCCGATCGGGAACACGGTGATCTGGTGCAGGTGCTGGCAAAGGAAACGGTGGATGGGCGGCAGCCGGTCAACGCCGTCTACTACCGGAATACCCAACTGGCAGGGCGCATCGTGTGTTTCCTGGATTTCCTGGCGAGGCGGCTCGAGAAATCCGCCTGACCCTTGTCACACGCTGACTCTTGCTGGCCCGTGAATCCAGCTGCTGAAGCGCCGCGTATCTGCCTGCATCAAGACTTTGTTTTGCCTGAGTTCACCATGCTCCATTCGACAAATTTGGTTCGCGTTTGCCGCGACAGCGGGCTGTCCGGCTCGGACATTCAAGGCTTGGTCGGCGTGCTGGCTTCGCGACGCACGGCCGGCGGGCAGTGGCCCCGAACGGCAGGCGTCTCGTCCAAGGGTGGCGCCGTGACCTCGATCGTCGAATTCGCACGGACCTTGTTGGCAACTCTGCGCTGACGGCTGAAGTCGGCGGTTGCGACCGTGTTCGGTGCGCGTCGGCCGAGCCGGATGCTTACCATTGCGGACCATGAACCCAGCGGCCGCGCGCGCACCCTACGAAGAACTCCCACGCGGTCCGTTGGACGATGGGCACGTCGAAGCACTGTGGTGTTATCGGTCGGCCAGTTCCCAACCTCAGTGGGTCCTGCCGGACGGTCGTATGGATCTGGTCGCGCATTGCCTTCCAACCGAAGATGGCGCGCTCTCCGGAGTTTGGCTCGCATTGGCCGGGCCCTGCGACGTGCCGGGCACGATGGTTGCGCGCGCCGGACAGATCAGTCTGGGCGTGCGCTTCCGGATCGGCTGGGGTGGTGCCTGTCTCCGCGTCGATCCGGCTGCGTTGCGCAACCGGGTGCTGGTCGGCCGGGAGGTGGTGCGTCAAACCGGCATCGATGCGGATTCGATCCTCAAAGCGCCCACCGTGCCTGACCTCCGCGATGCGCTGGTGGCCGCAGTTCGTGCCGCGAGCGCTCGTGCGCGACCGGGCGCCGGGCACGCACGTGCAATGGCCGCGATCGAAGTCGTGCAGGCGGCCCCGCCCGAGGCGCGCCTGCAATCCGCGCAGGACGGTGTCGCGTCCCGTACGTTGCGACGTGACGTCCTGGCTGCCGCCGGCCTCCCTTTGCGCTGTCTCGCCGGGATTGTGCGTTTTCAGCGTGCCATGAGGCTCTTGAAAGCGGGTGACGTCGACACGCTGGGTGCGCTCGCTTTCGAAGCCGGCTTCTCGGATCAGGCGCACATGACGCGCGAGTTCCGCCGTTTTGGCGGCTTCACGCCGTCGCTCCCGCGGGAAGCGCCGATCGTCGGATAGCGTGACGGGCACGGGTGCGCTGGGTGGCCGGAACTTTCAAGACCTCGACCGCCTGCCGGGAGAAACTCTCCGGACAGAATCGCTGGCCTCATCGCCGAACTCACATCCATGCACATCCAATCGCTCTTTGCCATCACCGCCGGGCACGAACTGCAGGCCCTGATCGGGAGGCACCCGCTCGCGACCCTGGTCAGCGCCTGCGCGTCTGGGCCTGCCGTCGAGCTGCTGCCGCTTGAATTTGCGGCGGGCGGCCCGCGCGGTCGACTGCGCGGACATGTGGCCCGCCACCATCCGCTGGCCACCGGGACGCCGCAAGGGACGGAAATGACCGCCATCTTTCGCGGGCCCGACGCCTATGTTTCCCCTCGCTGGTATGTGAACGGCCAGCGCAGCGGGCGGGTGGCGCCGAGCTGGAACTACGTGGTCGTACAGGCCCGGGGCCGCATCCGCTTCGTCGATTCCGCCGACTGGGTGGTCACTCATCTGGCCGCGCTGACCGCGCAACAGGAGGCGCGGCGCGATCGGCCATGGTCGCTCGCGGAAGCGCCGGGGTCGTTCGTCGACGAGATGGCGGCCCAGTTGATTGGCTTTGAGATCGATCTCAGCGAGCTCGTCGGCAAGCGTTTTCTTTCGCAGCAGCGTACCGAAGCCGATCGGCGCAGCATCGTGGCGCATCTGCAGCGGGAGTCCTCCGGCGCTGCACGAGACCTTGGCGCGCTGATCGCTCCCTGAAGTGGCCGGCCGCGGATAATCCGCGGATGCGAATCCGCTTTACCAAGATGCAAGGCGCCGGCAACGACTTCGTCGTGCTCGACGAAACGCGCGGCTCGCTCGGCCTGAGCGCGGCGCAATACCGGTTTCTCGGCGACCGCCATTTCGGCGTGGGCGCCGACCAGATCCTCACCGTGCGTCCGTCGCCGGCCGACGGCATCGATTTCCAGTACGTGATCCATAACGCCGACGGCGGCGAGGTGGAGCAGTGCGGCAATGGCGCGCGCTGCTTCATGCGCTATGTGCGCGAGCACGGGCTGACCGACAAGGAACAGGTTCGCGTCCAGACGCTGGCCGGCGTGATCGCGCCGCGCATGGGTGCCGACGGTCGCGTCACGGTCGACATGGGCGCGCCGGTGTTCGAGCCCGAGCGCGTGCCGTTCGATACCGCCGGCCTGACGCCGGTGACGGACGAGGGGTCATGGTCCCAGTGGCACCTGGCGCTCGGCACGCGGGCAGAAAGCGCGATCGTTTCTGTCGCGGTGCTGTCGATGGGCAACCCGCATGCGGTGCAGATCGTGGCCGACGCCGAAGCCGCGCCGGTGGCCACGCAGGGCCCGCTGATCGAACACCATCCGCGCTTTCCGCAGCGCGTCAACGCCGGCTTCATGCAAGTGCGGTCCCGCGCGCACATCGCGCTGCGCGTGTACGAACGCGGCGCCGGCGAAACGCTGGCGTGCGGCACGGGCGCCTGCGCCGCGGTGGTTGCCGGCATTCGCCTCGGCCTGCTGGATGCGCGGGTCGACGTGCAGACGCACGGCGGCGTGCTCACCATCGAATGGGCAGGCGAAGGAACCCCTGTGTTCATGACCGGCCCGGCCACTACCGTTTTCGAGGGCCATATCGATGTGCCCGACCTGCCCTGAACCAAGACACACCATGCCCCAAGACATCAACGACGCCATGAACCCGATCACCGAAGACGACATCGCCAACTACCTCGCCAACACGCCCGATTTCTTCGAGCGTCACGCGCAGTTGCTGTCGCAGGTACAGCTCACGAGCCCGCACGGCAACCGCGCCGTGAGCCTGCAGGAGCGCCAGGCCGAGATGCTGCGCGAGAAGATCAAGGCGCTGGAACATCGCCTGATGGACATGGTTCGCCACGGTACCGAGAACGTGGTGACCGCCGACCGCCTGCAGCGCTGGACGAGCGGCCTGCTGACCACGCGCGACCCGCGCGGCCTGCCCTACCAGATCGTCGACCAGTTGGAATCGATCTTTCTCGTGCCGCAAGTCGCGATCAAGGTGTGGGACTGTGAAGCCAGCTACCTCAACGAGGCCTATGCACAGTGGGTGAGCGACGACGTGAAGGCGCTCGCCACCTCGCTGACCTCACCGTACTGCGGCCTCAACTCGGGCTTCGAAGCGGCCAACTGGCTGGGCGACGCGCGCGCCGCGATGTCGATTGCGCTGATCCCGCTGCGCCCCGAGCCCGAGGCACCGGCCTTCGGCCTGCTGATCCTCGCGTCGCCCGATGCCGCGCGTTTCAACGCCGAGATGGGCACCGACTTCCTGGAACGCATTGCCGAACTGGCCTCGGGCGCGCTGTCGCGGCTGCGGCCTTGAGTCGGTCCTTGCGCCGCTGGGCACTGGCGGCGCTGGCGGCCGGTGTCGTGGGGTACGCCGCGATCTGGCTCATGGTGTGGCGCACCGCGGCCGAACGACTCGCGAATCCGCCGCTTCGAAACGCTGATGCGGCGCTGGTGCTGGGCAACCGCGCGTACCTGCACGGTCGCCCCAATCCCTGCCTGACCGGCCGCGTCGACGCGGCATTGGCGCTCGCGCAGGCGGGCCGCGTGCCCCGGCTCGTGTTCTCTGGCGGCGTCGACCGGGAAGACGGACGCATCGAAGCCGAGGTGATGCAGACGCATGCACAGCAGGCCGGCTACACCGGGCCGATGGTGCTGGAGCGCGCTTCCCAGTCGACTCGCCAGAACCTTTCGCTCTCGCTTCCGATGCTGCAGGCCGCGGGCGTGAAGCGCGTGATCGTCGTGTCGGAGCCGTACCACCTATGGCGCGTCGAGCGGCTCGTGCGGGCGAGCGGTTTCGACCGCGCATTCGACGTTCAATACGCGGCTGCGCCATCGTCCTGCTGGACGCGCTGGGGCATGGCGTTCAAGGGTGCGTTGCGCGAGCCGCTGGCCATCATCAACAATGCGGGCCATGGCTACTTGCACTGACAGCGCGCTGGTCGAGAAATACCTCGCGCATGTGCGCGTGGAGCGCCGGCTCGCGGCGCGCACGGTCGACATCTACGCGATCCATTTGCAGGCGCTGCAAGAGAAGGCGACCGAAGCCGGCCTCGCGTTCGACAAGGTGCAGCCCGCGAACGTGCGGCGCTGGATGGCGCAGATGCACGGCGCCGGGCGCGAGCCGCGCGGCATCGCGCTGGTGCTGTCGTGCTGGCGCAGCTTTTTTCGCTGGCTCGGCAATGAAGGCCTGGTGCCCGGCAACCCGGTGCAGGACGTGAAGGCGCCCAAGGCCGGCCGACCGTTGCCGAAGGCGCTGCCGGTCGACGACGCGGTGCAGCTGGCCGAGCACCGCGATGCCGCCGCCGACCCCCGAACCGAAGCACGCGACCGCGCGATCGTCGAGCTGCTTTATGGCTGCGGCCTGCGCGTGAGCGAGCTGACGGGGCTCGACGCGCGTGCCAGCGCCACCGCGCAAGGCTGGGTCGACCTCGACGCGTTGGAGGCCAGCGTGCTCGGCAAGGGCAGCAAGCGGCGCAGCGTGCCGGTCGGCAGCAAGGCCGCTGCGGCGCTGGGCGAATGGCTCGCGTTGCGCGGCACGCACGACGACGTGGCGCTGTTCCTGAACGCGAAAGGCCGGCGCATGTCGGCCCAGGCGGTCTGGAAGCTGTTGCGCGACCGCAGCCTGAAAGCCGGCCTCGCGGCGCCGGTGCATCCGCACATGCTGCGGCACTCGTTCGCGAGCCACGTCCTGCAGTCCAGCAGCGACCTGCGCGCGGTGCAGGAACTGCTGGGCCACGCCAACATCACGACGACGCAGGTCTACACCCGGCTCGATTTCCAGCATCTGGCCAAGACCTACGACGCGTTCCATCCCCGGGCCAAAGTCAAAGACATCAACCAATGAAAACCCTCCGCCTCAAGCCCGGCAAGGAAAAATCCCTGCTGCGACGCCATCCCTGGGTCTTCGAATCCGCCATCGCACGCGGTGGCGCCGATTCCGGCGAAACGGTGCGCGTGGAATCGCACGACGGCGAGTTCCTGGCGTGGGCGGCGTTCAGCCCGACGTCGCAGATTCGTGCGCGTGCATGGAGCTTCGTCGAGCCGCAGCGCATCGACGCGGCGTTTCTCGCGGCGCTCTGCACGCGCGCTGTCGACGCGCGGCGGTATTTCGACCTGCAGAGCGACGGCATCCGCCTCGTGCACGGCGAGGCCGACGGGCTGCCGGGGCTGATCGTCGACCGCTACGGCGACACGCTGGTCGCGCAATTCGGCGCTGCCGGCGTCGAGCGCTGGAAAGACGTGCTGGCCGATGCGCTGCTGGCCGCGACCGGGCTCACGCAGCTCTACGAACGCTCCGATGCGAGCGGGCGCGAGCGCGAAGGGCTGAAGCCGGTCACCGGCTGGCTGCGCGGGGACGGGCCGACCGAGATCGCGATCCGCGAGCACGACTGGCAGCTCACGCTCGACATCGCGACCGGCCACAAGACCGGCTTCTACCTCGACCAGCGCGACAGCCGCAAGCGCTTCGCCGAGATCGCACAGCACCGCCGATTTCGCCGCTTGCTCAACTGCTTTTGCTACACCGGCGGCTTCACGGTCGCGGCGCTCGCGGGGCTCAAGGCGGCCGGCGCGCTCGAAGGCGCGACGCTGACGTCGATCGATTCGTCGCTGCTCGCGCTGGAGCGCGCGAAAGCGCACGTCGCACTCAACGGGTTCGAGAGCGTTGCCTGCGATTTTCTCGATGCGGATGTCAACGCATCTCTGCGCCGCTTCATCGAAGAAGGCCGCACCTTCGACGCGATCGTGCTCGACCCGCCGAAGTTCGCGCCCACGGCAGCGCATGCCGAGCGCGCCGCGCGCGCCTACAAGGACATCAACCGCCTCGCGCTCAAGCTGCTGGAGCCGGGCGGCGTGCTGTTCACGTTCAGCTGCTCGGGCGGCATCGGTGCCGACCTGTTCCACAAGATCGTGGCCGGTGCGGGGCTGGATGCGGGCGTCGACGGCTACATCAGCGAACGGCTCGGCGCCGCGCCCGACCACCCGATGACCATCGAATTTCCCGAAGGAGAGTACTTGAAGGGGCTGGTGGTCGTGCGCAAATAAGGGTTCTTGTTGCGGCCTAAACTTCCGGCCCTTTCCTGTTTTCCTGTTTCCTCTCCCGGAGCTACGTCATGGCCCTCATTCCCGCCACCATCCTCACCGGCTTCCTCGGCTCGGGCAAAACCACGCTGCTCAAGCGCATCCTGACCGAGGCCCACGGCCAGAAGATCGCGGTCATCGAGAACGAGTTCGGCGAAGAAAACATCGACAGCGACATCCTGGTGACCGAAAGCAAGGAGCAGATCGTCCAGATGAGCAACGGCTGCATCTGCTGCACCATCCGGGAGGACCTGCGCGAGGCGCTGCAGATGCTGGCCGCCAAGAAGCGCAAGGGCCTGCTCGACTTCGATCGCGTAGTGATCGAGACCACCGGCCTGGCCGATCCCGGCCCAGTGGCGCAAACCTTCTTCATGGACGACGAGATCGCCGAGAGCTATCTGCTCGACTCGATCCTCACGCTGGTCGACGCCAAGCACGCGCCGCAGCAACTCAACGACCGCCAGGAAGCGCGCCGTCAGGTGGGCTTCGCCGATCAGATTTTCATCAGCAAGAGCGAGCTGGTGTCGGCCGAAGAGACCGACGCGCTCATCCATCGCCTGAAGCACATGAACCCGCGCGCACCGCAGCAGAAGGTGCATTTCGGCGAGGTGCCGCTCACCAGCGTGTTCGACCTGCGTGGCTTCAACCTGAACGCCAAGCTCGACATCGACCCGGACTTCCTGAAGGAAGACGACCACGCCGGCCACGACCATGCGCACGGCGAGCACTGCGACCATCCGTCGCATGCACACGGCGCGGATGGTGAAGGCGGCCACCACCATCACACCGACGACGACGTCAAAAGCTTCGTCTACAAGACCGATCGGGCGTTCGATCCGGCCAAGCTCGAAGACTTCCTCGGCGCCATCGTCAATATCTACGGCCCGCGCATGCTGCGCTACAAGGGTGTGCTCAATATGAAGGGCACCGAGCGCAAGGTGATCTTCCAAGGGGTGCACCAGCTGATGGGCAGCGATCTCGGGCCGGCCTGGGGCGCCGAGGAAGCGCGCGAGAGCCGCATGGTGTTCATCGGCATCGACATGCCGCGCGAAATCCTCGAGCAAGGCCTCGATCAGTGCCTTGTTTGACACGACCGCCCCACAGTCGCCCCATCCTTTCGACTTCTCTATATACAATCGCGCGCCTGTTCCGGCGCCATGCCTTGCCCTCCAAGGGGCGAGATACGGCTTTTGGCGCAGGAAAGCGCGCGTTTTCGGCTGGATTTCAGAGGTATAACCCCTGAGCTGCCGGGGGCGAGCACCCTGACAACGTGGAGCCCGCGAGGTCGATAAACCCGGAGCGGTTCCCATGGGAGGAGATACCCGTGACAGCGCGTTCCAGTTCGTCGAAGGATCCAGCCACCGTGAAGAAACCTGCCGTTCAGGCCAAGCCCGCTTCGAAAGCCGCCGCCAAGGCGCCGGCCGCCAAGAAGGCTGCGCCTGCGGCGAAAAAGGTTTCACCGGCCAAGGCCGTCAAATCCGCCCCCCCGCCCCCTCCTTCCAAATCTCCTGCGATTCCCATGAAAAAAACGGCTGCCGCCACTTCTCCCGCCCCGGCGACACCTACACCGATCACCTCCATCCCCGCGACGCCGGTGCCGGCGCGCGGAGGTCGGGTGTCGCGCCTGTCGCAACTCACCGTGCCGTCGATGCCGCAATCCATCGCGTCGACCGCTGCGAAGTCCAGCTTCACGCAGATCGTGTCGACCGCACTGGTGCCGCCGCCGCACGTGGCCGTCAAGAAAGACCCGAAGCTCGCCAACAACTGGAAGACCAAGACGGCCCAGGAACTGGTCGATGCCGAAGTCATCGCGATGCCCGATTCGGAGTACATGAACGACAAGCAGATGGCGTTCTTTCGCCTGAAGCTGATCGAGCTGAAGCGCGGCATTCTGGAAAACGCCGGTGAAACCACCGAGCACCTGCGCGAAGACACCGTCGTCGTGCCCGATCCGGCCGACCGCGCCACCATCGAAGAAGAGCACGCGCTTGAACTGCGGACGCGCGATCGCGAACGCAAGCTGCTGAAGAAGATCGAGCAATCGATCCAGCGCATCGACGCCGGCGACTACGGCTACTGCGACGAGACCGGCGAGCCGATCGGCGTCGGCCGCCTGCTGGCGCGCCCGACCGCCACGCTGTCGCTCGAAGCGCAGCAACGGCGCGAGCTCAAGCAGAAGATGTTCGGCGACTGATCCCCACCAACCGCCACCTGCCCAGACCCGCCCCTCCCGCACACCCGAATGGCCAAGGAAGAACCCAGTCGTCTGTTTTCCAAGGTGGCGAAGTTCGTCCGCAATCCGCTGAAGGACTGGTCCGAACTCGACGAGCAGGACTCCGACCCGGCTGCGGCGGACAACGGCGGTTACAGCCGTGAAGCGCTCAAGGAAATGATCGAGCGGCGGCAGCGCAACGATTTCGTGCGCCGCCGCGAATTCG